>NZ_JBHVJX010000020.1:0-161692 GCF_042798755.1 Streptomyces sp. NPDC057743
ACCTCGTCCCAGCATGATGCTGGAGACGGGGTATCAACATATCTGGCGTTGACTTTTGGCACGCTGTTGAGTTCTCAAGGAACGGACGCTTCCTTTGGATTCCCTTTCGGGTTTCCGCCGGGCGCTTCCCTTCGGTGTTTCACACTCTATCAGGGCTTTTCCGGCTTCCGGACCACCGCTTTTCTGCAGGCATGCAGAAGCGCATGATTCGAGAATCAGGATCATGACTCTGAGGAGTGCCGCCCACTCAGTTGGTTACGCCGAAGCGCTTCCTGGCTGTCTGGGGCAGGGCCCAGACATTACAGGGGTGGTGTGGGCGAGGCAAATCGATTCCGTGCGGGTGTGGGGTACCGGTGGGGTCGCCGCGGGCAGCAACCGGGCTCTGTCATGCGGAACCGTCAGTTCTTATGACTTACGCTTCTCAACGGTGCGCCGCCCGGGACAGGCAGTGGCGGCGGCCTGATGAATCTTCACCCCTGGGAGGTTTCCCATGACCACCGTGACGTCCCCTCTTGCAGGACGCGCCATCGGGCTGGCGGCAGTGCCGGACCCGGTCTTCTCCGGCGCGATGGTGGGTCCCGGTACCGCCATCGACCCCGTGCGTGAGCCGTCGGAGGCGGTTTCGCCCGTGGACGGCGTCATCGTTTCGCTGCACCCGCATGCGTTCGTCGTCGTGGACGGCGAGGGGCACGGCGTGCTGACGCACCTTGGTATCGACACCGTGCAGCTCAACGGCGAGGGCTTCGAGCTGCTGGTGAACAAGGGCGACACCGTGGCCCGTGGGCAGGCGGTCGTGCGCTGGAACCCGGCCGCGGTCGAGGAGGCCGGTAAGTCGCCGGTGTGCCCGGTCGTCGCGTTGGAGGCCACCGCGGACTCGCTCGGCGAAGTGCGCGAGGACGGCGAGATCAAGGCGGGCGACGCGCTCTTCTCCTGGCAGTAGGAGCCGGGCGCCGTTGCGAGGCGGCAGGTACGACATCCACCGCGGCGGCCGGGCCCGCCGCAAAACCGGAGACGGGTGACATGGAGACAACGCTGCGGGGCGTCGGGGTGAGCCACGGCGTGGCCATCGGCGAGGTGCGGCACATGGGGACGGCGGTGCTGGAGCCGCCGGCCAAGCAGATTCCGGCGGAGGAGGCGGAGCGTGAACAGGGGCGCGCCCGTCAGGCCGTGGAAGCTGTGGCTGCCGACCTGATCGCGCGGGGCAACCTGGCCGGTGGGGAGGCCCAGCACGTGCTGGAGGCCCAGGCCATGATGGCGCAGGACCCCGAGCTGATGGCCGATGTCGAGCGGCGGATCGCCGTGGGCAGCACGGCCGAGCGGGCGGTGTACGACGCGTTCGCCGCGTACCGGGCGCTGCTGGCCGGGGCGGGCGAGTACCTGGCGGGGCGGGTGGCCGACCTCGATGACGTGCGGAACCGGATCGTGGCGCGGCTGTTGGGCGTGCCGATGCCGGGCGTGCCGGACAGTGACGAGCCGTATGTGCTGATCGCGCGGGACCTGGCGCCGGCGGACACCGCGCTGCTGGACCCGGCACTGGTGCTCGGTTTCGTGACCGAGGAGGGCGGGCCGACCAGCCACAGCGCGATCCTTGCGCGGGCGCTGGGGGTGCCGGCCGTGGTGGCGATGCCGGGTGCCGGTGAGCTCGTCGAGGGCACCGTGATCGCGGTGGACGGCAGCACCGGTGAGGTCTTCGTCGATCCCAGTGCAGAGAAGCGGGCCGAGTTGACGCAGGCCGCCGAGGCGCGGAAGGCGGCGCTGGCGGCGTCGTCCGGTCCGGGCGCGACGTCCGACGGGCACAAGGTGCCGCTGCTGGCGAACGTCGGCGGGCCGGCGGATGTGCCGGCGGCGGTGGAGGCCGGCGCGGAGGGCGTCGGGCTGTTCCGTACGGAGTTCCTGTTCCTGGACGACAGTCAGCGGGCGCCGTCGGAGGAGAAGCAGGTCGAGGCGTATCGGGAGGTGCTGGCGGCGTTCCCGGAGGGGCGCGTGGTGGTCCGCGTGCTGGATGCCGGGGCGGACAAGCCGCTGGACTTTCTGACGCCGGCGGACGAGCCGAACCCTGCGCTGGGCGTGCGGGGGTTGCGGACGCTGCTGGACCACCCCGAGGTGCTGCGGACGCAGCTTTCGGCGCTGGCGAAGGCCGCCGAGGGGCTGCCGGTCTACCTTGAGGTCATGGCGCCGATGGTGGCGGACCGGATCGATGCGAAGGCGTTCGCGGATGCCTGCCGGGAGGCCGGGCTGCAGGCGAAGTTCGGCGCGATGGTGGAGATTCCGTCGGCGGCGCTGCGGGCGCGGTCGATCCTCCAGGAGGTGGAGTTCCTGTCGCTGGGCACCAACGACCTGGCGCAGTACACCTTCGCGGCGGACCGTCAGGTGGGCGCGGTGTCGCGGCTTCAAGACCCTTGGCAGCCGGCGCTGTTGGACCTCGTGGCGGCCTCGGCCGAGGCGGCGAAGGCCGAGGGCAAGAGCTGTGGGGTGTGCGGTGAGGCGGCCTCCGATCCGCTGTTGGCGTGCGTGTTGACGGGGCTCGGGGTGACCAGCCTGTCGATGGGTGCGGCGTCGCTTCCGTATGTGCGGGCGACGCTGGCCAAGCACACGCTGGCGCAGTGCGAGCGGGCGGCGGCCGCGGCGCGGGCCGCGGACACCGCGGCGGATGCCCGGGCGGCCGCGCAGGCGGTGCTCTCCGGGGAGTGATCCGGGCGGCGCGCGGCGCCGTGTGAGGTGTTTGGGGACGGCCGTCCCGCCGGTGTGGCGGGGCGGCCGTTTCCTGTGTGGGGGCCCGGCCGGGTCAGGGGTGGCAGTGCGGGGCGGGTGGGGGTGGCAGGGGCAGGCCGGGGGCGTGGTCGACGCCGGGCTCGGGCGGGATGAGGTCGTCGGTTTCGGGGTCGGTGCAGTAGGCGTCGAAGATTTCGGCGGCGGTGATGGGGGCGGGCCAGGCGTCGCGCAGGCGCCAGCCGCGGACGGTGGCGGGGGTAGTGGGGTCGCCCGTGGGGGTGTCGGTGGTGGGGGTGTCGGTGGTGGGGGTGGTGCGGCAGACGAGGGCGCCGGTGTCGGGGCTGGCCAGGGCGGCGGCGAGGACGGTGCAGAAGACGAGCGTCTCGGATTCGGGGAGTTGGGGTGGGCGGCCGGGTGGGGCGGTGGTGACCTGGAGGTAGGCGCGGAGGGGGCCGGTGGTGTCGGGGAGGGTGCAGACGAGGTGGTGGGTGCCCTCCCCCAGGGCCGTCAGGAGGTGTTGGAGGGCGGTGGTGGCGCGGGTGAAGGCGGCGTGGGCGAGGTCCTGGCCGCAGGTGGTACAGCGGCCGGCGCGGGCCAGGAGGGCGGTGGCGCGGTCCCAGGACGCCTGGCGGGCGGCCTCCTCGGTGAGTAACGGCAGGAGGTGGTCGAGCGGGGCGCCGTCGTAGGGGATGGTGGCGCCGGTGCAGGCGACGGCGGCGGTGTAGCGGCTGCGGCTGCCGGGGTCGTCGGGGTCGAGGCCGTGGTCGGCGCAGTAGCGGGCGTAGGCGGCCGGGTCGAAGAGGCAGAGGGTGGTGTGCACGCCCTGGGCGGCGAGGGTGCGCAGCAGGACCTCCAACTGGCGGAGGTAGCCGCGGTGATCGTCGAACGGGAAGGTGCGGTAGCGGCGCATGGCGGCGAAGGCGCGGGCGTCGGCCAAGACGGCGGCGGTGCTGGGGAGTTCGCGGCGCAGCGGGTGGTTGGCGGGGTGGGGCGTGGGTCGGGTGGTGGGCGTCATGGCTTCCCCCTGAAGTGGGTGCGCGGCGGGGTACGCCGTGCACGGTCGGTGTGGGTCGTCGAGCAACCTCGTCACCGAGAGTAGTCGGGGGGTCTGACAACGGCGGTCCGGCGCCGGGGCGTTGGGGCCGCCGGCGCCGGGGCGCGGTCAGGTGGCGCGGTCGGCGGCGATCCGCTCGTAGAAGCGGAGGAGTTCGAGGTCGTCGACGGAGCCGGGATTGACGGCCTTTTCGAGGGGGGTGCCGGCGAGGAGGCGCTTTACGGGGACCTCGATGCGCTTGCCGGTGAGGGTGTGCGGGACGCCGGGGGCCTCGATGATCTCGTCGGGGACGTGGCGCGGGGAGAGCTGTTCGCGGATGGTGCGTTTGATGCGGTCGCGCAGGGCGTCGTCCAGGGTTCTGCCCGGGGCGAGGTGGACGAAGAGGGGCATCCAGTAGCCGCCGTCGGGGAGTTCGAGGCCGATGACGAGGGATTCGCGGATCTCGGGGAGGCGCTCGACGACCTCGTAGATGTCGGCGGAACCCATCCGGACGCCCTGGCGGTTGAGGGTGGAGTCGGAGCGGCCGTGGATGATGACGCTGCCGCGGGAGGTGAGGGTGATCCAGTCGCCGTGTCGCCAGACGCCGGGGTACATGTCGAAGTAGCTGTCGTGGTAGCGGGTGCCGTCGGGGTCGTTCCAGAAGCGGGTGGGCATGGACGGCATGGGCTTGGTGACGACGAGTTCGCCGACCTCGTCGGTGACGGGCTTGCCCTGGGGGTCCCATGCCTGGAGGTCGGTGCCCAGGCAGGCGGCCTGGAGTTCGCCGATGTGGACGGGGAGGGTGGGGACGGCGCCGGCGAAGCAGCTGCACACGTCGGTGCCGCCGCTGACGGAGGCGGTCCACAGGTCGGTGTCGGTCTCGGCGAAGGTGTCGTGCAGCCAGCGGAAGCCGTCGGGCGGGAGCGGGGAGCCGGTGGTGGCGACGCAGGTGACGGTGGACAGGTCGAGGTCGCGGGCGGGGTGCAGGCCGGCCTTGCGGCAGGCCATCACGTAGGCGGCGGAGGTGCCGAAGACGGTGGCACGGGTGGCGGCGGCGACCTGCCATTGGGCGCCGACGTCGGGGTGGCCGGGGCTGCCGTCGTAGAGGACGATCGTGGATCCGGCCAGGAGGCCGCCGACCAGGAAGTTCCACATCATCCAGCCGGTGGAGGTGTACCAGAAGAAGCGGTCGTCGGGGCCGAGGTCGCAGTGCAGGCCGGTCTGCTTGAGGTGTTCGAGGAGGATGCCGCCCTGGGACTGGACGATGGCCTTGGGGAGGCCGGTGGTGCCGGAGGAGTACAGGACCCACAGCGGGTGGTCGAACGGGACCTGTTCGAAGGCCGGTTGGGTGTCGTCCGAGGTCAGCTCGGACCAGTTCAGGGCGCCTTCGGGGGCGGGGGTGCCGAGCAGCGGGACGTGGACGACGGCGCGCAGGGTGGGGAGTTCGGCGCGGAGTTCGGCGACGGTGTCGCGGCGGTCGTGTTCCTTGCCGCCGTAGCGGTAGCCGTCGACGGTGAACAGGACGACGGGCTCGACCTGTTGGAAGCGGTCCAGGACGCTGCGGGCGCCGAAGTCGGGGGCGCAGGAGGTCCACACGGCGCCGACCGCGGCGGTGGCGAGGAGGGCGACGACGGCCTCGGGGATGTTGGGGAGGTAGCCGCTGACGCGGTCGCCGGGGCGGACGCCGAGGCGGCGGAGGGCGGCGGCCAGCGAGCCGACCTGGGTGCGGAGTTCGGCCCAGGTGAGGGGGGTGGGCTGCTGGCGCTCGTCGACGTGGAGGAGGGCGGGGGTGTCGGCGCGGGCGGGGTCCTCGGCGGCGCGCAGGGCGTGTTCGGCGTAGTTGAGGGTGGCGCCGGGGAACCAGCGGGCGCCGGGCATGGTGCGGTCGGCGAGGACGGTGTCGTAGGGGGTGGCGAAGCGGACGTCGAACCACTGGGCCACCGCCCCCCAGAAGGTGGGGAGTTGGTCGACGGACCAGCGGTGCAGGGCCGCGTAGCTGGCCGCGGGGTCGCCTGGGGTGGGGGCGGGTGCGCCGTGGTGGGTGGCGGCCCAGGCGTGGAAGCGGGTGACCTGTGCGCCGGCGATCCGGTCCGGGCCGGGCTGCCAGAGGGGTTCCGGTGTCGGCTGGGCGGCGGAGTGCGGTGCGGTGGTCATGATGCGGCTCCTGGCGGTTACGCGTCGTGGGCGTCGGTCGCGCGCCGTGGCGGGGGTCGCCCGGTGGTGCGCGTGATCGGCTGGTTGGGACGATGCCACGTGATCGAGTCGGGCACCAGGGTGGGCTGGTCACATTCGAGGGTGGTGGGGCGCTTCCGGGGTGGGGCGGGCGTTCGGGGATGTGGTGCGGGCGGGATGTGGCCGGTTGGCCGTGGTCAGGTGAACGGCAGTTGAACGGTTCCCCCGCGCGGGGTTGTCGGTGGCAGGCTGACCGGCATGAACGGGCGTGATCTGGTGCGGTCGGTACGGATGGTCAGGGCGGTCGGGCCGGCGCAGGGGCTGCGGGCCGTGCGTGCGGCGTGGCGCCGGAGCAGAGCGGATGCGCGGGCGTTGCCGCGGCGGGGTGCGGAGCGGGCGCGGGTGCCGGGGACGGCCCACGGGGCGGAGCCGTTGCCCGGTGGTGGCGTGATCCACTTCGCGCGGTCGTCGCTGCGGGTGCGGGTGGCGGTGGGCGGCGCGGTGTTCTGCGGGTGGGACGGGGCCTGTCCCGAGCCGTCGTACGCGCTGGCCGGGGCGTGTCCGGAGGTGGATCCGCGGGTGGTGCTGGAGCCGGACACGGAGGGCGGCTGGCGGGTCGTCTCGGAACGGGTGCTGGTGGTGGTGTCGCGGTTCGGTGCGGTGGAGGTGCGGACGCCGGGCGGGGCGATGCTGCGGCGGGAGTTGCCGCCGCGCTGGTGGGACCGGGTGGAGGCGTCCGGGGACGGTGCCAAGGGGGACGGGGCCGAGGGGCTCGGGGGCGAGGGGGCCGCGGGGACGCGGTGGGTGCAGCGGTCGGAGGTGGCGGCGGACGCGCGGTTCTTCGGGCTGGGCGGCCGGTCGGGCGGTCCGCGGCTGCGGGACGGGGTGTACCGGCTGTGGAACACCGATCCGGGCGGCGCGTTCGGGCCGCAGGACGATCCGCTGTATCTGGCGATGCCGGTGCAGTTGGTGGTGGCCGACGCGGGGACGCACCTGGTGTTCCACGACAACTCCTGGGACGGCCGGGTGACGCTGCGCGAGGGCGCGGAGGGCGCCGGTTCCGGGCATGACCGGCCGGGCACCTGTGAAGTGCGGGTGGACGGCGGGCCGTTGCGCTACTGGGTGTTGGCGGGGACGCCGGCGCGGGTGCTCCAGGGATGGACGGCGCTGACGGGTGCGCCGGCGCTGCCGCCCCGTTGGGCGTTGGGGTATCAGCACGCCCGGTGGGGGTTCGGCGGGGCGGACGAGGTGCGGCGGGTGGTGGCCGGCTATCGGGAGCGCGGGTTGCCGCTGTCGGCGGTCCATCTGGACATCGACCACTACGACGGGCATCGGGTGTTCACCGTGGACCGCGAGCGGTTTCCTGATCTTCCGGGGCTGGCCGGGGAGTTGCGGGAGCAGGGGGTGCGCCTGGTGTCGATCGTGGATCCGGCGGTGAAGGCGGAGCCGGGGAACGCGGTGTACGACGGCGGGGCGGCGGTGGACGCCTTCGTGCGGGACGCGCGGGGGCGGGTGGTGCGGGGCGTGGTGTGGCCGGGCGAGTCGGTGTATCCGGACTTCACCGATGCGCGGGTGCGCAAGTGGTGGGGGGCGCTGTATGCGGAGCGGTTGGGGCAGGGGTTCGCGGGGTTCTGGCACGACATGAACGAGCCGGTGTCGTTCGCGGCGTTCGGGGAGGCGACGCTGCCCCGGTCGGCGCGGCACGACCTGGAGGGGCGGGGCGGCGACCACCGGGAGGCGCACAACGTCTACGGGTTGGCGATGGCCCGGGCCGCCTTCGAGGGGCTGTGTGAACTGCGGCCCGGGGAGCGGCCGTTCCTGTTCTCCCGGTCGGGGTGGGCGGGGTTGCAGCGGTACGGGGGCACCTGGTCGGGGGACGTGGCGACCGGGTGGCCGGGGCTGCGGGCGTCGTTGGCGCTGGTGTTGGGGCTGGGGTTGTGCGGGGTGCCGTACAGCGGGCCGGACGTGGGCGGGTTCTCGGGGGTGCCGTCGCCGGAGCTGTATCTGCGGTGGTTCCAACTGGGCGCGTATCTCCCGCTGTTCCGGACGCATTCGGCGTTGTGGGCGGGGCGGCGGGAGCCGTGGGAGTACGGGGAGCAGGTGACGGAGCACGCGGCGGCGGCGCTGCGGGAGCGGGAGCGGTTGCTGCCGTACTTCGTGACGCTGGGGCAGTTGGCGCGGCTGTCGGGGGCGCCGTATGTGCGTCCGGTGTGGTGGGGCGCGCCGCGGGACCGGGCGTTGCGGGACTGCGAGGACGCGTTCCTGTTGGGGGACGCGTTGTTGGTGGCGCCGGTGTTGGAGGCAGGGGCGGTGCGGCGGGCGGTGCGGCTGCCGCGCGGGCGGTGGTACGACACCGCTACCGGGCGGGCGTACGACGGTCCTGGCCGGGTGTGGGTGGCGGCGCCGCTGTCCCGTATTCCGGTGCTGGCGCGGGCCGGTTCGGTGGTGCCCGTGACAGGCGCGGACGGCGGGATGGAGCTGGAGGTGTGGGCGCCGGTGGCCGGGCGGCCGGGCGCGGGGTTGGTGGTGCCGGACTGCGGGGACGGCTGGCGGCGGCCGGAGGTGGCGCGGTTCAGCACGCGGCTGGAGGGCGGCAGGGTGGTCGTCGAGCGGCGGGACGGGCGGCCGGTGGGGTATCCGGTGCGGGTGCGGGGGCTGGACGGGGAGGGAGACGGCTAGGGTCTGTCCGACCCTGACCCATCGGAGGGGCCCTAACGGGGCGGTGGGGCGGGCCCGTTAGGGAGGCGGGGCAGATGGCTTCCCCCGTGCCCGCCGCGCCTGGTAGACGAGGGGCATGCCGAGACTTGCTGCTACGTGGCGCGGCCTGGTCGCCGCTGCCGCCGCCCTGTTGACCGTGGTCGCCGTCCCGTCGAGCGCCCAGGCGGGCGGCGGCGCACCGCCGCCGTCGCCGTCCCACGGCGCCCAGGGTGGCGTGCAGGCCCATGACCCCAAGGCGCCGCCGGAGTTCGTGGCGCTGCGCGATGTCGACCCCACGATCATCCAGGAGATCCGGTACGCCACCCCGCACGATTTCCTGGGCGTGCCGGCGACGGGGTACCGCGAGCCGATGTGCATCCTGACCCGGGACGCGGCGCGGGCGCTGCACCGGGCGCAGCTCTCCTTCCTGCGCCGCGGCTATTCCCTGAAGGTCTATGACTGCTATCGGCCGCAGCGGGCGGTGAACCACTTCGTGGCGTGGGCGAAGGACCTTGCCGACCAGCGGATGAAGGCGGAGTTCTATCCGCGGGTCGACAAGTCGGTGCTGTTCCGGGACGGGTACATCGCGCAGAAGTCCGGGCACAGCCGGGGCAGTACGGTCGATCTGACGCTGGTGCCGCTGCCGGCGCTGCCGACCCGGCCGTATGTGCCCGGGGAGCCGCTGACCTCGTGCTTCGCCCCGAAGTGGGCCCGTTTCCCGGACAATTCGCTGGACATGGGGACCGGCTTCGACTGCTTCGACACCCTCGCGCACACCCTCGATCCGCGGATCCGGGGAAAGCAGCGGGCGCACCGGCTGTTTCTGAAGGCGGGGTTGGAGAAGGCCGGATTCGTCAATTACGCGCCCGAGTGGTGGCATTACACCTTCACGCCGGAGACGTTCCCTGACACCTATTTCGACTTTCCGATCGCGCGGAGTTCACTGACGCGGCATTCGGTGAAGTGACGTTACGTCAAGAACCGTTACCGATCCCCCCGTTGGCACCATGGCCTTCGCACGCTCCGGAAGGATGCGTGAACAGTGCGTGAACGAGGCGCCACGGGTGCCCGCGGGGCGGCATTCTGCTGCTCGTGCCTGCCTGGACCGACCAGCTCCGCTTCGCCTTCCAGCCCGTGGTGAACCTCGCGACCGGCTCGGTCGCCGCGCTGGAGCCGCTCGCCCGCCACGAGGACGGTGAGGTCGATGTGTTGACCTGCGCGCGCCGCGCCCCCGATCTGGACGCCGAGGTGGCCGCGCTCGCCGTCCGGGCCGCGGCGGAGCAGCAGACGCTGCTGCCGCTGCACGTCAATGTGTGCGCCGGGACGGTCGCCCAGCGGCCCGAGTTGATGCCGTTGGGCAAGGCGGTGCGGGACGTGGGGCGGCGGCCGTGGGAGATCACCCTGGATCTGGTCGGCCCGTTCACCGAGGTGCCCGAGCGGGAGCTGCGGGCGGCGGTGGCGGGGCTGCGGGACGAGGGCTACCGGATCTGCGCGGACGGCGTCGGGGACGGCGATCTGCCGCTCCGGCTGCTGGGCGAACTGGCCCCGGATCTGGTCAAGTTGGACCGTTCACTGTGCGTACGGCTGGAGCGCGATCCGGGGCGGCAGGCGGCGGTGGCCGCGATGCGGCAGCTCTGCGAACGGGTGGGCGGGCTGCTGGCGATCGAGGGGGTGGAGACCGAGCGGCAGTACGCGGCGGTGCGGGAGGCCGGGGTGCAGTTGGCGCAGGGGCATCTGTTCGCGCCGCCGTCCCGGCGGGCGACGGCGGAGGTGTATCTGCCGGTCCCGCAGCCGGCGCCGGTGGGTGGCCGGCCGGCGCCGTACCGCCCGCCGTCCGGCCCGCCGGTGGCGCAGTTCCTGCAACCGGCGGCGCTGCTGCCGATGTCGGCGTCGGCGGGCGCGGTGCGCAACCATCTGACCGGCTCCCCCGAGGTGTCGGGGGTGTTGCTGGTGGACGCGGACGGGGTGCCGGTGCGGGCGATCCACCGGGACCGCTTCCTGCTGTCGCTGTCCGGGCGTTACGGGCACGCGCTGTACGCGGACCGGCCGGCGCTGCGGCTGGCGGACCGGCCGCGGACGGTTGGGGTGGACGCCACCGCCTGGCAGGTGCTGGACGTGATCGCGGACGGGGAGCGGGCCCGTACCGGGGACGACGTGGCGGTGGTGGACGAGCGCGGCCGGTGCATCGGGGTGGTGCACCTCGCCGACATCCTGCGGGCGCTGGCCGAGAGCCGGGTGGAGGAGGCGGCCCGGCTCAACCCGCTGACCCGGCTGCCCGGTTCGGACGCGGTCAACGGAGAGGTGGACCGACGGATCGCCGAGGGGCGGGAGTTCGCGCTGAGTTGGCTGGACGTGGACGGGTTCAAGCAGGTCAACGACGGGGCGGGGTTCGCGGCGGGCGACGAGCTGATCCGGGCGGTGGGCCGGACGCTTGCGGAGGTGGCGTTGGCGGAGCCGGCCAGCCGGGTGGGGCACATCGGCGGGGACGACTTCCTGGTGCTGGCCGAGCCGGACGGGCTGGAGCCGTTCGCCGCGGCGCTGTTGGACGTGGCCTGGGCGGCGGGTGCGATGCCGGTGACGCTGTCGCTGGCGACGGTGGTCTGTCCGCCGGGCAGCGTCACCGGTCATGGGGCGGCGGCGGCCGCGCTGGCGCCGTTGAAGAAGGCCGCCAAGGAACTGCCGGGCGCGAGCTGGGTGGTGGGGCGGCCGGGGGCGGAGCGCACCGAGGTGCGGCGCGGGGCGGGCGCGCGGGTGCCGGAGCCGACGGACGCGGCGGACCCGGCGAGCGCGCGACAGGCGGCGGGCGCGGGCAGCGGTGCGGAAACCGGGAGCGGCGCACGGCCTTGACGCTCCCCCACCCGCGGAGAACACTTCCGGTTGCCGGTCGCCGGCTGCCCGTGGGCACCGCCGCGTTCAGGCATGGCACGCACCCTGCACGGAGGACCGGGGCCCGCCCCGGGCAAGGGCGAAGGAGCCGCCATGTACGCCAACGGGGACGTCGTCGTCGGTGAGGTGATCGGCACCGCGGTCCTGGTGCTGTTCGGGTCGGGGGTGTGCGCGGCCGTGACCCTGCACCACTCCAAGGCCAGGGGCGCGGGCTGGGTGGTGGTCGCGTTTGGCTGGGGCCTGGGCGTGTTGGCCGGGGCGTACACCGCGGCGCCGCTGTCCGGTGGGCACCTGAACCCGGCGGTGACGCTGGGCTCGGCGGTGGCCGGCGGCACCCCGTGGGCGCAGGTGCCGCTGTATGTGCTGGCGCAGTTGGTGGGCGCGGTGCTCGGGGCGGTGCTGGCCTGGGCGGTGTACTCCGCGCAGTTCGCCGCCAACGCCGAGCCGGACCTGGCGCAGCCGACGGTGGGGGTCTTCGCCACCGGGCCGGAGGTCCGCCGGCCGGTCGCCAACCTCGTCACCGAGGTCATCGCCACCGCCGCGCTGGTGCTGCCGCTGCTGTTCTTCGGCCAGAACAAGGGCATCGGGGTCGGCCAGCTGCCGGGGGCGCGGGTGGGCGTCTACGGCTCCGGGATCAATGTGCTGCTGGTGGCGCTGCTCGTGGTCGGCATCGGGCTGTCGCTGGGCGGGCCCACCGGGTACGCCATCAACCCCGCCCGCGACCTCGGCCCCCGGCTCGCGCACGCGCTGCTGCCGATCCCCAACAAGGGCCCGTCGGACTGGGGTTACGCCTGGATACCGGTGGCCGGGCCGCTGGTCGGGGCGGTGCTGTCGGGGCTGCTGTACGCGGCGGTGTTCTGACGGTGGGCGGGGGCGCGCCCGGGCCACCGGCCGGGGCGGGCCGCGGGATCGGGCCGGGAGCAGCCAGCGCGTCGGGAGGGACGAGCGATGACCAGCCAGCACACCGCGCCGTCGAGGAGCCGGCGGGGCGCGGCGGACGGCCGCTACGTCGCCGCGATCGACCAGGGCACCACGTCCAGCCGCTGCATCGTCTTCGACCGCTTGGGCGCCGTGGTCGCCGTCGACCAGCGCGAGCACCGGCAGCTCTTCCCCCGACCCGGCTGGGTGGAGCACGACGCCGGCGAGATCTGGGCGAGGGTGCAGGACGTGGTGGCGGGCGCGCTGGCCAAGGCGGGCCTGCGGGCGGACCAGTTGAGCGCGCTGGGCATCACCAACCAGCGGGAGACCACGGTGTTGTGGGACCGGGCCACCGGCGAGCCGGTCCACCACGCCGTGGTGTGGCAGGACACCCGCACCGACCGGCTCTGCGCCGAACTGGGCGGCGCGGACGGGCAGGACCGCTTCCGGGAGACCACCGGGCTGCCGCTGGCGAGCTACTTCTCCGGGCCGAAGGCGGCCTGGCTGCTGGACGCGGTGCCGGGGCTGCGGGCCCGCGCCGAGCGCGGCGAGATCGCGTTCGGCACCATCGACTCCTGGCTGATCTGGAACCTGACCGGCGGCACCGACGGCGGGGTGCACGTCACGGACGTGACCAACGCCAGCCGCACGATGCTGATGGACCTGACCACCCTCCAGTGGGACCCGGCGATCCTGTCGGCGATGCGGATACCGGAGGCGGTGCTGCCGGAGATCCGGTCGTCGGCCGAGGTGTACGGGACGGCGGTGGGTCAACTGGCCGGCGTGCCGGTGGCGTCGGCGCTGGGTGACCAACAGGCGGCGGTCTT
The DNA here is from genome assembly GCF_042798755.1 of Streptomyces sp. NPDC057743. Taxonomy (NCBI): domain Bacteria; kingdom Bacillati; phylum Actinomycetota; class Actinomycetes; order Kitasatosporales; family Streptomycetaceae; genus Streptomyces; species Streptomyces sp. NPDC057743. Next base: position 13,246 of record NZ_JBHVJX010000020.1, read on the forward strand.
CGGGCAGGCGTGCTACGGCGTCGGCGAGGCCAAGAACACCTACGGCACCGGCTCGTTCCTGCTGCTGAACACCGGCGACCGCCCGGTCCGGTCGACGAACGGGCTGCTGACGACGGTGGGTTACCGGCTGGGCGGGGAGCGGCCCGTGTACTGCCTGGAGGGCTCGATCGCCGTCACGGGCGCGCTGGTGCAGTGGTTCCGCGACCAGCTCGGGCTGATCGCGTCGGCGGCCGAGATCGAGCCGCTGGCGGCGAGCGTCCCGGACAACGGCGGCGCCTATGTCGTCCCGGCGTTCTCCGGCCTGTTCGCGCCGTACTGGCGCGCCGACGCCCGCGGGGTGATCACCGGGCTGACCGGCTACGTCACCAAGGCCCATTTGGCGCGGGCGGTGTTGGAGGCGACCAGTTGGCAGACCCGCGAGGTGGTGGACGCGATGGTCCAGGACTCGGGGGTGCCGATCACCCGGCTGAAGGCCGACGGCGGGATGACCGCCAACGGGCTGCTGATGCAGCATCAGGCCGATGTGCTGGGGGTGCCGGTGATCCGCCCGGTGGTCGCCGAGACGACCTGTCTGGGCGCCGCGTACGCGGCCGGACTGGCGACCGGGGTGTGGCAGGACCTGGACGAGCTGCGGTCCCATTGGCAGCCGGACGCCGAGTGGACGCCGCGTCTGGACGCGACGGTCCGGGAACGGGAGTACGCCAACTGGCGCCGGGCGGTGGCGCGGAGCCTGGATTGGCTGACGCCTCACGGCGCTCCGGGCCCCGATCCGGCGCCCTGAACTGGCACCCTGATGCGGGGTCCCGATCGGGGCCCGACCCGGCCCGGCGCGCACCGCCGCGCCGGTCGAGAGGCGTACGGCCCGTGCCCCGGGCGGCGGGGTACGGGCCGTACTTCCGCGCCCTGTCAGGGAAGCGCGGGGCGGGGGCCGCCCGAGGCCCCGAAGGGTCAGGGCAGCGCGGGCTCCGGCTGCTGGGCGCTGCGCTGCATCGCGTGCTCGACGACGGCGATCAGCACGTCCCGCGCGGAGCCCTGGACCCGGGCGTCGCAGAGCAGCACCGGCACCCCGGGGTCGAGGTCCAGGGCGTCCCGGACGGACTCGACGGGGTAGCGGTCGGCGCCGTCGAAGCAGTTCACGGCGACGACGAAGGGCAGGCCGCGGCGCTCGAAGTAGTCGATGGCGGCGAAGCTGTCCTCCAGGCGGCGGGTGTCGGCGAGCACCACCGCGCCGAGCGCGCCGCGGGCCAACTCGTCCCACAGGAACCAGAAGCGGTCCTGGCCGGGGGTGCCGAAGAGGTAGAGGACCAGGGCGTCGTGGACGGTGATCCGGCCGAAGTCCATCGCCACCGTGGTGGTGGACTTGGCCTCGACGCCGTGCAGGTCGTCGACCGGCCGACCGGCCTCGGTCAGGTGCTCCTCGGTCCGCAGCGGCCGGATCTCGCTGACCGCGCCCACCAGGGTGGTCTTGCCGACGCCGAAACCGCCGGCGACGAGGATCTTGAGCGTCACCGGCTCGGCCGGGACAGACCGGCGACGGCGCTCAGCACGCCCGAAGACCATCGATTCCTACTCCTGACATGCCGGGGACGCGGTGAACCGAGGGGCACCGGGGCAGCGCGAGGCGGCCCGGATGCCGGGCGGCCGCCGAGGGCGGTCCGCCAGTGCACCGTACAACGTCGGCCGCACGACGCCCACTTGAGGTGTGGACGGACCGGTTCCGGCCACCGGGCCAAGGCCGCCAACCGCCCCAAATGGGGCCGTCCTGCGGGTGGTTCAGCCCAGCCGGTTGACGGCGAGATGGTCGAGGACCTTCGGCGCGACGAGCCCGGGGACCTCCTCGGGCAGCCAGTGGCTGACGCCCTCCAGGGCCTCGAAGCGGTACGGGCCGTCGACCCACTCCCCCGTCGACTCGGCGGCCCGCCGCCCCAGGGCGATGTCCTCGCTGCCCCACAGGAAGAGGGTGGGCGCGGCGATCCGCCCGGCGGGGACGGAGATCACCGCCTCGGGGGCGCGGTACCAGTTCAACGTCGCGGTCAGCGCGCCCGGTTCGGACAGTCGCCGCACGTTGGCCTCGACCAGCTCCGCCGGGACCTTGCCGCCGTAGACGGCGCGCAGCCGGGCCGCCGCGTCGGCGAGCAGCGCGAACTCCGCCGCGCCGTCGTCGCGGCGGAAGAAGCGGACGTAGTCCAGCCGGTGGTGCTGTTCGGGGTCGCCGGCGGCGGCGCGGTTGAGCGCCTCGGGGTGCGGGGTGGCGAGCACGGTCAGCGACGCCAGCCGCTCGGGGTGGGCGCCGGCCAGCGCCCAGGCGACCAGGCCGCCCCAGTCGTGGCCGACGAGGTGGAAGCGGTCGGCGCCCTGGGCGTCGGCGAACGCGAGGGCGTCCGCGACGAGTTCGGGGACGGCGTAGTCGGCGATCCGCGGCGGGCGGGCGGCCGGCGAGTAGCCGCGCTGGTCGACGGCGAGGGCGCGGTAGCCGGCGGCGCCGAGGGCGGGCAGCAGCGCGCTCCAGGAGTCGGCGAACTCGGGCCAGCCGTGCAGCAGCAGGACGAGCTCGCCGTCGGCCGGGCCGCAGGCCAGCGCGTCGAAGGTGTGCGGCCCCACGGTGATCCGCGGGCGCTCGAAGGGGGTGGCGTCGGCCATGACGGCGGCTCCTGGGTCGGATACGGGGCCGCCCGCCCTCATATGTGGGGCGGGCGGCGGGAGTTGGCGTTGGCGGGCGGACAGGCCCTAGAGGGCGCGCAGGCCGTCGATGACCTCGCGCAGCACCTGTTCGTCCGGCAGCTCGGCCGGCGGCACCGGGCGGGTGACGTGCACCAGCCCGGCGTCCAGCAGATCGCCGATGAGGACCCGGACCACGCCGATCGGCAGGTCGAACTCGGCCGCCAGCTCGGCGACCGACTGCGGCGCCTCCCGGCACAGCTCGACGATGTCCACGTGCTCCGGGGAGAGCGTCTGGTCGACGATCGCCTCCTCGGCCCGGCTCTCCGCGATGACCAGCGCGATCAGGTCCAACCGCCCCTCGGCGTCGGTGCGGGTGCGCCCGCGCGTCATCGCGTACGGGCGGACGACGGGGCCCGCGTCGTCGTCGAACCACCGGGCCGGATGCCGTTCCGGCGTCGGCGCGTCCTCCTGATCGGTCATGGCGTCACCGTAGTCGTACTCGGCCGGCCGGTCAGGACCGGGGCGCGGTGCCCAGGTGTGTGCCCACGCGCTTGACGAGCAGGGTCATCTCGTAGGCGATCAGCCCGACGTCGGAGTCGGCGTCGGCGAGCACCGCCAGGCAACTGCCGTCGCCGGCCGCGCTGACGAACAGGAACGCGTCGTCCAGCTCGACCAGGGTCTGGCGGACCTGCCCAGCGTCGAAGTGCCGGCCGACGCCCTTGGCGAGGCTGTGGAAGCCGGAGGCGACCGCGGCCAGGTGCTCACTGTCCTCGCGGGTGAGGTCCTTGGAGGCGCCGGTGGCCAGGCCGTCGCTGGAGAGGACCAGCGCCTTGCGGATGCTGCCGACCCGCTCGACCAGCTCGTCCAGGAGCCAGTTCAACTCCCCGGATCCGTGCGGCGAGACTGCGGTGGAAGCGGATGCCTTCGGTGCGGTCATGGACCGTCCTCTCCCGATGTGGTTCGTGGTGCGGTTGCGCCCCCGGTGGCGCCGTCCTCGGCGTCCGGGGGTGTGGGGGCGTGCGGGGCCTCGTCGTTCTCCCGGCGGCCGCGCTGCCAGCCGCGCTGGAGCGAGGACATCCGGGCCCGGACCGCCGCGGCGTCCCGGTCGTCGTCGGCCGGTGCGGCCGGCCGCTCCGCCGGGACTTCGGCGGTCGGGTCGGTCTTGAGCTGGGGGGCGAGGCTGGCCTGCCGTACCCGGCGGGGCAGGCCCTTGGGCGTGGTGGCGGGCCCCTCGGTGGCGGGCCGCTCGACGGCCGCCGGCTTCCCGGGGGCCAACGGGCCTTCCGTTCCGCCCCGTTCACCCGGTTCGCCCTGTTTGCCCGGGGTCTGGGCGTCGCCGCCCGCGGACCCGGCATCGTCCTGGGCCCGGGCGTCGTCCACGGTGCGGCCGTGGTCGGAGACCAGGACCGGCGGACGGGGGCGGCGCGGCAGCGGGGCGAGGCCGCCGGACGGCGTCTGGTCGCCGGCCTGTTGGTGCTGCTCGCCGGAGGGGACGGGGGACGGCTTGGGCACGGCCCGCGGGCGGCGCGGGGCACCGGCCGGCCCCCGGTTTCCGCGGCTACGGGCCCGCTCGCGGAACGCGGCGCCCTCCTCGTCGGCGTCCGCCGCTTCCCGGCCGATCTCCGGTAGCGGCGCCTTGAGTTCGGCCGGGCCGTCGAGCTCGCCCCGGCGGTCGCGCCGGGGCAGCGGCACCGGCACCTGGGCGAGCGGATCGCCGGCCTCCACCTCCGGCGCGGCCCCGGCCCCGGCGGTCTCCTGGGCGCTCTCGCGGCTGCCCTCGCCGGTCTCGGTGAGCAGCGCCCCGGGGACGAGGACCACGGCGGTGGTGCCGCCGTACGGCGAGGGCTGGAGGGAGACCCGCACGCCCTGCCGCTGGGCGAGCCGGCTGACCACGAACAGGCCGAGCCGGTCGGTGTCGGAGAGCTCGAACTCGGGGGTCTCGGCGAGCCGGAGGTTGGCGTCCAGCAGTTGCTCGGGCGCCATGCCCAGGCCGCGGTCGTGGATCTCCAGGGCGTAGCCGTTGGAGACCCGCTCGCCGTGCACCTGGACGGCGGTGTGCGGCGGGGAGAACACGGTGGCGTTCTCCAGGAGTTCGGCGATCAGGTGGGTCAGGTCGGAGACCGCGGGGCCGTCCACCGCGAGCCGCGGCAGCCGGCGGACCTCGATCCGCTCGTAGTCCTCGACCTCGGCGACCGCCGCCCGCACCACGTCCATGAGCTGGACCGGCTTGCGCCACTGCCGGGAGGGGGCGGCGCCGGAGAGGATGACCAGACCCTCGGCGTGCCGCCGCATGCGGGTCGTCAGGTGGTCGAGCCGGAACAGGTCGGCGAGCTCGTCGGTGTCCTCGGTGCGCCGCTCCATGGCGTCCAGGAGGGTCAGTTGGCGGTGCAGCAGGACCTGGTTGCGGCGGGCGAGGTTGACGAACACCTCGGAGACGCCGCGGCGCATGTCGGCCTGTTTGACGGCGGCCTCGATGGCGGCCCGTTGGAGGGTGTTGAGCGCCTGGCCCACCTGGCCGGTCTCCTCCGGGCCGAACTCCAGCCGGGGCGCCTCGGTTTCCACGTCGACCCGCTCGCCGGCCGCCAACCGGCGCATCACGCTGGGCAGTCGGACGCCGGAGACCTCGTGCGCGGTCTTGCGGAGCCGGGTCAGGTCGCGGACGTGCCGGCGGCCGATCCGCAGCGAGACGACGACCGAGACGAGCAGGGCGAGGAAGCCGAGGACGCCGGTGGCGACGGCCTTGACCACGATCCGGGTGGCGATCGGCGCGACCCGCTCCTGGTAGCGGTCGCCGGCGTCCCGGCCCATCTGGCCGAGGTCGCCGAGGACCTTCTCCGCTGCGGTGTTCCAGCGGTCGGCGTCGATCGCGTGGGCGGCGGTCGCCGGGTCGGCCAAGACCACCCGGTTCTCGTAGGAGATCAGTTCGCGGGTGGCGGCGGAGTGCCAGTAGTCCTCGTAGATGTTGCGGTCGCCCGCGGGCAGCAGCGAGAGGTTGGTGCTGTAGAGGATGCGGCGCTCGGCGATCCGGTCGATGAGGTCGCGCTGGTCGCGCTTGGTGATGCTGCCGGAGGCGAGGATCGCGGACATCAGGGCGTCCTCGCGGGAGAGCGCCTCGCGGGCGCGGGTGACGTTGACCAGCGCGCGGCCCTGCTTGTCCATCTCGACGTTCTCCAGGGCGTGGAGGGCGGCGAGCAGGTCGTAGCCGGGGTCGACCACGGCGTCGTAGGACTCCATGGCCTCGCTGCGGCTGAGCCGGTTCTCCTCGACCTGGGTGCGCAGGGTCTCCAGGCCGTCCAGGCCCTTGACGAGCGCGTCGACGCGGCCCGCGGCCTCGCCGGAGAGGTCCGAGCGGACGTCCTGGACGTCCACGTCGTCGTGCAGGCGGGTCACCGCGTCGTCGGTGGCGCGGGCCTGGCCGCGGAGTTCGGTCAGCGCGTTGGCGCCGCGGCGGTCGGCGAGGTAGAGCAGGCTCTGCCGGCGCTCGCGCTGGAGGGCCTGGATGACGTCCTCGACCGGGTAGCCGAGGCCCCGCACGACGTTGCCGACGTCGAGGAGTTCGTTGGCCTGCCGTCCGGTGACATAGGTCGTCACGCCCCACATCGCCGTCAGGGACACCAGCGGCACGAGCAACAGCGCCACGATCTTCCGGCGGACCGACCTCCCGCGAAAGCGCATGGCCTCCCCTACGTCAACCCCGGCGTACGCGGGGGTGGTGTTCCGTCAACAGCGGCGCGAGCCTACTACTCTCGGGGGGCCGATCCGTAGGCCCGGCGGAGCGGCGGGGGCGACGGGCGGGGCGGGATCGTCACGAGTTGTCCGGCGATGCCCGGGCGGGCGGGGAACGAGTGTGGCCACGACCACCCGGGCGCGCGGCCGTTGCGGCCGCTCCCGGATGCCTTTGCACACCCCGCTGCGTGGCGGGGGTGGGGGATCCTGGGGTGGACAGCGGGCCGATCGGTGTGGCATGTATCCGATGAAATCCGGGCAGCCACCGAGGAGTCGGGCAGGCCGGGGCGGGGCCCGGGCGAGTGCGGGGAGTGTGACGCGATGGGCGGCGACAGGCGTCCCTTGTGGCAGGAGGAGCCGGCGACCCGGCGGCGGATGGCCGACCCGGTGCGCACGGCGGCGGTGCGGGCGGTCATCATCGTGGCGGTCACCCTGGTCCTGGCCATGGTGGCCTTTCTGTGCACGCTCGCGCGGTCGTGGTTCGCGTTCCCGGCGGTGCTGGTCACGGTCGCCAGCACGATCGTCGCCACCTGGGCGGTGCTGGACGTCTGGGTGACCCGTCAGGTCTGGGTCCAGCGATTCGGGGTGCGGTCCGAACCGAGCAGCACCGCCCGGGAGTTGCGGCGGGAGCGCCGGGAGGCGCGACGCAGGGGGCGCGGGCGGCCGGCGGAGGAGCCCGCGCGGACGGACCGCGCGGCGGCCTGACCCTCCGGGCGGCCGGCCGCTGCCACGTCAGGCCACCGCCTCCTCGCGCACCGCGGGTCGGACGTGGATCATCCCGTCCAGGACGTCGACCTCGTGGGTGCGGACGGGGCGGCGGGCGGGCAGACAGGTCGGCGCGCCGGTGCGCAGGTCGAACAGCGCGGCGTGCAGCGGGCATTCGACGTGGCAGCCCTCGATCCAGCCCTCGGAGAGCGAGGCGTCCTGGTGGCTGCACAGGTCATCGACGGCGTAGAGCCCGTCCTCGGTGTGGAAGACGGCGATGGCGGGTGTGGTGGCGTCGATCTCGATCCGGACGGACTCGCCGACCGGCAGTTCCTCGATGCGGCAGACGGCAAACATCTGGCCCCCCTCGCGCTGATCGGTATCATGACCTCGTTGTGAATCGCGCATCGCATCTCGCGATGCGCAACAGAATCCAAGCCGAGGAGCGCCCCGTCAAGGGCTTCCCGGACAGCGGCCCCAGGACGTACCCGTCGGGGCAACGGGTGGTGAGGCGGAGAGCCATGGCGAACACGACCGATACGCCCCAGGACCGCGCCGAGGAGCGGCGCCAAGCGGGCTCCGTGCAGTCCGTGGACCGCGCGGTGAGCGTGCTGGAGAGCCTGGCCCGGCTGGGCGAGGCCGGAGTGACCGAACTCGCCGACGAGTTGGGCGTCCACAAGTCGACGGCCTTCCGCATCCTGGGCGTGCTGGAGCACCGCGGCCTGGTGGAGCAGGAGAAGGAGCGCGGCAAATACTTCCTGGGCGCGGGGGTGTTGCGGCTGGCCGGCGCGGCCGCGATCCGGCTCGACATCTCGCAGGAGGGGCAGCCGGTGTGCCGGGCGCTGGCCGACGAGACCGGGGAGACCGCCAACATCGCGGTGCTGGACGGCGATGCCGCGGTCAACATCATGCAGGCCCGGGGCTCGGCCGCGGTCACCGCCTTCAACTGGCTGGGCCGCCGCACCCCGTTGCACGCCACCGCCAGCGGCAAGGTCCTGCTGGCCCACCTGCCCCAGGAGCGCCAGGACGCCCTGCTCGGCCGCAAGTTGGCGCGGTTGACCGGGAACACCCTGACCACCCCGACCGCCGTGCGCGAGCAGCTCACCGCCGCCGTCGCGGACGGATTCGCCCGCACCGTCGAGGAGTTCGAGACCGGACTGAACGCCGTCGCGGCGCCGGTGCGGGCCTACGACGGCACGGTGACCGGGGCGATCGGGGTCTCCGGGCCGGCCTACCGGATGGCGCCGGAGCGCCTCCCCGGGCTGGCGAAGGCGACGGTGGCGGCTGCCGCCGACCTCTCCCGCCGCTTGGGGTACGGCGGTTGAGACCGGCGCGGCGGCCGCCCCGGCTCAGCCGCCCGCCGAATCGGCCGCCGCCGGCGCCGCCGGCTCCTCCGGGCGGCGGTACATCCGGGTCGCGGTGATCTGCCCGTGCACCGCCTCCTCGGACGCGTCCGCCTGCGGCAGGCCCGGGCGCAGATGCTCCTCGACGCTGATGTACTTCAGGCCGGCGCGCAGGTCCGCGTCGTTGCGCAACCGGATGACCAGCGGGAACTCCGCGAGCGCGGTGGTGTCGAACAGGCCGGTGGTGTAGAGGAGTTGGACGCCCAGCGCGTCGGCGACGGCGCGCTGGAGCTCCAGCAGGTAGGTGGCGTTGGCGCGGCCGATGGGGTTGTCCAGGAACAGCGTGCCGGCGTGCCGCTGCTTGTCGCGGCCCCGGTCGTTGCTGCGCAGCGCGGCCATCGTGCAGTACAGGGCGATCGCCGCGGTGAGCAACTGGCCGCCGGAGAACACGTCGCCCATCTGCCCGACCGGCACCCGCTCGGCGCGCAGCACCGCGTCCGGCTTGAGGATCTCGACGGCCACCCCGCGCGGCTGGAGCGCGGCCTGCACCCCGCGCAGCAGCAGGGACATCCCGTCCCGGCGCAGATCGCTGTTCTTCTTCACCGCCGCGCGGGTCGCCTCGTCGATGACCTCGCCCAACCGCTCGGTGAGCGTGGCCTGATCGGGGTCCTCGAAGCGGATCCGCAGGAACTCCTGGCCGGACCACTCCCCCAGCCCCTCGGGCAGCCGGGAGAGCCGCTGCGCGGAGCGGAGCGTGGTCAGCGAGGACTCCACCAGGCCGCGCAGCCGGTCCACGATGGAGTCGCGGTTGCGCTCCAACTGCGCCAACTCGTCGGTGAGCACCCGCAGTCGGGGCGCGAACGCCTCCGCCCACTTGGCGGCGTGGTCCGGCAGCGCCGCGGCCGGCAGCTCGCGGATCTGCTGACGGGCGGGGGTGCGCACCTGCTCGTAGCGGGTGGAGTTGGCGTGCCGGACGAGGACGTCGGCGGACTCGCGGACCGCGGACTCGGCGGCGGAGAGGTCGGCCGCACAGCCACGCAGCGAGCGCCGGGACTCGGCGGCCGCCTGCCGGGCCTCGGCGAGGCTTCCGGCGTACGGCTCGATCGACGACTGGGCGCCCTCCGCCCCCCTTTCAGCGTCCGGGTGGTCCCGCAGCAGATCGCGCAGCAGCGCGGCGGTCTCGTCGAAGCCGCCGGCCGCGTCCTCGGCCGCGCGGTGCGCGCGGAGCAGCTCCTCGTGCTCGCCACGGGCGGCCTCCAGCGCCTCGGTGGCGGTGGCCAGTTCGGCACCCGCGGTGCGCAGCAGCTCCTTGGCCCGTTCGGCGTCGGCGGGCACCAGCTCCTCGGGCAGCTCGGTGTGCGCCTCGCCGTCGGTGGGCGCCAGTCGCTCCGCCTCGCCGCGCAGCCGGCCGAGCTGCTCGCTGGCGGTCGAGGCGCGGGTCTCCAGCATCTGCACCAGCGACTCGGCGCGGGCCGCGGCGGCCTGTCGGGACGGGCCGTCGGCCGCGTCCGGGCTCTGGAGCAACTGCTCGGCGCGGGTGCGGACCTTGTTGGTGAGGCGGTTCAACTCGGCCAGCGCGGCGGACTCGTCGCCCTCCGCGCGGGCCTGCTCGGCACGGAGATCGGCGCCCACGCCGACCTTCTCGTAGAGCTGGGAGGCCGCGCGGTATGCCTCGCGGAGCGCGGGCAGCGACGTGGTGGACTCCTCCGGGGAGTCGCCCAGGTCGTCGGGGACGCCGGCGATCTCGGCGCGCTCGGCGCGCAGCGCGCTGGCGGTGCGGCGGGCGTCGTCGGCGGCCCGCTGGGCGGCCCGGCGGTCCTCGTCCGCGGCCCGGGCGCGGTCCACGCACTCCTCGGCGCGGGCCTCGAACTCCGCGGCCTCGTCGGCCAGTTCCCGCATCCGGGACTGCCAGCCGGCACGCTCGCGGAGCCGATGCGCGAGGCCGGCGAGCAGGTCGGCGGCGCGCCGGGCGCGCTGGGCGGCCTCCTGTCGCTCGTCGCGCACCCGGGTGGCCTCGGTGGCGGTCTCGTCGGCCTCGGCGCGGGCCGCGCGGGCCTCGGCCAGCTCGGCGGCGGCCTCCTCCGCGGCCGTCCGGGCGGCCTCGGCGGCCTCGGCGAGCTCGGTGAGCCGGCCGGCCGGGCAGCCGGCGCGCCAGGAGCCGAGGCGGGCGGCGAGCGCGCGGTCGCCGGCGAGCCGGGCGGCCAACGCCCGGATCTCCTCGTCCCGTTCGGTGGCCCGGGCACGGAGCGCGCGCCGCTCCTCGTCGGCGGCGGACTCGTCGTGCATGGCCGGGTTGGGCGGCACGAGGAAGACGCCGCTGTCCTCGGCGTCCTGCGGCCCGGTGGGCGCGAGCAGCGCCGCGGCGGTGCCCACCGCCACGGCGGACCGCGGCAGCAGCGCGGCCTGGGCGAGCACCTCGCGGGCCCGGGCGTGGGTGTCCGGATCGGTGATGATCACGCCGTCGACGAGCTCGGGGCGGGCGGCCAACACCCGGGCGTGGTCGGCCGGATCGACGGACTGGGCGAGATAGCGCCAGCCGGGCAGCGCGGGGACGCCGTGCTCGCCGAGGAACTCCACGGCGGCCAGCACGTCAGGGCCGGGCGGCAGCAGCCCGCCGTCGCCCAGCGCGCCCAGGATGCGGGCGTCGTCGGCGGCGGCCGTGCGCAGCTCGAACAACTGGCGCTCGGCGGCCGCGACGCCGCTCTCCAGCAGCTCGTGCAGGGCGTCGGCGCTGCGGTCCAACTCCTCGGCGGTGAGCGGCCCGGCGGGGCGGCGCGGGGCCGCGGAGGGGGCGCCGTCGGCCGTGCGGGGACCGGGCAGGGCGATCGCCGATGCCTCGGGGAGACCGAGGAGTTCGGTGAGCCGCTGCTCGGCGCCGATCGACTCGGCGGCCCGACGCTCGGCGTCATAGGCGCGCTCGGCGGCCTGCGCGGCGTCCTCGGCGCGGGCCGCGGCGAGCTCGGCGGCGGAGTGCCGCGCGGTGGCCTCGCGGGCCCGGTCGGTGGCGTGCCGGGCACTCTCGCGGGCGACGTCCCACGCCTCGACGGCGGTCTTCTCGGCGTCGGACGCGGCGAGCGCGGCGCGGGCCGGGTCGGCGTCCGGGGCGGAGTCGTCGAGCCAGCCGGCGCGGACCGCCTCGGCGGTCTCCTCGGCGACCTCGGCGAGCCGCTGCTTGAGGTGGTCGGCCTCGCTGCGGGCGCGCTGCGCGTGGGTGGCGGCGGCGGTGGCGTCGCGGTGGGCCGCCTCGCCGGTCTCCTGGAGGGCGACGGACCGCTCCTCCTCCTCGCCCGCGAGGCGTTCGCTGGCCTCGGCGGCGCGCTGCAGGGCGCGCACCAGGTCGCCGGCGGCGGTGGCGCGGGCGGCCAGCGCCGGGGCGGCGTCCCGCTCGGCCTCCCGGATGGCGGCGGCGACCCGGGCGGAGCGGTCGGCGGCGGCGCGGTGCCGCAGCGCGATCTCGGCGGCCTGCCAGGCGCTGTGCAGGGTCCGGGCGTCGTTGAGCTCGCGGCGCTGGGCGGCGGCGCCCTTCTCGGCCGCGGCCAGCGCCAACGAGGCGTGCCGGTAGGCGAGTTCGGCGGAGACCAGGGCGCGGCGCTCGCGGGTGCGCTCGGCGTCGGTGACCCGGTGCGCGGCGCCGGCCACCGCCTCGGCCAACTCGGCGGTCCGGCCGCGCTCCTCGGTGCCGCGGGCGTGCAGCCGCTGGGCCAACGCGCGGGTGCGGCGCTCGGCGCCGGTGTGCACCTCGCGGGCCAGGTCGCGCGCCTCGGCGGCCTCGGCGATCTTGGAGAGCAGGTCCAACGAGCCGGCGGTGAAGTCGCGTTCGGCGGTCAGCTCGGCGCGCCGGCCCAGCTTGTGGGCGAAGCCGTGGACGAGGTCGGCGAGACCGTCGGTGTCCCGGGTGTCGGTGACCGCGCGCAACAGCAGGTCGGTGAAGTCGGAGTCGTTCTTGACCGCGAAGAGGCCGGCCGCCTCGCCCTCGTCGGCGTTCATCTCCCGCTGGTAGCGGAAGAGTTCGGGATCCAGGCCGAGGTCGCCGAGGTGTTCGTTCCAGCGCTCGTGGACCTCCTCCCAGACCACGTCGAGGCCCGGGTAGTTCTTGCCGGCCTCGGTGAGCGCGTCGCGGAAGCCCTTCATGGTGCGGCGCCGGCCGCGCGCGCCGGAGCTGCCCTCGCCGCTCTCCGTACGGGGCCGGACCAGGGTGGCCTCGGCGACCGGGAGGGAGTCCAGGCTCATGCCGGGGCCGGGCCGGAAGCTGTACCACGCCTCGGCGAACTTGCGGGGGTCGTTGGAGACTTGCCGGCCGCGCCACTCGCTGACCTTGCCGACCACGACGGACTCGCCGGTGACGACGTGCTGCCACTCCAGGGCGACATGGCCGCAGTCGTCGGCCAGCAGGAACTTCCGCAGCACGCCGGAGCTGGCGCCGCCGAGGGTGTTGCGGTGGCCGGGCAGCATCACCGAGAAGATCAGCTTCAGCAGGACGGACTTGCCGCCGCCGTTCTCCAGGAAGAGCACGCCGGCCGGGGCCGGGCGGCGCGGCGGGCCGACCGGCTCGTCCTCGAAGAAGTCCGCCTGGGCGGGGGCCGGCTGCGGCACCGGCGCGCCGACCCCGCGCAGGTCCAGCACGGTGTCGGCATAGCGCGCACCGGCCGGCCCGATGGAGTAGAGGCGGACCCGGGACAGCTCGTACATGGCGGACTCTCGTTGGTGTGTGGGTGGGTCGGTGGTCGTGGGTGGGCGGCGGCGTCAGCCGGAGTGGAACGGCAGTCCGGCCTCGGCGACCAGGTCGAGGTCCTCGGTCTCCTCGCCGGGCAGCAGCGAGGCGCTGCCGTCGGAGACCGGGACCACGCCCAGGTCGAGGAGTTCGGCCATGGCGGCGGTGCCGGCCATGTCGCGGACCTGGAGCTGGTAGCGGGCGGTGGTGCGGTAGGTGCCGCCGGCGTCGTCGCCGGTGCGCTGGAGGAAGCCGGAGTCGACGAGGAAGGTGACCGCCTTGGCGATGATGCCGGTGGTCGAACCGGCCAGCCGCCGGGCGTCCTTGGTGGCGCCGGTGGCGCTGCGCCGGGTGTAGACCCGCCAGGCGGACTCCAGGCCGGGGGCGTCGCTGACCGGGTCGGTGTTCTCGCCGTCCTGCTCGGCGCGCTCCTCAAGCCGGCGGCACGCCTGGCGGACGAAGGCGTCGACGCCGTTGACGGTGATCCGGCCGATGTAGCCGTCGTCGGCGAGGTCCTCGGGGCGCGGGAACGCCATGGCGGCGATGGCCAGATGGGCCAGGCCGTGCAGGAAGCGGTCGGCGGAGTCGGCCGAGGCGCGGCGGGCGTAGTCGCCCATCCGGACCGCGAAGACGGAGTCCTCGGCGGCGGTGACGGCCATCCCGGCGCGGGTGGAGACCTCCAGGACGATCAGGCCGAGGCCGCTGGCGACCGCGTCGGCGAGGCGGGCGAAGGCGGGCTCGTCGCGGTACCGGCGGAGCAGGTCGCCGTAGTCGGCGTCGCGGGCCGGCAGCAGCTTGGGCTGGAGACCGTAGGAGACCAGCCGGGCGGCGTCGGCGGCGTCGGCCGGGGTGACCGGCGCGGGGCCGGCCGGGGTGGCTTCCGGGGCGTCGGCCGGCGCGCCCCAGGCCGTCTCGCCGGTGCCGGGCGCCGGGTCGGGCTGCGGCACCTCGTCGGCGTCGTACTGGGTCACGGGGCAGGCTCCTTGCGGGGGACGGTCGGGGGTATCTCGTGGTGGGGCGGGGGCGGCGGCGCTATCCCAAGGGGGCGCGGTGCGGCGGGCATCAGGCCACCTCCGAGCGGTCGGCGGCCATCCCGGCCGCGTCCAGCAGGGCGGTGCCGACGATGAGGTCGGCGCCGCCGAACTCGGGGTCTGTCAGCTCGGTGCCGTCGTCCACCGCGAAGAGCAGCTGCTGCTCGCCCTGGCGGTAGGCGGTGCCGACCGGGGGGCTGGCGGCGTGCACCGCCAACAGGGCGACCAGATACGGGAGTTCGGGATCGCCGCGGCGGGCCTCGGCGAGCAGGCCGGAGAGCCGGCGGGGGGCGTCGGCGGGGAGGTCGAGCAGGGCCATCGCGGCGTCGAGCTGCGCCTCGCTGAAGCGGCTGTCGTCGGGGGTGGCGATCAGCTCGGGCTCGGGCATCTCGGCGCCGAGGTGCTCACGCTCCACGGGCGGGGTGAGCAGCACCTCGACCAGATCGGCGACGCGGACGGCGGCGGGGGTACGCAGGCCGGTACCGCGGGCGAAGAAGGCGTCGGTGACCCGGGTGGCCTGCTCGACGGGGAGCGGCAGTACGGGGGCGACGAGTTGGCCGTACAGGTCGAGGCCGGTGCGGGCGGTGGGGGCGGCGAACGCCTGGCGGTCCTGCTCGGCACGGAAGAGCGGGCCGGCCTCCAACAGGCGGGACTGGAGCTGGGTGTGCCGGCGGATACAGTCCTTGACGATGTCCACCAACTCGGCGGCGCGCCGCTTGTGCTCGCCGGTCTTCTCGTCGACGGCCTCGGCCTCGTCGCGGGCCTTGCGGATGTTGGTGAGGATGGCGTTCTCGTGGCGGTAGCGGTCCGCCACGTGGTCCAGCGCCTCGCTGATCATGTCGGGGACGGTGCGCAGCCAGTCGACCGAGCGGACGTTGCGCCGGGTGGCCTCCAGGGTCTTGCGGAGGGTCTCGGCGTACTGGACGGTGCGGTAGCGCGCCTGCTCGGCGGCGAGCTGGGCGTCGGCCAGCCGGCCGCGGCTGATCAGCACCTCCAGCTTGACCTCGGCGGCGATCTGGGCGCTGGTGACGTCGGTGTCCAGGGCGCCGACGAGGACGTTGACCGCCTCGTCGGTGGCGCGGAGGTAGACGCTGCCGCCGGCGCCGGGGACCTCCTCGATGAGCTTGAAGTCGTAGTCGCGGCGGACGTACTCGCCGTCGGCGGTGAAGGTGCCGTAGACAGCGCGGAAGCCGCGGTCCACGCTGCCGACGTTGATGAGGTTCTCCAGCACCCAGCGGGCGACCCGTTCGTGCTCCGCCGCGGGGCGGTCCGGGGCCTGGGCGGCGACCCGCGGGAGGACCTTGGTCACTATCTCCTCGTGGTCGGCGCCGGTGTCGAAGTCCATGTTGAGGGTGACCAGGTCGATGACGGCGAGCGCCACCTCCGCCATCGCGTACACCCCGAACTCGCCCGCGAGGTTGGCCTTGCGCGCGTCGAGGTCGTGCAGCGGCGCGGTGCACGCCAGCGCGCGCAGGCGGCGGGCCAGTCCTTCGTCGGCGGCCGGGCCGGGCGCGGGCCGGCTCTGGCCGTTGAGCTGGGGCGCAGCCGCGCCCGGGGCGGAAGAAGTCACGTCGCACAGCGTAGGCGCTGCCACTGACAACGGACGAAACGGCACGGATCCCCTCATGGGCGGACCGCGCCCGGGCCCGTTGACGGACCCGTGAGCCGGCCGACCGGCCATTTTACCGGGGGCGTCGCGGGCTCAGTGCGTGGCCCCCTCCGCGACCCGCAGGTCGGTGCGGGTGCGGGCGGCGGTGGCGACGATCTCCCGCAGCGCGGCGGCGACCGCGGCGACCGGCAGCGACGGCTGGGCACGGTCGATGACCTGCTCCGGCGCGTACGGGACGTGCACGAACCCGCCGCGCAACTGGGGCAGTTCGGTGGCGATGAGGTGCGCGAGCCCGTAGAAGACGTGGTTGCAGACGAAGGTGCCGGCGGTGTTGGAGACCGAGGCCGGCAGGCCCGCGGCGCGGACGGCGGCCACGCACGCCTTGATCGGGAGAGTGGCGAAGTAGGCGGCCGGGCCGCCCGGCACGATCGGCTCGTCGATCGGCTCCGCGCCGGCGTTGTCGGGGATGCGGGCGTCGTCGACGTTGAGGGCGACCCGTTCGACAGTGATGTCTGGGCGCCCACCGGCCTGCCCGACGCACACCACCACATCGGGATGAATCTCCGCAATCGTGGCGCGCAGTGCCGTGATCGATCCGCCGTAGACGCAGGGCAGTTCGGCGATGTGGAGCTCCACCCCGTCGAGCGGGGCGGCCGCCGC
The DNA here is from genome assembly GCF_042798755.1 of Streptomyces sp. NPDC057743. NCBI lineage: Bacteria > Bacillati > Actinomycetota > Actinomycetes > Kitasatosporales > Streptomycetaceae > Streptomyces > Streptomyces sp. NPDC057743. Next base: position 29,692 of record NZ_JBHVJX010000020.1, read on the forward strand.
GGCGCGCACCGCATCCCAGGATGGATTGGTGGACTCGCCGCCGAAGGGCTGGAATCCGGTCAGCAGGACGCGGGTAGGCGCGGTGGTGGGGGTGGTCATGCGGTCCTTCCTCGTGGGTGCGGGCGGCGGGGCAACGGGCGGGCTCTGGGGCCTGTCCGATGGGTCAGGGTCGGATGGCCCCTAGAAGGCGAACAGCGCCATGATGACGATGTTGCAGCCCAACAGGACGCCGGCGGTGGGCAGTTGGGCCTTGATGGGGCCGTACTGGTCCTTCAGTTCGAGTAGCGCCGCCGGGACGATGTTGAAGTTGGCGGCCATCGGGGTCACCAGGGTTCCGCAGAAGCCGCAGAGCATGCCCAGCGCCAGCACCGCGGCCGGGTTGCCGTGGAAGTACCCGATCAGCACGGGCCAGCCGACCGCCGCGGTCATCACGGGGAAGGCGGCGAAGGCGTTGCCCATGATGAGCGTGAAGGCGAACATGCCCACGCAGTAGACGACCACCGCGACGTAGAGGGAGTCCTTGGGCAGCAGCGCGGTGGCCAGTTTGCCGACCTGACCGCCGACCCCGGAGACCTGGAAGATGGTGCCGAGCGTGGCCAGCATCTGCGGCAGCAGCATCGCCCAGCCCATCGCCTCCAGCATGGTGCGGCCGGACTCCACGGGCACCGAGAGCCGCTTCTCGCGCAGCAGCACCATGCCGACGACGAGCGCGACGACCGCGCCGATGCCGAGGCCCAGAATGGTCTCGCTGCCCTCCTGGAGGACCGGTTGGCCCCCGAAGGAGAGGTGCTTGACGCCGATGGCGCAGGCCATCGCCACGGCCGGGATGGTCAGCGCGGGGAGGAAGAGCTTGTTGCCCAGACGGGCGGCGCTGGCGGCGCGCTCCTTCGGGGTGGTGGTGCGCGGGGTGCCGCGCCCGGTACAGCCGAAGCCGGCCAGGGCGGCCATCACCAGCACCGCGACGCCCAACGGCTCGGCCGGCGCCCGCTTGGTGACGACCCAACTGCTGTAGATGAACCCGGCGCCGACCAGGCCCCAGAAGGCGCCGGTGCCGAAGCGCTTGGGGTTGCCGCGGTCGGTGACCATCTGGCCGGCCATCACCAGGAAGCTGAGGCCGACGAGCCAGTAGAACCACTCAGCCTTGATCATCGGGTGGCCTCCGCTACGGGGGTGGACTGGGCGTTGGCGGCGAGCAGTTCGCGCTCCAGATAGCGGTCCAGGCGCAGCAGCCGCCAACCGTGGACGACGAAGGCGCACACCGCGGTGGGGATCGCCCACAGCGCCAGGTGCAGCGGTTCGAGGTGGGTCCCGTAGGTGGTGTTGACGAACCCGGTGATCAGCAGGATGGAGCCGACGGCGAGGAAGACGTCCTCGCCGAAGAAGAGGCCGACGTTGTCGGCGCTGGCCGCGAACGAGCGGACCTTCTCCCGGGTGTGCGCCGGGAGTTGACCGTGCCGGCGCTCGGCGGCGCCCTCCGCCATCGGGACGGCGAGCGGCCGGACGGTCTGGGCGGGCCCGAAGACGTTGGTCAGTCCGACGGCGGCGCCGATCTGCCGCAGGCCGAGGTAGAGCGCGAGGAAGCGCCCGGTGGTGAGCCGGCCGAACTTGGCGATGAGGGTGCGAGCCTGCTCCTGGAGGCCGTAGCGCTCCAACAGGCCGATCACCGGGAGGGTGATCGCGAAGATGGTCACCGCGCGGCTGCCGGCGAAGCCCTCGCCGAAGGCGGCCAGCACCTTGGTGGGCGTCAGCCCGCCGAGCAGCCCGGTGAGGATGCCGGCCACCGCCACGACCAACAGGGGATTGCGTTTCGTGGCGAAGCCGAGGACGACCACGAGCACGCCGAGCAGCACGATCATGGATCCGCCTTCCGCGTACGGGGAGTGCCCCGCGTGCGCGCCGGCCGCTGGGCGGGGGGCACGGACGTCAAGGGAGCGACAAGAGATTGCAGCGGAGGCTATGCGATTGTTGAACGATCCGACAAGGGGTCGGCGCCGACGAAATGGGAGCGCGGTCAGCCCTCGGCAATGCGCTGGGCGTACGCCGCCGACAACTGGCCGCGCGAGTCCTCCAGATAGGCCCGCAGCAGCCGCTCGCCCGCGAGTGCGTCGCCGGCCAGCAGCGACTCCGCGATCTGCCGGTTGCGGACCAGATAGGGCGCGTAGAACCGCTGCGGGTCGGCCATCACATGGAAGACCAGCCGCAGTTCGGCCAGCACCCCGCGCATCAGCTCGTCGGTCCGCGGGCTGCCGGCGAGCGCCACGATCGCCTGGTGGAAGCGGAGGTTGGCGGTCGACAGCTCCTCCCAGACCCGGTGCGCCGCCGCCTCCTCGCCGGCCCGCACCGCCGCCTCGATCGCCGCCACCGACGCGGTGACCTCGGGCCCGTACGGACCCTGCCCCAGCCCACGCACCGCGGCGCACTCCACCAGCGCCCGGACCCGGAAGATGTCGTCCAGGTCCTCGACGGTGACCATCCGCACGAAGACCCCGCGATTGAGCCGGTGTTCCAGCAGCCGCTCGTGGGTGAGCAGCCGGAACGACTCGCGCAGGGTGTTGCGCGAGACGCCCAGCGCGCCGCCGATGCTCTCCTCCGACAGCCGCGCCCCGGGCGGGAAGTAGCCCTCGGTGATCCGGTCCCGCAGGATGTCGGCGACCCGCTCGGCCGTGCTGGCGCGGCCGAGCAGCGCGCGGTCCTGCTCCAGCCCCGCGACCTCGGCGAGCCGCCGCCGGTCGTTCTTCGTCACTCCGCCCGCCATACCGCCTACCGCTCCGTCCGGTTCGAACGGGCCGCCGGCCCGTCCCGCTGCGATGTCAGCCGCAGTCAATCCCAGAAGACGGGACGGGACAACACACCTCTTGTCGGATCGTTCAACGATCTGTACGTTGGCTTGCGCTTCGGCACTCCCGCATCCGCCTCCCGCATCTGCGCACCCGGAACGGACATCCATGAGCCACCCGGCGGCCCCTGGCCTGATCGACCTCAACGCCGACCTCGGGGAGGGGTTCGGCCGCTGGCAACTCACCGACGACGAGGCGCTGCTCTCCGTCGTCACCAGTGCCAACGTCGCCTGTGGCTTCCACGCCGGCGACCCCTCCACCATGCGCCGGGTCTGCGAACTGGCCGCCGCCCGCGGCGTGGTGATCGGCGCCCAGGTCTCCTACCGGGACCTGGCGGGCTTCGGCCGCCGCGCGATGGAGGTGCCCCCGAAGGAGCTGGCCGACGAGATCACCTACCAGATCGGCGCGTTGGAGGTCTTCGCCCGGGCCGCCGGCGCCCGCGTCGGCTACGTCAAGCCGCACGGCGCGCTCTACAACCGCTGCGTGCACGACGCCGAGCAGGCCGCCGCGGTGGTCGCCGGCATCCGCGCCGCGGGCGGCCGACTCCCGGTCCTCGGACTGCCCGGCTCGCTCCTGCACCGCGCCGCCGAGGAGGCCGAACTCCCCGTCGTCGCCGAGGCGTTCGCCGACCGCGCCTACACCGACCAAGGCACCCTCGTCCCGCGCCGGGAGGCGGGCGCGGTGGTCCACGACCCCGACGCGGTGGTCAAACGCGCCGTCGGCCTGGCCCGCGACCACGCCGTCACCACCCGCGACGGCGCCCGGATCGCCGTCGCCGCCCGCTCCCTGTGCCTGCACGGCGACACCCCGGGCGCCGCGGAGCTGGCCCGCCGGGTCCGGGCCGAACTGACCGCGGCCGGCGTCCGCATCCGGAGCTTCGTGTGACGGCCCAACGCCCGGGCGCGGCCCGGCCGTTGCCGCTGCGGGCCCGGCCCGTCGGCGAGCACGGCCTGCTGGTCGAGTTGACCAGCGACGAGGACGTCGAGGCGCTCCACGCCGAACTGCTGCGCCGGGCCGCCGACGGCACCCTGCCCGCGGTCCGCGAGGTGGTCCCGGCCGCCCGCACGGTCTTCCTCGACGGCCTCGCCGACCCCGGCGCGCTGGGCGCGGAGCTCGCCACCTGGCGCGTCCCGCCGCCGACCGCCGGCGACCGCCCGGCCGTGGAGATCCCGGTCCGCTACGACGGGCCCGACCTCGCCGAGGTCGCCGCCCTGTGGGGCGTCACCCCCGACGAGGTGGTCCGGCTGCACTCCGGCACCGCCTTCCGGGTCGCCTTCTGCGGATTCGCGCCCGGCTTCGGCTACTTGACGGGGCTCGCCGAGCAACTGCACGTGCCCCGTAAGGAGACCCCCCGCACCCGCGTCCCGGTGGGCTCGGTCGGCCTGGCCGGCCCGTACACCGGGGTCTATCCGCGCGCCTCCCCCGGCGGTTGGCGGCTGATCGGCCGCACCGACGCCGTGCTCTGGGATCCGGAGCGGGAACGGGCGGCGCTGCTCGCCCCCGGCACCCCCGTCCGCTTCGTCCCCGAGGACGCGCCGCTGCCGGCCCCGCGCACCGCCCCGTCCCGCTACGCCCCCGAGGAGCCCACCCGATGACCGACCGCGCCCTGACGGTGGTCCGGGCCGGCGCGCTGACCTGCGTCCAGGACCTCGGCCGCCCCGGCCATGCCCACCTGGGCGTGCCCCGCTCCGGGGCGCTGGACGAGCCCGCGCACCGACTCGCCAACCGCCTGGTGGGCAACGGGACTTCGGCCGCCACCCTGGAGACCACCCTCACCGGGTGCGCGGTCCGGCTGCGTGCCACCACCACCGTCGCGGTCACCGGCGCCGCCTGCCCGGTGACGGTGGACGGCCGCCCCGCTCCCTGGGGCGCACCGTTCCGCGTCCCGGCCGGTGCGCTGCTCCAGGTCGGCACCGCCACCCACGGGGTGCGCTGCTACCTCGCCTTCGCCGGGGGCGTGGACACCGAGCCGGTGCTCGGCAGCCGCGCCACCGATCTGCTCTCCGGACTGGGCCCGGACCCGCTCACGGACGGCGTGGTGCTCCCGTTGGGGCCCCCGCAGGGGCCCCCGGCCGCCGTCGACGCGGTCCCGCACGCCGGCCCGGCCGCCGAGCTGGTGCTGCCGTTCCTGCCCGGGCCGCGCGCCGACTGGTTCACCGCCACCGGGCTGCACACCCTGGCCACCGGACGGTTCCGGGTGTCGCCGGCCTCCAACCGGATCGGGCTGCGCACCGAGGGCCCGCCCCTGGAGCGCGCCCGGGACGGCGAACTCCCCAGTGAGGGCATGCCGTTGGGCGCCCTCCAGGTACCGCCCGACGGGCTGCCGGTGCTGTTTCTGCACGACCACCCCACGACCGGCGGCTATCCGGTCGTCGGCGTCGTCCCGGAGCGGTGGCTGCCCGCCGCGGCGCAGGCGGTGCCGGGGACGGCGGTGCGGTTCGTGCGGCTGGGCCGGCGGCCGGGCGCGACGGCGCACACCGGCTGACGGCCGGGCGCGCCACCGGACGAACTCCACCCCGCGCGCCGGCCGTTCACCCTCCGCGCCCCACCCTCTCCCGCATCGCCGACACCCCACCCGGGCACTGTCCGTAGCGGATCAACCGCACCGAGCGACCGGCTCGGGCTCCGCACGGAAGGACCCTCACCACCCATGCGCCTCGTTCCGCGCCTGACCGCCGCCCTCAGCGGGCTCGCCCTCGCCCTCGGCGGCGTCGTGGCCCTCGCCCCGGCCGCCCACGCCACCCCGCAGACCTGCTTCTACACCGTCCTGGAGCAACACCCCGAGGCCAACCCGGAGGTGGTCGAACGGGCCTGTACCAACGTCGCCGCTGCGCTGGGCGCCCCAGGGGGCCTGCGCGCCTGCTACACCGAACTGCGGCGGGACTACGTACCCGCCGTCCTCGCCTTCGAGGCGTGCCGCCGGGCGGCGCAGGTATAACGGCGGCACATCCGGCGCCCGGACGCGGACCCAGCCGATCCGCGTCCGGGCGCCCGGACGGCCTCCGGGCGCGCGCAAGGGGGGCGACGCCGGGCCCTACGGCTCCCCGTACCCGCCGCCGCCCGGCGTGCGGATCACCAACACGTCGTCCACCCCCACCTCGGCCGTGTCACAGCCCCGCAGCTCCTCCCTCGAACCATCCGCCCGCTCCAGGAAGTTGGCGCCCAGTGCGCCGGGCCCGCCGCCGGCCATCCCGTACGGCGGCACCCTGCGGTGCCCGGAGAGCAGCGCGATGGTCATCGGTTCCAGGAACCGCAGCCGCCGCTCCGCCCCACGGCCGCCGTGCCAGCGACCGGTGCCGCCGCTGCCGTCGCGCAGCGCGAAGCCCTCGACGCGGACCGGATAGCGCCACTCCAGCACCTCGGGGTCGGTGAGCCGGGAGTTGGTCATGTGGGTCTGGACGGCGTCCGCGCCGTCGAAGCCGTCGCCGGCGCCCGCGCCGCTGGCCACCGTCTCGTAGTACTGCACCCGCGCGTTGCCGAAGGTGAGGTTGTTCATCGTGCCGGAGCCCTCGGCCTGGACGCCCATCGCCGCGTAGAGCGCGCCGGTCACCGCCTGGGAGGTCTCCACGTTCCCGGCGACGGTGGCCGCCGGGTAGACGGGGGCCAGCATCGAGCCCTCCGGGATGCGCACGTCGACCGGCTTGAGGCAGCCGCTGTTGAGCGGGATGTCCTCGGCGACCAGGGTGCGCAGCACGTACAGCACCGCGGCCAGCACCACCGAGCTGGGCGCGTTGGCGTTGCCGGGCAGCTGCGGCGAGGTGCCGGCGAAGTCGAGCACGGCGCTGCGGGCGGCCCGGTCGACGGTCAACGCGACGCGGATCTCCGCGCCGCCGTCGGTCTCGTAGCGGCAGTGCCCGTCCGGCAGCCCGGCGAGGATCCGGCGCACCGACTCCTCGGCATTGTCCTGGACGTGCCCCATATAGGCCCGCACCACGTCGAGGCCGAACTGGTCGACCATCCGCCGCAGTTCGCGGATGCCCTTCTCGTTGGCGGCGATCTGGGCGCGCAGGTCGGCGAGGTTGACGTCCGGGGCGCGCGACGGGTACGGCCCGGAGCCGAGCAGTTCGCGGGTCTCCGCCTCGCGCAGCCGCCCGTCCCGGACCAGCAGCCAGTTGTCGAAGCGGATGCCCTCCTCCTCGATGGTGCGGCTGAACGCGGGCATCGAACCGGGGGTGATGCCGCCGATCTCGGCGTGGTGGCCGCGGGAGGCGACGAGGAACAGCAGCTCGGTGCCGCCGGGGTCGAAGACGGGGGTGATGACGGTGACGTCCGGCAGGTGGGTGCCGCCGTGGTACGGGTCGTTGACCGCGTAGACGTCGCCGGGCCGCAGGGCGGCGCCGCGGCGCCGCAGCACCTCCTTGATGGACTCCCCCATCGACCCCAAGTGGACGGGGATGTGCGGGGCGTTGGCGATCAGATTGCCGCGCGCGTCGAAGAGCGCGCAGGAGAAGTCCAGCCGCTCCTTGATGTTGACGGAGTGCGCGGTGTTCTCCAGGCGGACGCCCATCTGCTCGGCGATGGCCATGAAGAGGCTGTTGAAGACCTCCAGCATCACCGGGTCGGCGCCGGTGCCGACGGCGGTCCGGGCGGGGCGCGGCCGGGCCCGGGTCAGCCGCAGGTGGCCGCGGGCGCCGACGGTGGCCCGCCAGCCGGGGTCGAGGACGGTCGTGGCGTCCTCCTCGGCGATGATCGCCGGGCCGGTGAGGGTGTCGCCGGGCCGCAGCTCGGCGCGGCGGAAGAGGCCGGCCTGCCGCCAGCGCCCGTCGACGTGCATCCGGACCGTCGCGACCGGCGTCAACGCGCCCGCCCGCTCGCCCAGTTGGACGTCGTGTTCGGCGGCCCCGCCGGCCGCGCCGCTCGCCTCCACCGACACCGCCTCGGCGACCAGCGGCTTGTCCATGGTGAAGGCGTACCGCTCGCGGTGCGCCCGGACGAACTCCGCGGCCATGGTGGCGGCGTCGGCGAGCGGCACGCCGATGGTGGAGTCGGTGCCGGCGTAGCGGACCAGGACCCGGGCGCGGGTGGTCAGCGACTCCTCCGGCACGCCGTCGGCCAGGAGTTCCCGCCGGGTCTGCCGGGCGAGGTCGTCGCAGACCGCGCGCACCCGCGCCATCGCCGCGGCGTCCTCGAACGGCTCCTCGACGGCCTGTTCGCGCATCGCGGTGGCGTCGGCGACCCCGATGCCGTACGCGGAGAGCACCCCCGCCAGCGGCGGCACCAGGACGGTGTCGACGCCCAGCGCGTCGGCGACCGCGCAGGCGTGCTGGCCACCGGCGCCGCCGAAGCTGACCAGCGTGTAGCGGGTGATGTCCCGGCCGCGCTGGACGGAGATCTTCTTGACGGCGTTGGCCATGTTGAGGACCGCGATGTCCAGGAAGCCGGCGGCGACGTCCTCCGGGCCACGGTCGTCGCCCGTCTCCGCGGCGGCGCGGGCGGCCAGCTGCGCGAACCGCTCCCGGACGACCCCGGCGTCCAGCGGCTGGTCGCCGTCCGGGCCGAACACCGCCGGGAAGTGGTCGGGTTGGACCCGGCCGAGCATCACGTTGGCGTCGGTGACGGTGAGCGGGCCGCCGCGTCGGTAGCAGGCGGGGCCGGGGTCCGCGCCGGCGGAGTCGGGGCCGACCCGGTAGCGGCGACCGTCGAAGTGCAGGACGGAGCCGCCGCCGGCGGCGACGGTGTGGATGTTCATCATCGGGGCGCGCATCCGCACCCCGGCGACCTCGGTGCCGAAGATCCGCTCGAACTCGCCCGCGTAGTGCGAGACATCGGTGGAGGTGCCGCCCATGTCGAAGCCGATCACCCGGTCCGCGCCGCCGTCCGGACCGTCCGCGGCGTCCGCGCCGGCGGCCTCCGCGGCCGTCCGCACCATGCCGACCACCCCGCCCGCCGGGCCGGACAGCACCGCGTCCTTCCCCCGGAAGTGGCCGGCCTCCCGCAGCCCCCCGTTGGACTGCATGAACAGCAGCCGGATACCGGGGAGTTGGGCTGCGACCTCGGCGACGTAGCGGCCCAGGATCGGCGAGAGGTAGGCGTCCACGACCGTGGTGTCGCCGCGCGCCACCAGCTTCATCAGCGGGCTGACCTCGTGCGAGCAACTGACCTGCGTGAAGCCGGCCTCCCTGGCGAGCTCGGCGACCGCCCGCTCGTGCGCCGGGTAGCGGTAGCCGTGCATCAGCACCACGGCGGCGCTGCGCAGACCCTCGGCGCGGGCCCGCCGCAACTCCTCGCGCACCGGCCCCCGTTCCAGCGGCCGGACCGGCTCGCCACGGGCGCCGACCCGCTCCGGCACCTCGATCACCCGGTCGTAGAGCGCCTCCGGCAGCACGATCCGCCGGTCGAAGATCCGCGGCCGGTTCTGGTAGGCGATCCGCAGCGCGTCCCGGAAGCCCGCGGTGGTCAGCAGCACCGTCGGCTCGCCGGTGCGCTCCAGAAGGGCGTTGGTGGCGACGGTGGTGCCCATCTTGACGACCGCGACCCGCTCGGCCGGGACCGGCTCGTCCGGGCCGAGCCCCAACATCATCCGGATCCCGGCGACCGCGGCGTCCCGGTAGCGCTCGGGGTGGTGGGAGAGCAGCTTGCCGGTGACCAGGTGCCCATCCGGCCGCCTGCCCACGACGTCGGTGAAGGTGCCGCCGCGGTCGATCCAGAACTCCCAGCGTCCGGTCATCCCGCCATTGTCGCAGCGCCGCCCGGCTCGGTCAGGGCCGCGAGGGCGCTGCGGGTGGCGTTTTCGGCCGCCGCGTCCAACAGCCGCACGGAACCGGCCAGCCCGTACCGGCACTCCTGGACGGCCAGGGCCAGCAGGCCGGGCAACAGGTCGGTGCACCGGTCGGCCACCCACCGGGTGCCGCGGGTCGCCATCCACACCATCGAGCCGGTGCGGGTCGGCGGCGGGCCGTCGAGGGTGAGCGGGGGCGGCGGCCCGTCGGCGAACCCGCGGGCGGCGAGCACGGTGTGGAAGCCGCGGGCCAGCAGCCGGTGGCCGCGCTCGCTGGGGTGCAGCCGGTCCACGCTCCAGGTGGCCCGCTCCGCCACCCAGGGATGGTCGGCAAGGTGCAGATGGACGCCCCCGTAGCGCGCGGAGACCGCGTGCACCACGGTGTTGACGGCCCGCATCCGGCGCGCCAACGGGCGGGCCAGCGGGGCGGGTAGCCCCAGCATCCGGCCGGGGTCGGGCAGGCACGCGGTCAGCACCACCGTCCCGCCGGCGCTCAGCGCGCCGTGCGCCCGGTCCAGCGCCGCCGCGACCCGCTCGATGGCGAACGTGGCGCGCAGGGTGTCGTTGGCGCCCGCCAACAGGGAGGCGTAGCGCGGGGCGAGTGCGCGCGCCACCGGCAGTTGCTCGCGCGCCACCTCGTCCGCCAACGCGCCGCTGCGCGCCAGGTTCACCAGCGCGACGCCGCCGGGCCGCTCCCCCAACGCCTCGGCGAGCAGCGCCGCCCAGCCCCGCCAGCCGCCGCCGGCCACCGGGTCGCCGAGCCCCTCGGTCAGCGAGTCCCCGAGGGCCACGAACCGGGGCGTCACCGCGGGCCCCGGGGCGCCACCGGGCGCGCCGGTTCCACCCCGGCCGGCCGCGGCGCGTCATGGGCGGCCAGGAAGGCGGCCACCGCGGGCCGCCAGCCGTAGTCCTCGGCGCACAGCCGGGCGGCGGTCCGGCGCGCCGACTCCGGCCGCGCCAGCACCCGTTGCACCCCGTCCGCGAAGGACGGGCCGTCGTCCAGCGCGGTCTGCCCGCCGTCGGCCACCAGCCCGGCCAGCGCCGAGGCCGCGCTGGCGACCACCGGGGTGCCGCAGGCCAGCGCCTCCAGCGCGGCGAGCCCGAACGTCTCGGCCGGCCCCGGCGCCAGGACCACATCGGCGCTCGCCTGGAGCGCCGCCAACCGGGCCGGGTCGGCGAGGTGCCCCAGGAACGCCACCGGCAGCCGCGCCGCCCGCGCCCGCGCCTCCAGACGCGCCCGCAGCGGCCCCTCGCCGGCCACCACCAGCGCCGCGTCGACGCCCCGCCGCCGCAGCGCCTCCAGCGCCTCCAGGGCCCGTCCCGGCCGCTTCTCCGTCGACAGTCGGGAGCACAACAACAGCAGGACCCGGTGTCGCCCGGCGTACCGGCCGCGCAGCGCGGCGCTGCGCAGGTCCGGGCGGTGGGCGACCAGATCGACGCCGAGCGGGGCCCGCACCACGTTCCGGGCCCCGGCCCGCACGAACTCCGCCGCCGCCCACTCGGTCGTGCACACCACCCGGCTGTAGGCGTACGCAGTACGGGAGTTGACGCGGTCGGCGAGCGCGCGGGCCAACGGGCGCGGCACGCCCCAGGTGGCCAGCACCCCGTCCACGCTCTCGTGCGACACCATCACCGCCGGGACCCGGGCCCGCCGCGCCCACTGCCCCGTCCACCGCAGTGTGGTGCGGTCCGAGACCTCCAGCCGGTCCGGCGCCAGCTCCTCCAGCAGGCGGCTCAGCCGGCGGCGGTCGGTCAGCACCCGGTAGCCGCCGCTGCCCGGAACCACTGCCCCGGGGAGGGTCAACACCCGCCCCTGGGCGGTCTCCTCGTCCCGTATGCCGCGCGGGCCCAGCGCGTTTGGCGGGCCCGGCACGACGAGCACCGGCTCGTGGCCTGCGGCCCGGTAGCCGGCGCCCAGTTCGCGCAGCGCGGTGCGCAGCCCGCCGGAGGCCGGGGTGACGAAGTTGGCGAGCCGGACGATCCGCAGCCCCGCCCGGCCGCCCCGGGCGCGACGGGCGGTCACGCCGCCACCGCCGTCCGGTCGGCCAGCACGTCCCCGTAGTGGCCCAGCAGTTGGTCGCCGACCGCCTCCCAGGTGCGGGTCGCGACCGCCTGCCGGCCCGCGGCGCCGTACCGCACCCGCAGCTCCGCGTCCCCGCCCAGCGCCCGCACCGCGTCCCGCAGGGCCCCGCCGTCACCGGGCGGGACCAGCAGTCCGGTCCGCCGGTGGTCGACGAGGTCCAGCGGCCCGCCGGCGGCCGGCGCAACCACCGGCACCCCGGAGGCCATCGCCTCCTGCACCGTCTGGCAGAACGTCTCGAACGGGCCGGTGTGCACGAAGACGTCCAACGAGGCGTACAGCCGGGCCAGTTCGTCGCCCGTACGCCGGCCCAGGAACCGCACCCCGGGCAACTGGGACCGCAGGGCGGCGGCGCTGGGTCCCTCGCCGATCACCACGGTGCGGACCCCGGGCAGCCGGGAGGTCTCGGCCAGCAGCCGCACGTCCTTCTCCGGTGCCAGCCGCCCCACGTACCCCACCAACAACTCCCGCCCCGCCAGCAGGGAGCTGCGCAACACCGCGTCCCGGCGCCCCGGGTGGAACCGCTCCGAGTCGACCCCGCGCGGCCACAGCCGCACCCGGGGCACCCCGTGCTCGGTCAGGTCCCACAGCGCCGCGTGGGACGGCGCCAGAGTGAGGTCGGCGGCGGCGTGCACCGCCCGGATCCGCCGCCAGGCCGCCGCCCCGCCGCGCCCCAGGTACGTCCGCGCGTACCGGGCCATGTCCGTCTGGTAGACCGCGACCGCCGGCACCCCCCGCCGCGCCGCGGCCGCCATCCCCCGCGCCCCGAGGACGAACGGGCTCGCCAGGTGCACCAGATCGGGCCGGTGCCCGTCCAGGGCCGCGGTCAGCCGCCGCCCCGGGAGCGCGATCCGCACCTGCGGGTAACCGGGCAACGGCATCGAGGGCACCCGCACCACCGGGCACAGGCTCTCCTGTGCGTACGGGGCGGCGGCCGGCGCGGAGTTCGCCAGTGGCGCGATGACCAGCGGTTCGTGTCCGCGCCTAACGAGGTGGCGGGCGGTCTGGAGGGCGCAGTGCGCGACGCCGTTGACGTCGGGCGGGAAGGATTCGGTCACGAGGACGACACGCATACCGCTGTTGTCGACGCACCGTGCGTGGACCGGGCCAAGGGGATCTTTCCAACCGGCGAACGTCCCATGAGCGTTCGCCCCCCACCCCGGTCAGCGGGGTCCCGGCCGCCTCACACCGCGGGGGCGTCCGGTTCGATGCGGGCCCGCACGGCGGTCTGCACCTCGGCCTCCTCGGCCGGGTCGGCGGCCAGCCGGCGGAGCTGCTCGACGACCCGGTCGTCGGCGGTGGCCGCGTGCCGGGCGGCCAGCTCCCGGGTGGACTCCTCGCAGTCCCACAGGCACTCGACGGCGAAGCCGGCCGGGAACCCGGGGTCGGTCGCGGCGAGCGCGGCGGCGGCCCGGCCGCGCAGCTGGGAGGAGGAGGTCTCGCGGTAGAGGTGGCGCAGCACGGGCGCGGCGCAGGCGATCTGGAGGCGGCCGGCGCCGTCCACCAACTCCCACAGCGCGCAGGCGTTCGGCCCCTCCTCCCGCACGGTGCGGCGCAGCGCGGCCAGCACCAGCTCGGTGTCACGGCGGGCGCCCCGACGGGCCAGCATCGCGGCGGCGGACGCGCCCAGTCGGTCGGTGCGCGACGCCCAGATCCGGGCCCGCTCCACCGCGGCCACGCTGCGCATCCGTTCGTACGCGCAGAGCGCGGCGGCGATCAGCGGCTCGGCGGAGAGCGGATCGGTGACGGCCTCCTCGACGAGGTCCAGGACCGCCGCATCGCCGCGCTCGGCGAGGTGGTGGAGGACGGCGGCGCGCGCCGCGTCCGGCCCACCGCGGCCGGCCCGCAGCAGCTCGGCGCGGTCCTCGGGACCGGCGACGGCGCTCAGGCAACGGGCGGCGGCGAGATAACGGTGCTCCTCGGGGCGCGGTTCGAGCTCCTGTTGGGCCCACTCCAGCACCTCGGTCACGCTCCAACCGGGGCGCGGCCCCCGCGGCCGCAACTGCCGCTGCCAACGGTCGAAGGACCCGTCCTCCTTGGCGGCGGCCAGCCGTGGGCCGTAACGGGCGTCCTCCGCCCACAGCCGCCACGGCCGGGGCTCGAAGGCGTCGCGCACGGCGGTGGCCAACTCGGCCGCGCCCTGGGCGGTCTGGGGGAAACGGGCCAGCACGGCGGGGGCCAGGCTCATCAGCCCGGCGTCGTCGTCGCGCAGCGCCAGCTCGTCGAGGGCCCAGCGCCAGTTGCTGCCGACCGCGGCGTAGCTGCGCAGCAGCAGCCGGGCGGCGTCCCTGCCGTAAGAGGCGAGGTGGCCGAGGACGGCGAGGGCGAGGCCGGTGCGCTCCTCCCCGGTGTCGGTGCGGTCGTCGGGGTGGAAGAGGTGGCGTTCGATCTCCTCAAGTCCGCCGTCGAGCTGCATGTAGAGGCGCGCGTAGTAGAGCGAGCGGTTCTCCACCTGCCAGTCCCGGCGCGGGTCGCGCAGCACACTGGCGTTGAGTGCCGCGAGCGCCTCGGCCCGCGGCGCCGCGAGGGCATGCAGGGTCCCGTCGCCGCGGCCTCGCTGGAGGAGGCCGAGCAGGGTGCCACTGGGCGCTATGTCTGGATCGAACATGAGGTCAGCATCCGGTGCGGGGGGCAGGCTGGCAACGGGATTTCCGCTGACCGGCATTCTTGCCGGTGGCCGCGGGCCCTATGCGTCGTTCCCCCCGTGGATCGGTGGGGTAGACAGCTCTACGGCGGCCGCAGCCTAGCGTGGAACGTTTCATTCCACCGATTCGGGCCCGGTTGCCAAAGGAAGGCCGTTGGCATATGCCGGTTGCACCACCGTATCGGGTAATGCCAAATCCCTTACGCACCGTCGCAGCCTGTGCAAGAGTCGTAACCGGCCCATACGTTCCGGCGCCGCCTGATCACGGAGTACGTCATGCCGCCCCCTCTCTTCGCGGATCACCCAGCCGATCGGACCCCCGAGCGCGACGCGGTCGAGGCACTCATCTCGCAGGCCCGCACCCTGCGCGGTGGCCTCGACGCGGTGCGCAGAGAGTCCTCGGTCGCCGGTGACCTCGCCGCCGACCCGCAGCTGCGCTGGCAGCGGGCGCTCTGCGAGCTCGCCGTCCATCACCTGGACGACCTCGGGGGCCATCTCGACCAGCTCAGAGAGGGCCTGCCGACCGTGCTCGCCGGGGAGGCGGGGGCGCTCGCCGGGCTGCCGGCCGCCCCGCCCGCACCGGCGGCGCCCGCGCACGCGCCCGGCGCACTGCTGCGTCGGGTCGGCAGCGCCGAGTGGAATCTGCTCACCGACGAGGTGACCTGGTCCGACGAGCTCTTCACGATGTTCGGCCGCGACGAGGCCGACGGCCCGCTGACGCTGGACGAACTGCCGTCGCTGGTGCACCCCGACGACCAGGAGCAGTTGGCCGTGATGGTCACCGACTGCCTGGTGGACGGTCGG
This sequence comes from Streptomyces sp. NPDC057743, assembly GCF_042798755.1. Classification (NCBI taxonomy): domain Bacteria; kingdom Bacillati; phylum Actinomycetota; class Actinomycetes; order Kitasatosporales; family Streptomycetaceae; genus Streptomyces; species Streptomyces sp. NPDC057743. Next base: position 44,775 of record NZ_JBHVJX010000020.1, read on the forward strand.
CCGATCGACGGCGAGTTCCGCATCGTGCGCACCGACTCCGGTATCCGCACGGTCCACATGGTCGGCGAACCGGTGCTCGACGCCGACGGCGGCACCGCCTGCATGTGGGCCGTGCTCCGCGACGTCAGCGAGCTGCGCCGCAGCCAGATGGCGGTGCGCGAGACCGGCGACTCGCTCCAGCGCGAGCAGCACATCGCACAGACCGAGCACCGGCTCGCGGTCGAGCTCCAGGAGGCCGTGCTGCCGCCGTGGCGCGGCCCGCTGCGGTTCCCCGGGGACGGCACGGTCACGCTGGACCTCGCCGGCCGCTATCTGCCCGCCGGCACCTCCGCCCTGATCGGCGGCGACTGGTACGACGCGCTGCAACTCCCGGACGGGCGCACGCTGTTGAGCGTCGGCGACCTCACCGGGCACGGCGTGGCGGCGACGTCGGGGATGGCCATGGTGCTCGGCGCGCTGCGCGGGATGGCCGTGGCCGGGCACCGACCGGGCCAACTGATGGGATTCCTCAACCAACTACTGGACACCGCCACCCAGCCGGCGTTGGGCAGCGCGGCATGCTGCCAGTTCGATCCGGCGACCCGGACGCTGGAGTGGGCCCAGGCCGGGCACCCCGCGCCGCTGCTGTTCCGCGGCGGCACGGGGCGGGCGCTGGACCCGCCGGAGGGCGTACTGCTCGGCGCCACCTCCGGCGCGAGCTACGGCCAGCGCACCGAGCGGCTGGAGCCCGGCGACCTGCTGGTGCTGCACACCGACGGCCTGGTCCCGCGCCGCACCCACGGCCCGGAGAGCACCCACGAGGGCACCGAGCGGCTGCTGGCCCTGGCGCCGCGGTTCGCCGCGGCCCGCAGCGCGCAGGACAGCGTCCGCACGGTGGTCGAGGAGTTCGGCGCCACCGAGCGCGAGGACGACGCCTGTGTGCTGATCGCCCGGGTCGGCGACTGACACGCAGAGGCGCGGCCATCGAGGGCGGGCCGGCGACGGCAGCGCCGCCCGCCCCGAGGGCTCGACACACCCTGCGGGGTGACAGTGCACCCGCTGTGTCATTTTTTGCGGCATGACGCCATGTGCCAGCGGGGGCTGCTCAGTTGAGGAGTCGGTCGGACGGCGAGTAGGCGGACGGGGTAGACGGCGGCGGGGCGGTCAACGGCTCGATCGGCATCGGCGGGCCGATCGAGGGTACGGCGGAATTGTCGTAAGCGTTGGCGTTGGCGTTGCCGTTGGTGTCGGCGGTCTTGTCGTGGGCGGGGGCGTCAACGGGCCTCAGGGGCCGCGGACATGGGGGACGACGACCTGAGGCCGGGCGTGGGTCTGCCCGACGGATTCCCGTGGGTACCCGGGGGTGGGTGGCACGGCTCAGACCCCGAGGTTCGGCTCCCCGGCCGTCCTGAGGCCCGGCGACAGGCCCGCCCCCTTCCCCTTGGGCTTCGGCTTCGGCTTCGGCAGGACCTGCTGGAGCTCCTCGCGGAGGTCCTGGATCTTGCCGCAGCCGGCGTACTGGCCGGTGAGCCGGAACATCTCCCGCAGCCGGTCCCAGGTGCGGTGCGAGGAGTTCTCGCCGATGGAGACCAGCGCCAACCGGGCGTAGCGGTCGGCCCGTTCAGGATCGTCGCCGATGAAACAGGCCGAGGCCATCGAGATGTAGTCGAAGATCTGCGACCGCTGATGACCGGACTTGCGCAGTTGGAGCGCCTTCGTGGCGTGGTTCTGCGCGATCTTGGCCGCGGCGGGGTCGTGTTCGGCCAGGGTGCGGAACGCCAGCGCCTGCATGCCGTGCAGATCCGCCTCGTCGAACATCTGCATCCAGGCCGGCGGCGGCACATCGCCCTTGTCCGAGACGAACAACTCCTCGGCCTCGCCGAGCGTGCGGCGCATCGCCTGGCCGTGCCCCTTGGACGCGTGCGCCCACGCCTCGATGGTGTGCAGCATGGCGCGGGTGCGCGGCAGAGTCTCCTGGCCCGAACCGGACTTGGCCAGCTTCATCAGGTCGAGGGCGTCGTCCGGGCGGCCCAGGTGGACCATCTGCCGGGCGGCCCGGGAGAGCGCCTCGCCGGCGCGCGGGCGGTCGCCCCCCTCGCGGGCCGCGTGCGCCGCGATGATGAAGTACTTCTGCGCGGTGGGCTCCAGGCCCACGTCGTGGGACATCCAGCCGGCCAGCACCGCGAGGTTGGCCGCCACGCCCCAGAGCCGGCGCTGGAGGTGCTCGGGGTGACGGTAGGCGAGCATCCCGCCGACCTCGTTGAGCTGGCCGACCACGGCCTTGCGCTGGAGGCCGCCGCCGCGGGCCGCGTCCCACCGGCGGAACACCTCGACGGAGTGCTCCAGGGCGTCGATCTCCTGTGACCCCACGGGGGCCGCCTCGTAGCGGTCGAGGCCGATCTGGTCGAGTTCGTGCAGGGATTCGTGGGCGAGCGGATCGTCGTGGCGGAGGGCGAGCGGAGCGGGGTCGGTGTGCAGCCAGTCGTGCAGGGCACCGGTGAGTGCGGAACCCGCGGCGAGCGCCGCACCGGCCCCCACCAAGCCGCGTCGATTGAGCATGAGGTCCATTCCCGTGAATTCCGTGAGGACCGCTGCGGTCCGCTCGGGCGCCCACGGCAGACCGTCCATGGCCTGCCGCTTCCCCGCGCGACCGGTCCGGGCGAACCCGAGGTCCTCGATGGTTACGACACGGCCGAGGCGCTCGGTGAAGAGGGAGGCCAGCACCTTGGGCACCGGATCCCTGGGGGTCTCCCCCATGTCGATCCAGCGCCGCACCCGCGAGGTGTCGGTCGCCAGTTGCGGATGGCCCATGGCCGCCGCCTGCCGGTTGACCAGCCGCGCGAGTTCGCCCTTGGACCAGCCGGCCAGGCCGAAAAGGTCCGCGAGACGAGTGTTTGGCTCCCTGCTCACGTCAAGCCCCCAGGTTCCTCGACTGAGTTGACAGTAACGGCCGGTGACGTGCGCTGCGAGCATTCGCCAGGGTTCGCCAGGGTGCGCCAGATGGTCTGCCACCCGCACCCGCGTGTTCGGTAGGTATGCAGCCCCCGGCCCGGTGGCGGGACCGCATTCCCCAGGGTGCGTGCCCTGCACGGGGACCCGCGGACGGCCGCCTGTACGGGGCCCGTTCACGGGTTCCCGCCACCGGGCCGGGAGCGCACGCAACTCGTCGGCGCACGAAGGGATCTGTCTCACCCATGTATGCAGCATCGTCCGCCGTGACCGCCCCCACCCGGACGTACCGCCCGCACCCTGCCGGCAGCGGGCCGTATCTCGATCCCTCCCCCTCCGCGGGGGCGGTGACCGGTCTGGCCGGCGGCCGGAACCGGCGGGCACAGGGGTTGGGCACCCAACCGCTCAGCGGGAGACTCGACTTGTCCGGCCCCCAGGGCGCCCAGCTGCGCGCCGCCGTCGCCTCGGTGCACCGCATCTGTCCGGAGTTCAACCCGGTCCAGGTGCTCCGCCGGGGCGGGAAGACCGTGCTGCTCCTGGGGACGACCGGCCGGATGAGCGCCGTCGCGAAGTGTTTACTGGACCACTCCCCGGCGTGGGTCGACAGCTTCCGGCAGGAAATAAGCGCGTACCGGGCGTTCGTCCGGCACCGTCCGCCGGTCCGGGTGCCGCGGCTGGTGGCGGCCGACCCCGACAACTGCACGCTGGTGCTGGAGCGGATGCCCGGCCGGGTGGCGGCGCTGGCCCGGCACCCCTCGGAGGCGCCACCGCGGGCCGACGTCCGGGCCGCGCTGGGCGCGGTCTGCCGGGTCAACTCCTGGCGCCCGCCGGCCGGTTTGTTCGACGCCCCGCTGGACTACGCGGGCCGGATCGGGCGCTACCACGACCTGGGGCTGCTCACCGACCGGGACCTGGGCGACCTCCAGAAGCTGCTGCACGGACTGGCGCACACCCAGGGCCAGTTCTGCCACGGCGACGCCCTGTTGAACAACGTCCTGCTCTCGCCGGCCGGTCCGGTGCTGCTGGACTGGGACAACGCCGGCTGGTACCTCCCGGGCTACGACCTGGCGACGCTGTGGGCGGTGCTCGGCGACGCCCCGGTGGCCCGCCGCCACATCAGCCAGCTCGCCCAGGCGCCGGGCACCGCCGCGCGGGACGCCTTCCTGGTGAACCTGATGCTGGTGCTCACCCGCGAGATCCGGCGGTACGAGACCGCGGTGCAGCGGACCATGCGGGAACCCGCGCCGGCCACCCCGCCGGCCTCGGGGCACCCGGGTGCGCCGACGCCCGGTGAGGAGCAGCGGCTGCTGCTGCGCAGGTTGCACGACGACGCGCAGATGGCGCGGCGGGCGGTGCGGGCGGCGGTCGGCACCCGCTGACCCCCGGCCCCGAAGGGGCACTACGTGAGCGGCGCGGCCCGGTTGGGCCGCGCCGCTCACGTATGCATTGGTCCATTCCACTGACGCCCCGCAGGTCCCGGGCCGGGCCCGGGAAGGCTCCTGGCGGTGCTGCCCTGACATGCGGAATCCCGTCTGGGTGAGGGGTTTGACGGCGCGTCGGCAAACCTATGGTCTCGACCGACCCCGGGGCTTACTCTCGGGTTCTCCCGCACGGCCGCGGCCTGGCCGATTCGCGCTCCACCGGGCAGGCCCTGGCACACCACCGTCACACCGCCCCGACTCGGGCCGGCTTGAGGAGGCCGTTTTGCGAGGATCCGCATCTGAAGGCGCGCCGAGAACCCGCCACTTGGCGCTGCGCAGATCCGCCACCGCCGTCGCGGCGGGGGCGCTGCTGCTGCCGTTGGTCTCGGCGGCCCCGTCCGCGGGCGCCGGGCAGCCCCCGTCCGCCGCGCTGCAACGCGCCTTCGACGACGCCGCCGCGCGCTACCACGTACCGCGCAGCGTGCTGCTGGGCGTCTCGTACCTGGAGTCCCGTTGGGACGGTCACGGCGGCGCGCCGAGCGTCTCCGGGGGCTACGGGCCGATGCATCTGACCGACGCCCGGGCGGCCGTGGCGGGGGCGCCGGAGTTCAGCGCGGACACCGGGGACGCGCGCGGCGATGCGGCCCGGCCGCGCCGGACGGGGTCGGCGGTGCGGCGGGCGGCGCTGCCCGCCGAACTCCCGGCCCGTTTGCGGACGTTGCCGCGGGCCGCGCGGCTGGCCGAGCTGCCGGCGGCGAGGCTGCGCACCGATCCGGCGGCGAACGTGCTGGGCGGCGCCGCGCTGCTGGCCGCCACCCAGCGCGAGCTGGGGCTGCCGGCCAGCGCGGACCCCGCCAAGTGGTACGCGGCGGTGGCCCGCTACGGCAGCACGGACGACGCGGCGAGCGGCGCGGCCTTCGCCCGGGACGTCTTCGACGTGATGCGGCGCGGGCAGGCCCGCACCACGGACGCGGGGCAGCGGGTCGCGCTGGCCGCCGCGCCCCGGCTGACCGCGGACGCCGCCCAGGAGAAACGTCTCGGCGGGGCCGTGGTGCAGCGCGCCTCGGCGCCCGGTTCCGGCGGGGCGCTGGAGTGCCCGTGGACGGTGGCCTGCGAGTCCTGGCCGGCGCCGTACCAGCAGTACGACAACGGGGCCAACTACGGGAACCACGACCTGGCCGACCGGCCCAAGGAGCAGCGGATCGACACCCTGGTGATCCACGACACCGAGGGCTCCTGGGAGACCACGCTCCGGCTGATCAAGGACCCCAAGTACGTGTCCTGGCACTACACCGTCCGCTCCTCGGACGGGCTGATCGCCCAGCACGTGCCCACCAAGGACGTGGCCTGGCACGCGGGCAACTGGTACGTCAACTCGCACTCGATCGGCATCGAGCACGAGGGGTTCCTCGCCGCGCCGGACGCCTGGTACACGGAGGCGATGTACCGCACCTCGGCGCGGCTGGTGAAGTACCTGGCGAAGAAGTACGACATCCCGTTGGACCGGCAGCACATCCTGGGCCACGACAACGTGCCGGGCACCATCCCGTCGACGATCCCGGGGATGCACACCGACCCGGGCCCGTATTGGGACTGGGCGCACTACTTCGCCCTGTTGGGCCGGCCGTTCAAGCGGACCGCGGGGTCACACGGCGGGCTGGTCACCATCCGCCCGTCCTACGACGCCAACCGGCCGGTCTACACCGGCTGCGAGAAGTCCGGTCAGCCGTGTGCGGAGCACGGTTCCACGGCGGTGCGGCTGCACACCGCGCCCAGTGAGAGCGCGCCGCTGGTGCGGGACATCGGGCTGCACCCGGACGGTGCGGCGACCACGACCGGGGTGAACGACACCGGGGCGCGGGCCTCTACGGGGCAGCGGTTCGCGGTGGCGGGTCGGTCCGGGGACTGGACGGCGATCTGGTACCTCGGGCAGGAGGCGTGGTTCCACAACCCGCGCTCGCACCCGACGGCGGTGAACGCCAAGGGGCTGGTCGCCACCCCGAAGGAGGGTCGGGCGGAGATCCCGGTCTACGGGCGGGCCTATCCGGAGCAGTCGGCGTATCCGTCGCAGGTGCCGGTGCAGGCGGTGACCCCGCTGCCGTACAAGCTGCTGGCGGGCCAGAAGTACGCGGTCGGCGGGCGGGTGCGGTCGGACTACTTCTTCTCGCCGACCTTCGACATCACCAAGCACGCGGTGGTGCGGGGCGACGACGTCTACTACGAGATCCAGCTCGGGCACCGGGTCGGCTATGTGCGGGCGGCCGATGTGGAGGTGCACTCCTCGCGGTCGTAGCGCCCGGGAGGGTCGGGACGCGCACGCGCCCGGTGGTCGGCCGTGGGGCCGTCCGCCGGGCGCGGGTCCGTGCGCCGTCGGTCGTGCCGGGTCAGCCCTGCTGGAAGAGCTCCGCGGGCAGCGGCTTGAGCAGCGCGTAGAGGTCGTCGGTGATCGGGCGGTCCCAGCTGGCGATGGTGACCAGCACGCCGTCGCTGCGGTCGAACTGCACGCAGGAGATGCGGCTCTCGGAGCACTTGATGCGCTTGACGATCAGGAGGTTGTCCTGGTGCATCACGGGGGTGTCCTCGGTCTCCACGACCGTCACCGGCTCGTCGTTTTCGAGCGCCGCGAGGAGCTGGGCCACCTCGAAGGGGACCTGACCCTCCTCGCACTCGCGGGCCGGCGAGCCCTCCGGGAGGTTGCCGATGATCATCGCCGGGCCGCGGCCGCCGAACAGGTCGTAACGGAGGAACACGCCCTGGCAGCTCCCGTCGGGCGCGGGCAGCAGCCCGGCCCCGAGATTGCCGGGCCAGTCCCCCGGGTCCATGGCGAGTACGTCGAAATCTGGACCGGCGGGCGTGGCTGCGCTGCGGCGACGGAGGAAGGACATGTCGCCATCGTACGTGGCCCGGCGCGCCGGGCGGCGCGGACGTCGGGCCGCCGCAGGGGCGGTGCGGGGGTGGTCAGTCGGCGGCGGTTGTGGTGGGGTCGGCCCCGTCTTGGCGGCGGCGGTGGTGGTGGCGAGCGACCCGGGCGCGGTTGCCGCAGGACGGGTTGCACCACTCCTGGCGGGCGCGTTCCTTGACGAAGTACCGCACGCAGCGCGGGGCCGGGCAGGCCCGCAACCGGTCGCGGTCCGGGCCCCCGAGGAAGGCGAGGGCGGCCCGGGCCAGGGCGGCGGTGAGCCGGTCGGCGGCGGGCGGGGTGCCGGTCGGTAGGTGGCGCAGGACGGGGGGTGCGTCGGGCTCCCAGGTGAGGCGGGGGGCGGTGGGGACGCGGGCCGCGGCGGCGTTGAGTCGGGCCAGTGCGGTGTCCTCGGGGAGGAGTCGGTGTGCGTCGGCGGAGCTGGGCGGGCCGGGGCGGACCGCGCGGGCGAACAGCGAGCGGACCGCGGCGCGGAGCTCGCGGACGGCGGTGAGCAGGGACTCGTCGGCCGGGGGCGGGCCGTCGGCGCAGTCCAGGGCGTCGCTCCGGTCGCGGAGCCAGGTGGCGAGGCCGGCGGTGTCGGCCAGGTCGTCGGCGACGCCGCCGTGTCCGTCGTGGCGGAGGGTGACGGCGAGGTCCAGGGCGAGCCGTGTTGCGTCCATAAGGCTAATGGTACGGTCGCGCTCAACCATTAATCACCCGAGGGGGAAGCATGGCCGATCTCCGGCAACTGCTGCGCGATCTAACGGTGTTCGGGGGTGAACTGCCCACCTTCGATCCGGCCGCGACGCCCGACGATCCGGTGGAGCTGTTCACCACGTGGCTGCTGGGCGCGATCCGGGCGCAGGTCCCCGAGCCGCACGCGATGACGGTCGCGACCGCCGACGCGGACGGCGTCCCGTCCGCCCGGACCCTGATCCTCAAGGACGTCGACGCAGCGGGCTGGCGGTTCGCCGCGCACGACGGCAGCGACAAGGGCCGGGAGTTGGCGGCCCGCCCGTACGCCGCGCTGACCTTCTACTGGCAGCCGCTCGCCCGCCAGGTGCGGGTGCGCGGCCCGGTGGTGCGGGAGGGCGCGGAGCGGTCCGCCGCGGACTTCCTGGCGCGGAGCGCGGGGGCGCGCGCCGAGGCCCTGGTGGGCCGGCAGAGCCGGCGGCTCGCGTCATTGGCGGAGCGGGACGCGGCGGTGGCCGACGCCGCTCAACGGCTGGCGGGCGACCCCGGGTTGGTGCCGCCCGAGTGGACGCTGCACACCGTGCGGGCGGACTCCGTGGAGTTCTGGCAGGGCGCCAGGGACCGCAACCACACCCGGCTGCGCTACCGCCGCGCCGACGGCGCCTGGACGAAGGAACTGCTGTGGCCGTGACACCCGGAGCGACGCCGCCCGCGCCGCTCACCGCCGACGCCGTGCGGGCGGCGGTCGAGACCGGTCAGGCGCGGCTGCACGCCCTGCTGCCCGACCTCACCGACGCCGCGGTGCGCGCCCCCAGCGCCCTGCCGGGCTGGTCCCGGGCCCATGTCCTCGCGCACATCGAGGGCATCGGCCTGGCGATGGCCCGCCAGGCCCGCCGCGCGCTACGCGGCGAGTTGATCGACCTCTACGACGGGGGCTTCCCGGCCCGCACCGCCGCGATCGAGGCGGGCGCCGGGCGCGATGCGGCGGCCCTGCGGGCGGCGGTGGCGGGGGCGTTGTCGGAGGCGTCGGCGGCCTGGGCGGCGGTCGGTCCGGACGACTGGTCCCGGCCGGTGCGCTACCGCGACGGCGTTCTACGGGACGCCTTGCTGGCCTGGTGGCGGGAGTTGACGCTGCACACCACGGACGCGCTGCTCGGCCCCGGCCCGCAGCAGTGGCCGCGGGAGCTCTGCCACCACCTCCTGGACTACCTGGCGCCCCGCGCGCCCGAGGGCGTCCAGCTGGTCCTGGCCCCGGTGGACGACGCGAAGGCAGCACGCCCGTACGGGCCGGCCGACGCCCCCGTGGTGACCGTGCGCGGTCCGCTCACCGCGCTCGCGGCCTGGCTGGCCGGCCGCACCCCGCACGCCCACCTGGAGTGCGACGGCTGCGACGGGCCGCTGCCCGAGCTGAGGCCCTGGCCGTGACCGGGCGACCGACGCCCACGCACCTCAACTACTGGCGGGCGAGCCTTGATTCGTTCCCCGAGGAGGTGTGGGAGCGGCCGGAGTGCGAGGTGCTGATCCTGGCCGACAACCGCCTCACGACGCTCCCGGCCGGGCTCGGTCGGCTGCGCCGGCTGCACACCCTCGACCTCGGCCACAACGCCCTCACCGCCCTCCCCGCCGAACTCGGCGCGCTGTCCGGGAGCCTGACCCGCTATCTCTACGTCCACGACAACCGGCTCACCGCCCTGCCGGACGCGCTCTGCCGGCTGGACCGGCTGGGCTACCTCAACGCCGGGGACAATCCGCTGGGCCGACTGCCGGCCGCGCTCGGGGAGCTGGCCGGTCTGGTCGAACTCCGGGTGCAACGGGCGCAGTTGACGGCACTGCCGGCGTCGGTGGGGCGACTGGCCCGGCTGCGGGAGCTGTGGCTGGGCGGCAATGCGCTGACCGGGCTGCCGGACGGGGTCGCGCACCTCGGCGCGCTGCGCGTCCTGGAGCTGCGGGACAACGCGCTGCCGCAGGTCCCGGGGGCGCTGCGCGGGTTGCCCCGACTGCGGTGGCTGGATCTGCGCGGCAACCGGATCGGTGAACTGCCGCACTGGGTCGCCGCGTTGCCGTCCCTGGAGAAGCTGGACCTGCGCTGGAACGCGGTGGACGACGCGGCCGCGCCGGTCCGGGCCCTGCGGGAGCGGGGGTGCGTGGTGCTGACCTGACGGCCCGGCCCGGCCCGCGCCGCGAGGGCGGGGGCCGGCGCCGTGGCGACGCGTCGGCGGGGCTCAGGTCAGGTCGAACTCGCCCTCGCGGGCGCCGAGGACGAAGCCGCGCCACTCGGCGGGGGTGAAGATCAGCGCCGGTATCTCCGGACTGCGGCCGTTACGCATCGCGATATAGCCCTCGACGAAGGCGATCTGGAGGTCGCCGCCCACGCCGCGGGTGCTCGATTGCCACTCGGCGCGGGAAAGGTCGAGTTCCGGCCTGGTCCCGCCCGCGAGCCGCTGGTCGGTGATGGTGTCGGCCACGTATCCGCTCCTCCCGATCGTCATCGGTGGCCAGCGTAACGACTGATCCCCGGGGCGGAACAGGGGACGTGCGACGGGTGCCGGGACGTCAGGTGGTGGGGGCCTCGGCGCCCACCAGCCACATGGCGAAGAACTGCGAGCCGCCCCCGTAGGCGTGGCCCAACGCCCGCCGGGCGCCGTCGACTTGGTGTGCGCCGGCCCGCCCGCGGACCTGGAGGGCGGCCTCGGCGAAGCGGAGCATGCCGGAGGCGCCGATGGGGTTGGTGGAGAGCACCCCGCCCGAGGGGTTGACGGGCAGGTCGCCGTCGAGCGCGGTGACCTGGGACTCGGTGAGCTTCCAGCCCTCGCCCTCGGCGGCGAAGCCGAGGTTCTCCAGCCACATCGGCTCGTACCACGAGAACGGGACGTACATCTCGACGGCGTCGATCTGGCGGCGCGGGTCGGTGATCCCGGCCTGCCGGTAGACGTCGGCGGCACAGTCCTTGCCGGCCTGCGGGGAGACGAAGTCCTTGCCGGCGAAGAGGGTGGGCTCGCTCCGCATCGCCCCGCCGTGCACCCAGGCCGGCGGCCGCGGGGCGCGGGCGGCGCCGGTCCGGTCGGTGAGGACCATGGCGCAGGCGCCGTCCGAGGAGGGGCAGGTCTCGGAGTAGCGGATCGGGTCCCAGAGCATCGGGGAGGACTGGACCTTCTCCAGGGTGAGGTCGTGCTCGTGGAGGTGGGCGTAGGGGTTCTTCAGGGCGTTGCGGCGGTCCTTGTAGGCGACCAGGGAGCCGACGGTGTCCGGGGCGCCGGTGCGCCGCATGTAGGCGCGGACGTGCGGGGCGAAGAACCCGCCGGCGCCGGCCAGGAGCGGCTGTTGGAAGGGGATCGGCAGGGACAGGCCCCACATCGCGTTGGACTCGGACTGCTTCTCGAAGGCGAGGGTGAGGACCGTGCGGTGCACCCGGGCGGCGACGAGGTTGGTGGCCACGAGGGCGGTGGAGCCGCCGACCGAGCCGGCGGTGTGCACCCGGAGCATCGGCTTGCCGACGGCGCCGAGCGCGTCGGCGAGGTAGAGCTCGGGCATCATCACCCCCTCGAAGAAGTCGGGGGCCTTGCCGATCACCACCGCGTCGAGGTCGGCCCAGCCCAACTCGGCGTCCTCCAAGGCCCGTTGGGCGGCCTCGCGGACCAGGCCGGCGATCGAGACGTCGCGCCGGGCGGCGACGTGCTTGGTCTGGCCGACGCCGACGACGGCCACCGGTTCCTTCGCGGTCGCTGCGTTGCTCATCGCTCCCCCTCCAGGACGGCGACCAGGTTCTGTTGCAGGCACGGCCCCGAGGTGGCGTGCGCCAGGGCGCGGTCCGCCTCGCCGCGCTGGACGGCGGCGGCGGCCGCGCCGAGCCGGATCAGGCCGGCGGCCATCATGGGGTTGGCGGCCAGCGCGCCGCCGGACGGGTTGATCCGGACCGCGCTGCCGGGCCCGTCCAGCCGCAGTGCGCGGCGCAGCACGACCTCCTGGGAGGTGAACGGGGCGTGGATCTCGGCGAGTTGGACGGGGGCGTCGAAGGCGCCGGCGCGCTCGGCGGCGAGCCGGGTGGAGGGCGAGTCGGTGAGGTCGCGGACGCCCAGGGCGTGCGCCTCGATGCGGTGGTCCAGGCCGCGGATCCAGGCAGGCCGGTCGGTCAGTCGGCGGGCGGTGTCGCCGGCGGCGAGGACCACCGCGGCGGCGCCGTCGACGACCGGCGGGCAGTCGCCGGTGCGCAGGGGCCCCACGACCTGTCGGCCGGGGTCGGCGTTTGGGCTGCCGCCCCGGCTGCGCGCGCCGATCGCGGCCAGTTCCCGGGCGTCGGTGTGGCCGGCGTCGAGCAGCGCCTGGGCCTGGAGGGCGGCGAGGGCCACGGAGTCGGGCCAGAGCGGGGCGACGTAGTACGGGTCGAGTTGGCGGGTGAGGACCTCGCGCAGGTCGCCGGGCGAGGACTTGCCGTACGCGTAGACCAGCGCGGTGTCGGCCTCGCCGGTGAGGATCTTGACCCAGGCTTCGTGGAGCGCCCAGGCGCCGTCCATCTCCACGTGGGACTCGGCGATCGGCGGCCAGGCACCGACGCCGTCCAGCGCCATGGTGAACGAGAAGGCGCGTCCGGCGAGGTAGTCGGAGGAGCCGGAACAGGTGAAGTCGATGTCCCGGGCCTTCAGGCCGGTCTGCGCGAGGACATCGTGCAGCACCGGCATCACCATCTCGACCTCGGAGGTCTCGGCGCTGTCCCGGACGTGCGGGCTCTGTCCGAAGGCGACGACGGCGACCTCGCGCACCGGGCCGCGCACTGGCTCGGGCATCAGATCAGCTCCTTGTAGCTGTCGTAGTCGGCGTCGGGTTCGCCGGTGGGGCGGTAGTGGTCGGGGAAGCGGGCGTCCTCGGTCCAGACGGGCTCGACCCGCAGCCCCATCCGCACCTGGTCGTAGGGGATGCCGCCGATCCGGGCGTGCAGCGCCAAGTCGGCGCCGTCCAGGGCGATATGGGCGTAGACGTAGGGCACCTCGATGTCGAGGTTGCGGGCCTTGATGTTGACGATGCAGAAGGTGGTGACGGTGCCGCGGGGGCCGACCTCGACCTGTTCGCCGGTGGCCACCCCGCAGGTGGGGCAGGCGCCACGGGGCGGGACGTACACCTTGCGACAGTCCGGGCAGCGCTCCCCGAGGGTGCGCCGCTCGGCGAGCGCCTGGATGTACCGGGACTGGGCACGACCGGGCGCGTAGGTGTAGTCGAGCCGGGCGGGGGCCGTGATGCCGGCGACGGGGTCGCGGAACTGGCCGGCGTGCGGCACGGGTTGACGCTCGCCGGCTTCTTGACGCCCGCCCTCTTGGCGCTCACCGGTTTCTTGACGCCCGCCGACCTCTTGATGCTCACCGACCGCTTTACGCTCGCCAACCTTTTGACGCTCGCCGGCTTCTTGACGCTCGCCGTCCGCTGCGGGAATACCACCCCGCCCGTCCACGTTGTGGCCCCGCAGGGGGCCCGCGCCACCCCTACGGGATCCGTTCGCCTCCCCCCTAAGTGCCCCCGCCGCCCCCTCCGTAGCCCCGCCCGTCGCCCCGCCCGTCGCCCCGTCCGCGGGCTCGAAGCAGGCGATGTCGGTGATCGCGCCGGTGCGTTCGGCGGCCCAGCGGATGCGGACCCGCATGCCGGTGCGCACGGCGTCCGGGCCGGGCGCGGCCAGGGCGTGCAGCAGCGCGGTGTCGGCGCCGTCGAGCCGGACCAGGACCCAGGCGAAGGGGGCGTCCAGCGGCTGGCCGCGGCGCGGGGACGGGTTCCAGGCCCAGGTGGTGACGGTGCCGGTCGGGGCGACCTCGACCAGGTCGCGGAGCTCGTCGGCGGTGACCGGGTCGTACTCGACGGGCGGCACCACCACCCGGCCGTCGCGGGCCCGGACGCCCAGGACGGTGCGCTCGCGCAGCCCGGTGAGGAAGGCGCCGATGACCGGGCCGAGCGAGCGGGTGAAGGGGAATTCCACGACGAGTGGCGCGGTGAGGACCTCTGGCATGGGGGACTCCTCGATGGGGTGGGGTCAGGCGCGCCGGAAGACCGGGGGGCGCTTCTCGGCGAAGGCGCGGGAGCCCTCCTTGGCGTCGGCGGTGTCGAAGATCGGCCAGCCGCGGGCGAGTTCGGCGGCGAGCCCGTCGGCCTCGGCCATCCCGGCTGTCTCGTAGACGGACGCCTTGATCGCCTCGACGGCGAGCGGGCCGCAGGCGTTGATCCGCTCGGCGATCTCCAGCGCCTTCTCCAACGCGGTGCCGTCGGGGACGACATGACCGATCAGGCCGATCCGGGCCGCCTCGGGGGCCGGGTACGGACGACCGGTGAGCAGCATCTCCAGGGCGTGGGTGCGGGGGATCTGGCGGGGCAGCCGCACGGTGGAGCCGCCGATGGGGAACAGGCCGCGCCGGACCTCGTAGAGGCCGAAGGTGGCGCCCTCGCCGGCGACCCGGATGTCGGTGCCCTGGAGGATCTCGGTGCCGCCGGCGACGCAGTGCCCCTCGACGGCGGCGATGACCGGCTTGCTCGGGCGGTGGTGACGCAACATCGCCTTCCAGTGAAGGTCCGGGTCGGCGCGCAGCCGCGCGCGGTACGCGTCGCCGCTCAGTCCGCCGCCGGCCAGCGCCTTGAGGTCCATGCCGGCGCAGAACGAGCCGCCGGCGCCGGTCAGCACGATCGACCGGATCCGGTCGTCGGCGTCGGCGGCGAGCCAGCCGTCGTACAGGCCGACCAGCATCGGCAGGGAGAGCGCGTTCTTGGCCTCCGGTCGATTGAGGGTGAGCACCAGCGTCGCGCCGGTGCGCTCCACGGTGAGGTGTTCGGTGGCCGCGTCCTCCGGCCGAGCCGGCGCGGTCGCGGCGTGTTCGGTCCCGCCCATTCGGTCCTCCCGTCTCACGACGTAGAACAGGTTGCAGTAGCCGCACGGCGAGTTCAAGGCTTTTCTGACGGCTAGTCAGTTTTCTTGGCCCGGACCCTTCCCTGCGTTCGGCTACGGCGCTCTAATGACGCCGAGCCGACGCCCCCGGTCTGGAGGAGCCATGGAGTACAACCTCGCCGACCTCTTCGAGTCGATCGTCGACACCGTCCCGGACCGCGAGGCGTTGGTATACCTTGACCATCCGGGCACCGGCGCCGAACGACGGCTCAGCTACGCGGAGTTGGACCGGGCCGCCAACCGCCTGGCCCACCACCTCGCCGACCGCGGCATCGGCCCCGGCGACCACGTCGGGCTGCACCTCTACAACAGCGTCGAGTACCTCCAGTCCGCCTACGCCTGCCTGAAGCTCCGCGCCGTACCGGTCAACGTCAACTACCGTTACGTCGAAGACGAGTTGGTCTACCTCTACCGGGATGCCGATCTGGTGGCGCTGGTCTTCGACGCGGAGTTCACCGACCGGGTCGCCGGGGCGCTGCCGAAGGCGCCGAAGCTGCGCCACCTGGTGCGGGTCGGCACCCCGCCCGCCGGGGCCGCCGAGCCGGCGATCGCGCCGGTGCCGCTGGCGGCGGCCGAGGCGACCGGCTCCCCCGCCCGCGACTTCGGGCCGCGCTCCGCCGACGACCGCATCGTGATCTACACCGGCGGCACCACCGGCATGCCCAAGGGCGTGGTCTGGCGCCACGAGGACCTCTTCTTCTCCGGAATGGGCGGCGGTGCCCCGACCGGCGAACCGGTCGCCCGCCCAGAGGAGTTGGCCGAGCGGGTGGCGGCCGGCGGCGAGGGCCTGGTGTTCTTCCCGACGCCCCCGCTGATGCACGGCACCTCGACGCTCACCGCGTTCATCGCCTTCCACTTCGGCCAGAAGGTCGTCGTGCACCGCAGGTTCGCGCCACAGGAGGTGCTGCGCACCATCGAACGGGAGCGGGTGACCAGCGTCTCCCTGGTGGGCGATGCGATGCTGCGCCCCCTAGTGGACGCGCTCGCCGGCCCGCTCAAGGGGACCGACTGCTCGTCCCTGTTCAGCGTCAGCAGCTCCGGGGCGATCCTCTCGGACACCGTCCGCGCCCAGTTCGCCGCGCTGGTCCCGAACGCGCTGCTGCTGAACAACTTCGGCTCCTCGGAGTCCGGCTTCAACGGCACCGCCACCGACGACTCGGGCCCCGACAAGGGCTTCCGGCTGAACGTCAATGCCCGTACGGCGGTGGTCGATCCGGCCACCCATCGGCCGGTCGCGGCCGGCGAGGTGGGCCGACTGGCACTGCGCGGCCATGTGCCGCTCGGCTACTACAACGACCCGGCGAAGACCGCGGAGACCTTCTTCGCGGCGGACGGGGACCGCTGGGTGTTGCTCGGCGACATGGCCACCGTCGACGCGGACGGCGTGGTCACGGTGCTGGGCCGGGGCTCGCAGTGCATCAACTCCGGCGGGGAGAAGATCTATCCGGAGGAGGTGGAGCAGGCCCTGAAGGCGCATCCGGACGTCTACGACGCGCTGGTGGCCGGCGTCCCGGACGAGCGCTGGGGCAGCCGGGTCGCCGCCGTCGTCCAACTCCGGCCGGACGCCGACCCGTTGGACCTGTCCGGCATCCAGTCCCACTGCCGGACCCGGCTGGCCGGCTACAAGATCCCCCGCCAGGTCGTCTTCACCGACCGGATCCAGCGGTCACCGAGCGGCAAGGCGGACTACCGGTGGGCGAAGGCGGTGGCGGCGGGGGACGGGGAGGCGTGAGGGGGTAGGTGAACGGGGGCCGCTCTCCAACGGCTGGTGCTATCTGTCCGTTCGCACACCTCCACCCTTGCCTGCCCATCCCGGTCCGACTTCCCCGCCGTCCGCCGTCCGCCGTCCGCCGTCGACTATCCCCCGCACACCGACCGCAACGAACGGGCCAACCCGGCCGCGTGCAGCAGGTCGAGCCGGCGCTCGTCGCCCACCCGCAGCGCGGCGAGCGCCAGCCGCGGCCCGCAGCCCGGTGCCGTACGGGCCTGCGGGGACGCGGCAATGGCCAGGACCAGCTCTCCGTTGAGGCGGTTGATCTCCTGGCGGACCCGGGTGAGATCAGGGCGGGTGGTGGGCGCGTGCGCCGGATCCGCGTCCCAGCGGCGGTGCAGCCCGCGCTGGACCAGCTTGTTCGCCTCGATCTGGTCCCGGAAGATCCGCACGGTCGCCTCCGGGGCGGCGCCCGCCTGGCGGGCCTGCGCGGCCACCGCGGCCAGCACCTCCCGCTCCCGCGCCGGGTCGTCGATCGGGCTGCCGGTGCCCCACTTCGCCGCGGCCACCAGGTCGGCGGTAGCCAGCCGTTCGGCGGAGAGCGCGGCCAGCGGCCGGAGTTGATCGGCCGGGGACGGCGCGAAAGCGGCTGACGGTGCGAGAGCGGCGGTGCCGGCCGGGCCGGCGGCCGGGCGCGGTACGACGGCCATGGGTGCCGCGGCGGCGCTGCCGGCCCCGGCCCCGGCGAACAGCACCGCCGCGGCGGCCCCGGTCAGCAACGCACGGCGCATCGAGGTGATCACCTGCACATCGAGCCTTTCATCAAGACGTCGAGCACTTGCCAATTCGCTCAACGATCCGCTCAGCGATCCGTTCAGCGCGCTTCCATGGAACCACGGCCGGTCGGCAAACCCGGCCGGTCACCCGCCAGTTGACCGCTCGTCAACCCCGCAGGAACGACGTCACCGCCGCCAGATACTCCCCCGGCCGCTCCTCGTGGACGAGATGGCCGGCGCCCTCGACGGTGACCAGGCGGGCGTCGGGGATGGCGTCGGCCACCTCGGCGAGGTGGTGTTGGGGGATGTGGCTGGTGGGGCCGCCGGCGATCACCAGCGTGGGGGCGGTGATCGCGGACAGGGCCGCCCGCCAGTGCGGCGCGGGGGCGTTCCTCTCGGCGACGACGGCGGCCTTGGCCCGCCAGTCGAAGGCCGCGAGGCCGGGCGGCGGTGCGGGGACCTGCTGGGGCGGGTCGGCGGGGACCGGCGGGGCCGGTTCCTCGGCGATCAGGCGGGAGACCAGGTCGGGGCGGTGGGCGGCCAGCAGCAGGGCGGTGGTGCCGCCCAGCGAGTGGCCGATCAGTGCGACCGGGCCGAGGTCGAGCGCCCGGACGAAGCCGATCGCATCGTCCCGCCAGTGCTCGAAGCCGTACTCCCCCGGCCAGTCGCTGCGGCCGTGCCCGCGCTGGTCGAGCGCGAAGACCCGGTGCGTGGTGGCCAGTCGGCCGACCACCCCGCGCCAGTCCTCACCGTCCTCACCGAGGCTGTGCAGCAGGACCGCAGGGGGCGCGTCCGCCTCGCCCCACCCGCGGTATGCCAACTGGACGTCACCGACCTGCACCTTCCGTACGTCACTCATGCGCGGGACGCTACCCGCGGGTGGTCCGCGGCACGCCCCTTGACGTGCTCGCCGCGCGCTGATTACTTGGTTCCGCAATCGCGGCTACCGAATGATCGGTAGGGAGACGAGGCGGTGAGATCCATGCCGGAAACGGCGACGGACAGCGGGACGGGCGACGGGGTCTGCGGGGCCGACTGGTGCGACGACGCGGAGCGGCTGTCGGCGGACGCCCTGCGCGCGCTGCAACTCACCAGGTTGCGCGCCTCGTTGCAGCACGCCTACGACCACGTCCCCTTCTACCGGACGGCGTTCGACCAGGCGGGCATCCGGCCCGAGGACTGCCGCACCCTGGCGGACCTGGCCCGCTTCCCGTTCACGGTGAAGGACGACCTGCGGGCGCACTATCCGTTCGGCATGTTCGCGGTGCCGAAGGAGCGGGTGCGGCGGCTGCACGCCTCCAGCGGCACCACCGGGCGGCCCACGGTCGTGGGTTACACCGAGCGGGACCTGTCGAACTGGGCGGATCTGGTGGCCCGTTCGATCCGGGCGGCGGGCGGCCGCCCGGGCCACACCGTCCATGTCTCCTACGGGTACGGGCTGTTCACGGGCGGCCTGGGGGCGCACTACGGTGCGGAGCGGCTCGGCTGCACCGTCGTCCCGGCCTCCGGCGGGATGACCAGCCGCCAGGTGCAGCTCATCCAGGACTTCCGCCCCGAGATCATCATGGTGACGCCGTCGTACATGCTCACCCTGCTCGACGAGTTCGAGCGCCAGGGCGTCGATCCCCGCACCACCTCGCTGAAGGTGGGGATCTTCGGCGCCGAGCCCTGGACGCAGGAGATGCGCCGGGAGATCGAGGGGCGGTTCGCCATCGACGCGGTGGACATCTACGGGCTTTCCGAGGTGATGGGGCCCGGTGTGGCGCAGGAGTGCGTGGAGACCAAGGACGGGCTGCACCTCTGGGAGGACCACTTCTATCCGGAGGTGGTCGATCCGATCACCGGCGAGGTGCTACCGGACGGCGAGCACGGCGAGTTGGTCCTCACCTCGCTCACCAAGGAGGCCATGCCGGTCATCCGCTACCGCACCCGGGACCTGACCCGGCTGCTGCCCGGGACCGCCCGCCCGGCCTTCCGGCGGATGGAGAAGATCACCGGGCGCAGCGACGACATGATCATCCTGCGCGGGGTCAACCTCTTCCCCGCGCAGGTCGAGGAGATCGTGCTGCGCACCCCCGGTGTCGCCCCCCACTTCCAACTCCGGCTGACCCGCGAGGGTCGGCTGGACCGACTGACCGTCCGCGCCGAGGCCCGGCCGGACGCCACGGCGGACGACCGCGCGGCCGCCGTCGATCGGATCGCCCGCGGCGTCAAGGACGGCATCGGGGTCACCGTCGCGGTGGAGATCGTCGATCCGGAGACGCTGGAGCGCTCGGTGGGGAAGTTCAAACGGATCGTGGACGCCCGCCGGGACGGCTGAGACGGATGACCGCGGGGCGCCGAACCGGCGTCCCGCCAGCCCGCCGTCCCCGCCGACGCGCCAACCCACCAGCCGCCCAAGCCGTTGCCCCGCCATCACGCCCTCCTCGGCTCCCCCTTGAGCACTGCGAAGGGCGCGCCGGCCGGGTCCATCACCATCGCCAACCGGCCGATGCCGGCCGCGTCCATCGGCGCGATCAGCGGCGTGGCGCCGAGCTGGGTGGCGGTGTCGTACATCGCGTCGCAGTCGGTGACGCCGAAGTACGGGTGCCACTCCGACGTCGAGCCGGCGTCCAGATGCATCTGCTGGAGCTGGAGGATGCCGCCGTGCGCGGTGTCGTCCCCGCTGCCGGCGCCGGGTGCGGAGGCGACGCTGTAGAGCAAGTCCCCGCCCATCGTCATGTCCTGGTAGGTCCAGCCGAACACGGTGCGGTAGAACTCCTGGGCCGCGGCGGCGTCGGTGGTGTAAAGCTCCGTCCAACACAGGGTGTTCGGCTCCATGACCGCTTCGAGGCCCTTGGTGTCGCCCGGCTGCCAGACCGCGAAGTCGGCGCCCGTCGGGTCGGTGAACGTCGCGAGCCGACCGGCGGTGAAGACGTCCATCGGCGCGGTCCGCACCCGGCCGCCGGCCTCCTCCACCGCCTTGCTGGTGGCCTCCGCGTCCGCGGTGTGGAAGTACGGCGTCCAGGACGGGTCGGCGCCCTCCTCCTGGCAGGGGCCGACCGCGCCGACCGTCTTGCCGTCGAGTTGGAAGAAGCCGTAGCCGCCGGCCTCGGGGTCGGCCGACTGGAAGGTCCAGCCGAACAGCGCGGAGTAGAACGCCACGGCGGCGTTGACGTCGGGGACGCCGAGGTCGAGCCAGTTCGGTGCGCCGGGGACGAAGCGGGTCGTCAACATGAGGTACTCCGATCACGTGCTGGTCAGTGCCGGTTCCCAGCATGGCAGCGGGCACTGACAGTCGCCCTCCGCGCGCCGCTCAGCGGGTGCCGAACCGCTCGCGCAGCGCCCGCTTGAGGACCTTGCCGCTGGCGTTGCGCGGCAGCGCGTCGACGAACAGCACGCGCTTGGGCACCTTGAACGGCGCCAGGCGGGCCCGCGCCGCGGCGATCAGCTCCGCCTCCCCCACCACCTCGCCGTCCCCGGCCCCGTCCTCATCCCCGTTCCCGTTGCCGCCCCCGTCGCCGGTGCGCCGGACCACCACCGCGGTCACCGCCTCGATCCACCGCTCGTCCGGCAGCCCGACGACCGCGACCTCGGCGACCTGTGGGTGCGCGTACAACACGTCCTCCACCTGGCGCGAGGCGACCAGCACGCCACCGGAGTTGATGACGTCCTTGACCCGGTCGACGACCGTGAAGTAGCCGGCCGCGTCCCGAATAGCCAGGTCCCCGGAGTGGAACCAGCCGTCCCGGAACGCCTCCGCGGTCTCCTCGGGCTTCCCCCAATAGCCCGTGCAGAGCTGCGGCGAGCGGTAGACCACCTCGCCCGGGGTGCCGTCGGGCGCCTCCCGGCCGTCCCCGTCCACCACCCGCGCCTCGACGAACAGCACCGGGCGCCCGCAGGAGTCCAGCCGGCCCTCGTGCTCGTCCGGCCCGAGGACGGTGGCCAACGGGCCGATCTCGCTCTGGCCGAAGCAGTTGTAGAAGGCGAGGTGCGGCAACCGGGCGCGGAGTCGCTCCAGTACGGGCACCGGCATGATCGAGGCGCCGTAGTACGCCTTGCGCAGCCCGTCGAGGTTCCGGGTGCCGAAGCCGGGGTGGTTGGCGAGCGCGATCCAGACGGTCGGCGGGGCGAACAGGCTGTCCGCCAGGCCCGCTTCCACCAGCTCGAAGATCCGCTCCGGGTCGGGCCCATCCAGGATGGTGTTCTCCGCGCCCACCGCCAGGTAGGGCAGGAGAAAGACGTGCATCTGGGCGGAGTGGTAGAGCGGCAGTGAGTGGACCGGACGGTCGTCTTCCGTGAGGTCGAGGGCGACGATCGCGCTGGTGTACTCGTGCACCAGCGCCCGGTGGGTCATCATCGCCCCCTTTGGGAGGGCGGTGGTCCCGGAGGTGTAGAGGAGTTGGACCAGGGCGTCGTCGGCCGGCGCCGGCAGCGCCTCGCCGTCGGCCGGTTCCCGGTGCTCCGCCAGCCGCTCCAACAGCCCGTCCGGCGCGCCGTACAACGGGACGGCGCGCATCGCATCCGGCAATCGGGGCGCCAGCGCGGCGTCCGCGAGCACCAGGGTGCTGCCGGACTGCGTGAGCAGGTACCCCAACTCCTCACCGGTCAGGGCGTGGTTGACGGGGACATGCACCAGTCCGGCGCGGGCGCAGGCCAGGAAGCCGATCAGATAGGCGTCGGAGTTGTGCCCGTAGGAGGCGACCCGGTCCCCCGGGCGCAGCCCCTCGGCACGCAGCAGCCGGGCGGCGGCGGTGACCGCGTCGTCCAGCTCGCGGTAGCTCCAACTCCGTTCGCCGTAGCGGACCGCCGTCCGATCCGGCACCCGGCGCGCGCTGCGCCGCAGGATCCCGTCGACCGTGTTGCCGCGCGCGTCCCTCGCATCCGTCATGCGGCGATCCTGAGGCGCGCCCGGATGCCCGGTCAAGGCACCGCGCGCCGCCCCTGGGTCCCGCGGCGGGTGCGCAACGGTCCCCGCTGCCCCGGAAGTCGCCGGCCCCCTTCACACGGCCCGCTCCCGGCCCTCCCAATACGGGGCGCGCAGCCGGCGCTTGTAGAGCTTGCCGTTGGGGTCGCGGGGCATCGCGGTGGTGAAGTCGACGGTGCGGGGGCGTTTGTAGCCGGCCAGGTGGCGGGCGCAGTGGTCGAGCAGGGCGGCGGCCAGTTCGGGGCCGGGCCGGTGCCCCTCGGCGGGTTCGACGACCGCCTTGACCTCCTCGCCCCAGTCGTCGTGCGGGATGCCGAAGGCGGCGGCGTCGGCGACGGCGGGGTGGGCGAGCAGCGCCGACTCGATCTCGGCCGGGTAGATGTTGACCCCGCCGGAGATGATCATGTCGATCTTGCGGTCGCGGAGGAAGAGGTAGCCGTCCTCGTCGAGGTAGCCGAGGTCACCGACGGTGAAGAAGTCGCCGATGCGGTTCTTGCGGGTCTTGCCCTCGTCCTTGTGGTAGCTGAAGCCGCCGGTGGTCATCTTCATGTAGACGGTGCCGAGTTGGCCGGCCGGCAGGCGGTTGCCGTCGTCGTCGAAGACCGCCAGTTCGCTGATCGGCCAGGCCCGTCCGACCGTGCCGGGCTTCTTCAGCCAGTCCTCGGCGGTGGCGAACGCGCCGCCGCCCTCGCTGGCCGCGTAGTACTCCTCGACGCAGCCGCCCCACCAGTCGATCATGGCGCGTTTGACGTGGTCGGGGCAGGGCGCGGCGCCGTGGATGGCGTGCCGCATGGACGTCACGTCGTAGCGGTCGCGGACCTCCTGTGGGAGCGCGAGCAGCCGGTGGAACTGGGTGGGCACCATGTGCGTGTGGGTGCACCGTTGGCGTTCGATCAGCCGGAGCATCTCCTCGGGCGTCCACTTGTCCATCAGGACGACGCGGTGCCCGATGTGCAGGGCGGCGCCGGCGAACTGCAGGACCGCGGTGTGGTACAGCGGCGAGCAGACCAGGTGGACGTTGTCGTCGAACGGCCGGATGCCGAAGATGGCGAGGAAGCCGCCGAGGTAGGTCTCCTCGGGCGGCTTGCCGGGCAGCGGACGGCGGATGCCGCGCGGGCGGCCGGTGGTGCCGGAGGTGTAGTTCATCACCCAGCCCAGGGTCCGGTCGGACGGCGCCGACTCCGGTTGCCCGTCCAGGAGTTGGGCGTAGGGGCGGAATCCGGCCACGGTGCCGACCGCGTACCGCCGCTGCGCCGCCAGCCCCGCCTCGTCGGCCGCCTGCCGGGCCGCGTCACCGAACCGCTCGTGGGCGATCAGCACCTTGGCCCCGGAGTCGGCGACGATCCAGGCGATCTCCGGGCCGACGAGGTGGTGGTTGACGGGGACGAGGTAGAGGCCGGCCTGGGCGGCGGCGAGGTAGGCGGTGAAGAACTCCACGCCGTTGGGAAGCACCACCGCGAAGGCGTCGCCGCGCTCCAGGCCGGCTGCGCGCAGCCCGTGGACCAGCCGGTTGGTGGCGGCGTACAACCGGCCGGCGCTCCACTCCTCGCCGTCCGGGGCGATCAGGACCGTCCGGCCGGGGTCGGCGGTGGCCTGGGCCCAGAAGCCGTTGGGGGTGTCAGTCATGGTCGGGTCCTCCTCAGGCTCTAGGCGCGGCCGGCGATCCGGTCGATGCGGTCGACGGCCCGCTCGAAGCCGCGGGTGAGGTCGTCGAAGACGGCCCTGACGCTGCGTTCGCTGGTCATCCGGCCGACGATCTGGCCGACCGGGGTGCCGAGCAGCGGCTCGACCTCGTGCCGCTGGATACGGGAGTTGGCCTCGGCGACCAACAGGCCCTGGAGCGGCATCGGGAGGGCGCCGGGGCCCTCGGGGTCGTCCCAGGCGTCGGTCCAGGCGGTGCGCAGTTGACGGGCGGGCTTGCCGGTCAGGGCGCGCGAGCGGACGGTGTCGCCGGGGCCGGCGGCGAGCAGCTTCGCGGTCAGCCGCCGGGAGTGCAGATCGGCCTCTTCGGTGGTGAGCCAGATCGAGCCGAGCCAGACGCCCTGGGCTCCCAGCGCGAGCCCGGCGGCGATCTGCTCGCCGGTGCCGATCCCGCCGGCGGCCAGCACCGGCAACGGGTCGACGGCCGCGACCACTTCCGGGGTGAGCACCATGGTGGCGATCTCCCCGGTGTGCCCGCCGGCCTCGTACCCCTGGGCCACCACGATGTCGATCCCGGCGGCCTTGTGGTGCCGGGCGTGCCGCGGGCTGCCGGCCAGCGCGGCGACCCGGACGCCGTGCGCATGGGCGCGCTCGATGACGTCCGCCGGCGGGGAGCCCAGCGCGTTGGCGAGCAGCTTGATCGGGTAGTCGAAGGCGACGTCGAGCTGGGTGCGGGCCACCTGCTCCATCCACCCGGTGATCCGCCACCCGGACGCCTCCCCCGCCGGCAGCGGCGGCACGTCGTACTTGGCCAACACCTCCTCGACGTAACGGCGGTGCTCCGGCGGGATCATCGCCTCCACGTCGGCCTCGGTGACGCCCTCCACCTTCGTGGCGGGCATCACCACGTCCAGCCCGTAGGGCAGTCCGTCGGTGTGCTGCTCCATCCAGTCCAGATCGCGGGCCAGTTCACCGGGCGCGGTGTAGCGGACCGCGCCGAGCACCCCGAACCCGCCGGCCCGGGTGATCGCCGCGGCGACCGCGGGGAAGGGCGTGAACCCGAAGACGGCGTGCTCGACTCCCAGCGCGTTGCTCAACTCCGTCTGCATGGGCGCAGGATGCCGCACCGCGCCGCACGAGGGAAGAGACTTTCTGACGCTACGTCAGAATTTCGCGAGGCCGCGCCCGTCACCCCTCCTCCAGCACCGCCCTCGCCGCGTTGTGCCCCGGGATGCCGCTGACGCCACCGCCGCGGAGCGCGCCGGCGCCGCAGAGCAGGATGGCCCGGTGGTCGGTGGCCACGCCCCAACGGGCCGCGGGGGTGGCCGGCGGCTCGGTGTCGTCGGCATACGGGAAGGCCAGCTCGCGGTGGAAGATGTTGCCGCCGGGCAGGCCGAGTTCGCGGTCGAGGTCGAGCGGGGTGCGGGCCTCGATGCAGGGGCGGCCGTCGGCGTCGCGGGCCAGGCAGTCGGCGAGCGGTTCGGCGAGGTGGGCGTCGAGTTGGGCGAGGGTGGCGGCCAACAGCCGGTCGCGGGTGGCGTCGTGGTCGGCGGCGAACAGTCGGGCGGGGGTGTGAAGCCCGAAGAGGGTGAGGGTGTGGTAGCCCGCGCGGACCAGGTCGGCGCCGAGGATGGAGGGGTCGGTCAGCGAGTGGCAGTAGATCTCCGAGGGCGGGGCGGCGGGCAGCTGGCCGGCCGCCGCCTCCCGGTGGGCGGTCTCCAACTCGCCGTAGCCCTCGGCGACATGGAAGGTCCCGGAGAACGCCTCGCGGGGATCGGTGTGCGGATCGCGGAGCCGCGGCAGGCGGGTGAGCAACATGTTGACCTTGAGCTGGGCGCCCTCGGCGGGCGGCGGCACCACCTCGCCGAGGAGCGCGGCCAGCTCCCGCGGGGCGGCGTTGACCAGCACCCGACGGGCGCCGATCGGGCCGCCCTCGGCGGTGGTGACCTCCGCGGTCCGGCCGTCGGTGGCCAGCCCGGTGGCCGGGCAGCCGGTGACGATCTCCGCGCCGGCCCGGCGGGCGGCGTCGGTGAGCGCGTCGGTGAGCGCGCCCATGCCGCCGAGCGGGACGTCCCAGTCGCCGGTGCCGCCGCCGATGACGTGGTAGAGGAAGCAGCGGTTCTGACGGAGCGTTACGTCATGGGCGGCGGCGAAGGTGCCGATCAGCCCGTCGGTGAGGACCACGCCGCGCACCAGGTCGTCGCGGAAGGTGGCCTCGATCAGCTCGCCCAGGGGCCGTTCGAAGAGGGCGTGCCAGGTGGCGTCGTCGTCGATCCGGGCGCGCAGCGCGGAGCGGGTGGGCAGCGGCTCGGTGAGGGTGGGGAAGACCCGCTCGGCGAGCCGGCGGGTGGTGCCGTAGAAGTCCTGCCAGGCGGTGAACTCCCGCTCGGAGCCGGTGAGTTCGGCGAACGAGGCCCGGGTGCGGGCCTGACCGCCGCCGACCAGCAGGCCGGTGGGGCGACCGTCGCGCACGGTCGGGGTGTAGGAGGAGACGGTGCGCTTGCGGACCGCGAAGCGCAGCCCGAGGTCCCGCACGATCTTCGGCGGCAGCAGGCTGACGAGGTAGGAGTAGCGCGACAACCGGGCGTCGATCCCGGCGAACGCCCGGGTGGAGACGGCGGCGCCGCCGGTGTGGTCCAGCCGTTCCAGCAGCAGCACGCTACGGCCCGCGCGGGCGAGGTAGGCGGCGGCCACCAGTCCGTTGTGCCCGCCGCCGACGATGACGACGTCATAGGAAGTCCGTTCCGGCATGCCCCTTGGTAGCACGCGGGATCGATGGCCGCCAGGGAACCGCCCGGGGGCACCGGAATGAATCATCTGTTCCGATCGGTGCGGCTTCTTGACCAGCACGCACGGCGCTCCTAGCGTCCCGGCGTGCGCCGCCCTGGAACCGTTCACCCGGCCGTACGCCACGGCCGCCCCACCCACCACGTGAGGTGACTCGTGTCCCATCCGTCGGTATCCCGCATCGGCCGCACCCTCACCGGACTCACCGCCGTCGCCGCCTGCTCGGCGGCGTTGCTCCCCACCACCGCCACCGCCGACCCCACCAGCCCCACCGGCACCCAACTCGCCTCCGGTTACCCCAACCTCGCCCCAACGCCCCCGATGGGCTGGAACAACTGGTCCTACTACCAATGCGGCGGCCTCAACGAGAAGGTGGTCCTGGACAACGCCCGGGCGCTGGTGCGCAACGGGCTGGCGCACAAGGGCTATCGCACCGTCACCGTCGACGACTGCTGGATGACCAAGCAGCGCGGCCCCAAGGGCGAACTGGTCCCGGACCGCACGAAGTTCCCGCACGGCATGGGCTACCTCGGCCGCGAACTCCACAAGATGGGGCTGAAGTTCGGCATCTACGAGGACGTCGGCACGCTGACCTGCGGCAAGTACCCGGGCAGCCTCGGCCACTTCGCGCAGGACGCCAGACTGTTCGCCAGCTGGGGGGTGGACTACTTCAAGGCCGACGGCTGCAACGTGCCGGTCGCCAAGGGGCAGAGCAAGGAGAAGGCGTACCACGACCTCTACGCGCAGCAGAGCCGGGCGCTGCGGGCCACCAAGCGACCGATCACCTTCTCCGTCTCCGCGCCCGCCTACTTCCAGTTCTCCGGTGACGCGGTCTGGCACCGGGTCATCAAGTGGTCGGCGCAGCTGGGCAATCTGTGGCGGGGCGGCGCGGACATCGCGGTACAGCAGAGCAGCTCCGCCGCGAAGTGGAAGTCCATCGAGGGCAACTTCCGCTACAACGCCAACCTCGCCGACCTCCAGCGCCCCGGCCGCTGGAACGACCCCGACTTCCTGCTGGTCGGCGACCCGGGGCTGCCGCGGAACGAGATGCAGAGCCAGATGTCGCTGTGGGCGGTGATGGCCGCGCCGCTGATCTCCAGCACCGATATCGGCAAGCTCTCCCCGGAGGCGCAGGCGATCCTCGGCAACCGCGAGGTGATCGCGGTCGACCAGGACCCGCTGGGCCTCCAGGGCCACATCGTGCAGCAGGACGGCGACGCGGCCGTGCTCAGCAAGCCGCTGCACAACGGCGACCGGGCGATCGCGCTGTTCAACGGGGGCGGCACCACCCGCACGCTCTCCCTCACGGCGTCCGCGGCCGGCCTGCCGGCGGCGGACTCCTACCGGCTGCGCGACCTGGTGACCGGCCGGAGCGGACGGACCACCCGGACCATCGTCGCCCGGGACGTCCCGCCGCACGCCACGGTCCTGTACCGGGTCCGGGCGGAACACTAGGTCCGGTCCGTTGGGTCAGGGTCAAACGGCCCTGACCCCGTACGGCGCGACGGCCCGGCGCGTCCGGGTCGGGCGGCCGTCCGCTACCGCCGGCGTCCGGCGCGCTCCCGGCGCAGCGCCGCGACCCGGCGGTAGAGGGCGGCCGCCTCGTCCGTGCGGCCCAGCCGCTCCAGGCACTGGGCCTCCTCCCCGCGGCTGGCCAGCGCGTCGAGATGGGCCGCGCCCAGGGCCCGTTCGCGGGCGTCGGCGACCGCGCGATAGGCGTCCAGCGCCTCGGCCCAGCGGTCGAGCCGGCCGAGCGCCACGGCGACCTCCCGGCGGCTGGCGAGGGTGTCGGGGTGGTCACCGCCCAGCACCCGGGCGCGGGCCGCGGCGACCTCGCGGGCCTCGGCCAGCGCCTCCGACCAGCGGTCCAGCCGCCCGTAGTTGACGCCCAGGCCGTGCCGGGTGCGCAGGGTCTCCGGGTCGTCGGGGCCCTGGGCGCGGGTCCGGGCGGCGATCAGCTCGCGGTAGTGGGCCAGCGCCTCCGCGCTGCGGCCCAGCCGGCCCAGCGCGACCCCGGTCTCGTAGCGGGCGGCGAGGGTGTCGGGATGGTCCGGGCCGAGCGCGACGGCGCGCCCCGCGGCCACCTGCTGATAGGCCGTCAACGCCTCCGGCCACCGACCCAACTGGCCGGCCACGCAGGCAAGTTCCCAGCGGGTGGTGAGGGTGTCGGGGTGGTGGGCGCCGAGCACCCGGGTGCGCGCCTCGGCGACGTCCCGGGCGGCGGCCCGGCCCTCCTCCAACCGGCCCAGCCGGCACAGGCCGACCGCGAGGTGATGGCGGCAGCCGAGGGTGTCGGGGTGGTCGGGGCCGAGCAGCCGCTCCCGGCCGGCCAGTACCTCGCCGTAGCGCTCCTGCGCCTCGAAGTGCCGGCCGGCCCGGGCCAACGCATGGCCCTGCGCCAGGTGCTCGGCCAGCGAGGCGAGGAGGGCGTGGTGGTCGACGGGCGGCGCGGGCCGGTCGGGGCCGAGGGCCGGCGACGCCTCGCCGCGCAGCGGGTCGCGGGCGGCGGTCCAGGCGTCGGTGAGGATCGCGGCCGCGGTGTCCGCCGGGGTGCGGCGGGGCGGCCGGGCGCCGGCGGACGGGGCGCCGGGGGTGATCCCGCGGGTCCAGGAGGGCAGCCGCGGGGGCGGGGTCGTCAGGTCGTCCGGCTCGTGGCCGGAGCCGAGGGGGGCACGGTGGGCGCGTCGGTGGCGGGCGTCGGCGAGGCGCTTGGCCAGTTCGTCGGCGTCCCGGGGGCGGTCGTCCGGATCCTTGGCGAGCAGGTCGAGGATGATCCGCTGGTACTCCTCGGGCAGGTCGGGCCGGGCCGCGCGCGGCGGGGCGGGCGGGGTGTCCCGGTGGCCGACCAGCACCGCCCAGGCGTCGCCCTGGGCGAACGGCGGTGCGCCGGTGGCGATTTCGTAGAGCACACAGCCGAGCGAGTACAGGTCGCTGCGGTGGTCGACGGTGCCGCCGCCGATCTGCTCGGGCGACATGTAGTGCGGGCTGCCCATGGCGACGCCGGAGCCGGTCAGCCGGGCGGTGAAGCCGATGTCGTGACCGAGGCGGGCGATGCCGAAGTCACAGATTTTGACCGTACCGTCGGTGATCCGCACGATGTTGGCCGGCTTCAGGTCGCGGTGCACCACGGCCTGTTCGTGGGTGTAGGCGAGCGCCGCGGCGATCTGCTCGGCGACCTCGATGACGTCCGGGACGGGCAGCGGCTGACGCCGGTTGTCGTCCAGGAGTTGACTGAGATTACGGCCGTTGAGCAACTCCATGACGATGAAGAGGATGCCGTCGTCCTCGCCGAAGTCGTGGACGACGGTGATGCCGCGGTGCTGGAGCGCCGCGGCCACCCGTGCCTCGCGGCGGAAGCGCTCCCGCAGCACCCGTAGGAAGCCCGCTTCCTGCCGCTGCCCCATGGGCTTGAGGCACTTGACTGCGACCTGACGGCCCAGCGCCTCGTCCCGGGCCCGCCACACCTCCCCCATGCCGCCGCGTCCGATGGTGTCGAGCAGTCGGTATCGCTCCTGGACGAGCCTGTGCTCCGCCATTCCTCTCGCCGCCCCCGCTCCCACGTTCAGCCGCGTGGATCCCCCGGTGTGTCCTGCCCGTCCAGTATGGCGGCCCAGTCGCGCAGCTTGAAGGTTCCCGGCCGCGTGCCGGGCCCGAGCCTGGCCACGGCCCGGAGGACGTGCCGCGGTGGGAGCTGCCAACGGACGGCGGGGGGCACCGCCCGCAGCAGCCGGCCGGCGATGCGCAACCGGCGGGTGGCGGTGGCCGGCGGGGGCGCCGGCCGGCCGTACAGCTGGTGCGCGTAGCCGGGCAGCGCCGCGTACGCCAGCCCCGTCACCGGCCCCCAGAGCAGGGCGCGGGCCGGGACGAGCGGGGCGGCGATCGGCGGGCGCCGCAGGAAGGCGTCGACCTGGCGGGCCTCGGGGGTGAGCGCCAACTCCGGCCGGACGCGGGCGAAGTAGGCGTCGAGCGCGGCCCGGTCGCCGGACGGTGTCCGGGTCGAGGCCGACGAGGCGGGCGGCGGTGCGCTGTTCGTCGAGGTAGCGGTCGGCCTGCCGGTCGGTGAGCGGGTAGCCGGAGCGGCGCAGCACCTGGAGGTAGGAGTCCACCTCGGCGCAGTGCACCCAGCGCAGCAGCTCCGCCTCGTCGATTCGGTAGCGGGCGCCGGTGGCCGGGTCGGTGGCGGTCAGCCGGCGGTGCAGGGCGCGGACCGCGGCGCCGGCCCGTTCAGCGGCGTCGGTGGTGCCGTAGCTGAGGGTGCCGACGAAGTCGGCGGTGCGCATCAGCCGGCCCCAGGCGTCGCGCCGGCCGCGCTCGCTCCGTTGGAACGCGGCGGAGTTCTGCAGCACGCCGCGGACCGCGCCGGGTGCAGCGCCTGGAGGTGGAGCGCCCGGATGCCCGCGATCCACATCATCGGGTCGGCGTGCAGCTGCCAGGTCACCGAACGGGGCCCGAACAGGCCGGGATCGCCCGCCATCACGGCACCTCCCGTAAGCCGGTCACCGTCGCACCCGCGGCATGCCGAGGCCGATCCAGGAGATGATCTCGCGCTGGATCTCGTTGTTGCCGCCACCGAAGGTGAAGATGACGGCGGAGCGGTAGCCGCGCTCCAGTTCGCCGCGGAGCACCGCGCCCGCCGAGCCCTCGGTGAACGGGCCGGTGGCGCCGGCCACTTCGAGCAGCCAGGCGTAGGCGTCCCGGCGGGCCTCGGAGCCGTAGACCTTGACCGCCGAGGCGTCCTGCGGGGTGAGCGTGCCGTTGTGGAGGGCGTCCACCATCCGCCAGTTGAGCAGCTTCATGGCCTCCAGCCGGGCGTGGGTGCGGGCCAGCCGGCCGCGCACCCAGCCGAGGTCGATGACCCGGCGCCCGTCGGTCAACTTGGTGTCGGCGGCCCACCGTTGGACGTCGTGGAACGCCCGGATGGCCATGGTGCCGTGCGCGGCGAGGGTGACGCGCTCGTGGTTGAGCTGGTTGGTGATGATCCGCCAGCCCTGGTTCTCCCGGCCGACGCGGCGGGAGGCGGGGACGGTGATGTTCTCGTAGTAGCTGGCGGTGGTGTCGTGCGAGGCGAGCGTGTTGATCAGGGTGCAGGAGTAGCCGGGGTCGCTGGTGGGGACCAGGAGCAAGGTGATGCCCTTGTGGGGCGGGACGCCGTCCTCGACGGGGGTGGTGCGGACGGCGAGCCAGACCCAGTCGGCGGTGTCGCCGTTGGTGGTCCAGATCTTCTGGCCGTTGACGAGGTAGTGCCCGCTCTCCTCGTCGCCCTCGCGCACCGCGCGGGTCTTGAGGGCGGCCAGGTCGGTGCCGGCGTCCGGTTCGCTGTAGCCGATGGCGAAGTCGAGCTCGCCGGAGAGGATCCGGGGCAGGAAGTACGCCTTCTGTTCGTCGGTGCCGTACCGCATCAGGGTCGGGCCGACGGTGTTCAGCGCCATCAGCGGCAGCGGCACCCCGGCCTGCGCGGCCTCGTCGAAGAAGATGAACTGTTCCATGGGGGTCAGCCCGCGCCCGCCGTACTCCGTGGGCCAGCCGACGCCCAGCCAGCCGTCGACGCCGAGCCGGCGCACCGTGTCGCGGTAGAAGCGCTTCCGGGCGGCCGGGTCGGCGTACCGGACGTGGGCATCGTCCGGCACCAACGTGCCGAAGTATGTGCGCAGTTCGGCGCGCAGCCGCTGCTGTTCCGGGGTGTATTCCAGGTGCACGGCCCCTCCACCAGTCGTCCGATCCGGTCCCCCGGTCGCCGCGACCACCGCTCGCTGACGGCCCGTCGGATTCCGGGGTCGGGGGCACAGTAGAACGCGTTCCAGTAATGCGGAAGGGTGCCGACCGGCCGGGCGCCGGCGCACGAAGGGCCCGGCGCGGCCCAAGTCGGGCGCTGCGCCGGGCCCGTTGCGGGCCCGCCTGCGGGCGGGCTCAGCCGGCGTGCTTGGCGGCGTCGCCCGGCTTGACGCGGTTGGGCTGGCCGTCCTTGCAGTACTTGACGAAGCCGGTGTTCACCACGTGCTTGGCCGAGATCCAGGTGCGCCGGCTCCCCTTGATCAGGTACCAGACGTCGTTGCCGCGGATGTTCTGGGCACGGACCTTGCAGACCAGGTAGACCCGGGCGCGGTTGCGGAGATAGCCCTGCGACGCGGAGTCCGTGCTGGGGTACTCGCGCTCGTTCATCCCGCGGGCCGCGCTGACGGTGCCGTAGACCGAGCCCGGACCGGTCTGTGGCTGGGCACTGTTGGCCTGCGGCTGGGCGCTGTTGACCTGCGGCTGGGGCCCCTTGGGCTGGGGCTGGGGCTTCGCCTGGGCCGGAGCCGCTACGAGCAGCGTCGCCCCCAGAGCGACAGCCGTGGTGAGTGCGCCCGCACCGGCCGCGAGCTTCTTGCCTCGGGCCACGAGGTCGTCGGTCGTGGACATAGGGGTCTCCTGTTCTTGACGCGCAAAGGCTTGACGCGCAATGCCACCCATTGACGCAGTGCGGACATTACGCGCAAACACCCCAAGAAATGTGGTGAAACGACGACTCGCGGCCGATCGTGTGAGGCCGTGTGGGGCCGGTGGCCGAAGGAAATCACCCGTCCCCCGGCGCGCCGGTGCGCGCGGTCAACCCTCGGTACCCGCCTGGTGGATGCCGAAGACGGCGCCCTGCGGGTCGCGCACCATCGCGATCCGCGGCCCGTCCGGGACGTCCGTCGGCGCCATCAGCAGCGCGCCCCCGGACTCGGCGGCCCGCGCCGCCGTGCCGTCCACGGACTCGACCGCGAAGTACGGCAGCCAGTGCGGTCGGACGTCCTCCCGGTCGCGCGCCTCCACGGTGCTCATTCCGCCGAAGTCGGCGCCGCCGATGCCCCATTGGGCATAGGTGCCGTGCGACCTGACGGTCCATCCGAAGACCCGGGTGTAGAAGGACACCGCGGACTCGGCGTCGCCGGTGGCCAGTTCCACCCAGCCGAGCGAGCCGGGCGCGTTGAGCAGCTCGGCGCCGGCGAAGGGGCCGGCCTGCCAGAGCGCGAAGGCCGCGCCCGCCGGATCGGCGAGCACCGCGAAGCGGCCGAGGTCGGGGACGTCCCGCGGGGGCACCAGGACCTTGCCGCCGGCGTCGGTGGCGGCCGCGGCCAGCGCCTCGGCGTCGCGGGTGGCGAACGTGACGGTCCAGGCCGTCTGTTGGCCGGGCGCGTAGAGCGGGGTCGCGGCGGCGACCTTGGCGTCGCCCGCGGAGAAGAGCGTGTAGCCGTCGGCCTCGGCGCCCGGGGCGGTCGCGGCGTGCCAGCCGAAGACCTGGCGGTAGTACACCGCGGCCGAGGCCACGTCCGAGGTGCCCAGCTCCACCCAGCACGGGGCGCCCGGCGTGGGCTCGGTGATCTTCACGCGCTGCTCCGTCCCTGAAGCGGTGGGGCCGGCGCGGCCCCGGTTCGTGCTGCCGATCGTGCGACGGCCGGATACCGCCCGCAAGCCGGCGACGGCGGGCGGGTCAGGACCGGTGCGGGTGCAGATGACGGCGGCGGAACAGGCGGTGGGTGGGGCGCGGAGCGTCCGGGGCGAGGGCGGCGTCCAGGTCGGCCGCGGCGGTCTGGGCGGCCGCCACGGAGCGGGGGAAGAGGTCCGTCTCGTACGCGCGGACCGCGTGGTCCGGGTCGGTCTGCCAGGTGTGCGCCTCGACCAGGTGCCGGGCGAGTTCGCAGCCGTCCTGGAGGGCCAGGTCGGCGCCCGGGCCGGAGAGCGGCGTCATCAGGTGGGCGGCGTCACCCAGCAGCGTCAGGCCAGGTGTGTGCGGCCAGGTGTGCGGGACCGGCAGCGCGAACAGCGGGCGGTTGACGAACCCGTCGTCGCTGTCCCTGAGGAGGGCGCGCAGCCGGTCGTGCCAGCCGTCGAAGGCGGCCAACAGGGCGGCCCTGACCGCCTCGGTGTCGGTGGTGAGCACACCGGCCGACCGCGCCCAGTCCTCGGCGCCGCGGAAGGCCGCGTAGACCCGGACCCGGCCGTGGGCGTCGCGCCGGGCGATCAGCCCCTTGCCGCCGGACAGCGCCATCATGGTGCCGCCGCCGACCAGCCGGGCGGCGTCCGGGTGGCGCGCGTCGACGTCGTCGAGCCCGGTCTCGACGAAGGTGACGCCGGAGTAGTGCGGGGTGGCGTCGGACAGCCCCGGCCGGACCCGGGACCAGCTTCCGTCGGCGCCGATGACCAGGTCGAAGGTGGCGGTCTCGCCGTCGTCGAAAACCGCCTGGTGGCGGCCGCCGCCGCGCGGGTGCAGGGTCCGCAGGTAGCGGCCCCAACGGATGGTGTCGGGCGCGAGGGAGTCCACCAGGAGCCGGCGCAGGGCGCGCCGGGCGATCTCGCAGCGCTCCTGCGTCGTGCCGGGCTCCGGGACCTCGCAGTGCAGCACCGCACCGGTGTGGTCGAGCAGCCGCGCCTCCAGGCCGGCGGGGTGGGCCAGCGCCCGGAACTCCTTCCCCAGGCCGGCCGCGCGCAGCGCCGCCAGCCCGGTCGCCGCCCGCAGTTCCAGGAGGTCGACGGGGGCCGAACCGACCGGGCCGAGGTCCCGTTCGTAGACGGTGACCGGCACGCCGTGGCGCTGGAGCACCCGGGCGCAGACCAGCCCGCCCGGGCCCGCCCCGATGATCGCGATACGGAAGGTGATGGGGGGCATGGCGCGGCGCTCCTAGGGTGCTCCTCGGTCCGCGGTCCGTCCCCGGTACCGGGACCGCCCTCGCTACCAGAGGAGCACAGCCGCCCCGAAAAGTGCGATCGGGCCGGCGGGCGGGCCGACCGGGGTCAGCTCGGGAGGCCGAGCAGCAGGACCAACGGGCCGTCCAGGAAGGGCCGTTGGCGCGGCGCGCCGCGGTGGGCGCCCGAGGTGTCGTCGGCGAGGCCGCGGTGGAGTGCGGCGGCGAAGCGGGCCCGGGCCGGGCCGTCGGCAAAGCCCCGCGCAGGCTTGGCGGGCGCCGGGGGCGGGGAGCCGCTCGGGGCGGCCGTGGTACGCCCCGTTGAAGCGTCCGAGCGGTCCGCGGGCCCCGCGTCGGATCGCAGGTCAGCACCGCGACCGGGCCGCGGGGTCGCTCCACGTATAGGCACTGACGGCGGTCGTCGCAGCGGTCGTCACCGTGGTCATCGCGGCGTCGAAGGAGCCGGCCGGGCGCGGCAGTTGCTCGGCGGCCGCGTCGAGCGCCGGGGCGAGGTGGGGCGGGCTCCGGGCGCGCAGGGCCGCGGAGGGTTCGACGGCGGTCACGTCGAGCGAGGTCGGCTCGTGGGGGCCGGAGTCGGGGCGCGACGGCCGGTTTGCGTCGGGGGGCGGTGGGCAGCGGACCGGCGGAGGATGGAACCACCAGGAGGGAGGGTCGCCAGGATGACGACGGAATCGACGGGCAACGGGCCGGCGCCCGTGCCCAGTACACCGCGACCGGTGCCCCGCGATCCGGGACAGCCCGACCCCAACCGGGAGCCGGCAGAGGAGCCCGAGCCGGAGCCCGAGGAGTCGCCCGGCACCCGGCCCGACGAGCACCCGACCCCCGTGGAACCGCCCGACTGAAACCGCCCGGAGCCGACCGCCACCGGGCCCACCGGCCGTCCGGTTGCAGCGCCCGCACGCCCGGCGCAAGGTGGAGCCACTCCGGTTACGGGCGCGCTCTCGACGCGCCGGTCGGCCGCCCCGGTACGCCGGGCCGACGTCGGGAGAAGACGGAAATGTTGCTGCCGGACAAGTCGGTGCTCGCCTCGCTGCTGCGGCGCTACCGCGTCTGCGAACGGGTGGTGCTCCATGATCCGCACGACCCGGTGGCCCGGGGGCAGTTGGAGGACCTCGCGTACACGCTGTGCGTGACGATGGGTCGGCAAAACGTCCACGAGGCGATCATCGAGGCCGAGCGCTACCTCGCCGAGGGCGAGGCCGTGCCCCGGACCGCCGAACGGCACCACGGCTAGGGTCTGTCCGATGGGTCAGGGCCGGGGCCGCGACCGCTCCGCCCGGGCGGAGCGGTCCGGGAGGTGGGTGCGGGGCCGGCCTCCTAGCATGGAACGGCATCGCACCGCACCACGAAGGCGGCCCCCATGCGCCCCACCGCGAAGTTCTCCCTCAGCTTCGGCCTGGTCACGATCCCGGTGGCGGCGTACAACGCCACCGACAGCTCCGCCTCGGTGAGCTTCGTGCGGATCCACGCCGCGGACGGCGGGCGGGTCCGCAACCAGCCGGTCTGCTCCCTGGAGGGCACCGAGGTCTCCCCCGACGAGATCGGCCGCGGCTACCGCACCGAGGACGACACCGTCGTCCCGTTGACCGACGAGGACCTGGACGCGCTGCCGCTGCCGACGGCCAAGACCCTGACCATCCTCGCCTTCGTCGCCGGCGGGGACATCGACCCGCTCCAGCTCGGCAAGGGCTACTACCTCGGCGTCGACGGGCCCGCGGCGGCCA
Source organism: Streptomyces sp. NPDC057743 (assembly GCF_042798755.1). Lineage (NCBI taxonomy): Bacteria > Bacillati > Actinomycetota > Actinomycetes > Kitasatosporales > Streptomycetaceae > Streptomyces > Streptomyces sp. NPDC057743. The sequence goes on from NZ_JBHVJX010000020.1 coordinate 81,843, forward strand.
AGCCCTACGCCCTGCTGCGGGACGCGATGGAGCGGCACCAGCGGGTGGGGCTCGGCAAGATCGCGCTGCACGGGCGGGAGTCGCTGGCGATGATCCGGCCGATGGGGGACCTGCTGGTGATGCAGGTGCTGCTGTGGCCGCACCAGATCCGTCCGATGACCGGGGTGCTCCCGGAGCGGGAGGTGAAGGTCGCCGCCAAGGAGGTGCGCGCCGCGGAAACGCTGATGGACTCCTTCGGCGAGCTGTCCGAGGAGGACGTGCACGATCACTACCGGGAGGCGCTGGAGGAGATCGTGGCGGCCAAACTGGCGCACCGCGAGCCGGAGTTCGAGGCCGGCGCGGAGCCGCCCGCGGGCCAGGTGGTGGATCTGATGACCGCTCTCCAGGACAGCGTGCGGGCCGCGAAGCGGGCGCGCGGCGAGACCGGGGAGGAGGGCGGGGCGGGCGGCGGGACCCGGCCGTCCGGCCGCGGCGCGACGAAGACCGCGGCCCGGAAGACCACCGCCGGTCGCACGGCCACGGGCCGGAGCACGGCAAAGAAGGCGACCACCGCGAAGGCAGCGACCGCCACGAAGAAGTCCGCCGGGAAGAAGGCCGCTGCGAAGACAACCGCAGCGAAGAAGGCCGCCCCGAGGAAGGCGACCGCGCAGCAGACGACCGCGGAGAGCGCTTCCGGGGCGGGGCGGAAGGCGGCCGCCGGCAAGGGTTCCGGGGCGAAGAAGGCGGCGGGCGCGGCCCGGAAGGCGACCGCCGGTCGCGGGCGGAAGGCGGGCTGAACCGCCCCAGGCGGCCGGTCAGCGACAGCCCGTGCCACCCACCGGCAACACCCCGTCCAGCAGGAACGCGTCCACCTTCGCCAGCACGCACGGATTGCCGGAGGTGTACGCGGCGTGCCCCTCGCCGTGGTAGGTCAGCACCACGCTGCCGTTGCCCAGCGCCCGGGCCATGTGCGCGGCGCCGTCGTAGGGCGTGGCGGGGTCGCCGGTGGTGGCGACGAGCAGGGTGGGCGGCGCGTCGTGGGCGGCCACCTCGCGGGCGGCGTCGTCGCCCGGGACCGGCCAGCCGTAGCAGTCCAGCAGCGTCGGGGCGATGTCGGGGCCGAACAGCGGGGAAGCCTGGGTGAGTTCGCGCTCGGCGCGGGGGTAGTCGGCGGGGCCGTAGCGCTCGGAGGTGTCCCGGCAACTGATCGCCCGCAGGGCCAGTTGGTCCTGCGGGGGCATGTTCGCGGTCGCGCTGCGTCCGGGGAGCGCGCCGCCATACGGGCCGCGCCGCTGCGCACCGCTGCCGCTGCCGCCGCTGCGGCTTCCGCTTCCGGTGCCGCTTCCGGTGCCGCTGAGTTGGAGGATCCCGGAGGCGTCGCCGTCGCGGAGTTGGGCCAGCGCGTTCCGGAGGGCGGGCCAGCTGGCCCGGCTGTAGAGGGACTCCCGCAGGGCGTAGACGTAGGCCGTCCCGTCGACCGTGGTGCCGTGCACCTGGAGCGGGCGGTCGGTCAAGGTGTGGTACCAGTCGGTGAGTTGGCGCCGGGCGCTGTCGGTGTCGGCGCCGAGCGGGCACCCCTTGATGCGGACGCAGTCGGCGGCGAAGTCGTCGAGCACCCGCTGGAAGCCGCGGGCCTGGGCGACGGCGGTCTGCCAGGTGTTGGCGGTCGGGTCCTCGACGGCGTCCAGGACGAGCCGGCCGGCGTTGCGGGGGAAGGTGTGGGCGTAGACCGAGCCGAGCCGGGTGCCGTAGGAGAAGCCGAGGTAGTTGAGCTTGCGGTCACCGACGGCGGAGCGCAGCAGGTCCATGTCGCGGGCGACGCTGACGGTGCCGACGTACGGCAGCAGGGCGCCGGAGTGGCGGCCGCACGCCTCGTTGATGCGGCGCTCGTTCGCGGCGAGGGCGTCCGCGCCGCTGCCGCCGACCGGCGGGTAGCTGGTGCCGCAGGAGATCGGGTCGGTGTGGCCGGTGCCGCGCGGGTCGAAGCTCACCAGGTCGTAGCGCTGCCCGAGAGGAGCGAAGGCATCGCTGTTGCTCATGAGGTAGTTGACGCCCGAATCGCCGGGGCCGCCGGGGTTGATGACCAGCGAGCCGAGCCGCTTTCCGGGGCCGGTCGCGGGCAGCCGGACCAGTTGGACGTGCAGGGTGCCGCGGTCCGGATGGGCGTAGTCGAGCGGGACCTCCAGCCGGGCGCACTGGAACCGGTGGGTCGCGCTGGACGGTGCTGCGGAGCCGCCGGGGGACGCGGCGCCACCGGGGAAGCCGGCGGGGCAGGTCTGCCAGTCGGGCCGCTGCGCGGCGAAGCGCGTGAGGTCGGGGCCGCCGCCGGACGACCCCGGGGCGGCGGCCGGCAGCGGGGCCGGGATCCCCACCAGGGCGCCGGTCAGCGCGCCCGCCGCCAGCACCGCGAGGGTTCCGCGAACACCCGGCATACCCCGAGGGTAGGGCCCCGCCACCGGATCCGCTCATTGAACACTTTGTTTACAACATTTCCTTGACAGTGGATGGTGTGGCCCCGCATCCTGACGCCATGTCACCGAAGCCAGAGCAGAAGCAGCAGTCGCGGCAGTCAGAGCAGCCGCAGCAGTCGGCGCCGGCCTCGCCCGCGGATCCCTTCACTCCGCCCGATCCCGAGCAGGCGCGGGCGCATCGGGCCGCCGCCTCGCTGTTCCGGATCGCCGAGCGGCACGCCGGCAGCGACGAGCAGCGCCGGCGCCAGATCCACCCGGCCGTCCTGAGCCCCCACGAGGCCGTCCGGCTGGTGTCGTTCCTGCTCAGCGGGGCGGCCCAACTCCACGACGGGGAACCGGAGGTGGACCAGGCCGACGTGACCGCCGCGCTCAGCCTGGTGCCGATGGTGCGCGGGGAGATGGACGAACTGGAGGCCGGGCTGCTCCAGATGGCGCGCGGGCGCGGGATGACCTGGCAGGAGATCTCCTTCGGCCTCGGGCTCGGCACCCCGCAGGCCGCCCGGCAGCGCTACGAGCGCCTGGTCGGCCGCACCGCCACCGAATCCGCGGCGGACTGAGCGGTGCCCCCTCCCCTGCCGACGCTGCCCGCCGGCTACCAGGGCCAGCCGGCGACCGCCGACGACATCGACGCCCTGCACGGCCTGGTCACGGCGTGCGAACGCGCGCTGCACGGCCGGGCGCAGACCGATCCCGGCGGCATCGCCGCCGACCTCAACCGGCCGGGCCTGATACCGCAGTTGGACACCCTGGTCGTCCACGACCGGGCGGGTCGGCTGGCCGCCCGGGCCTGGGTGAACCGGCGGTCCGAGGTGGACGTGCACCCCGCGCACCGGGGCCGCGGGCTGGGGGCCGCGCTGCTGCACTGGGCCGAGGCGCGGGCCCGCCGGGTGGGGAGCGAGGCGATCGTGCAGACCGTGCCGGACACCGACCGGCCCGCGGTGGCGCTGCTGCGCTCCCGCGGCTACCAACCGCTCGTGACGGCCTGGGAGTTGACATACGCGATGGCCGAGGAACCGGCGGTGCCCGGGCCCCCGGAGGGCGTCACGGTGCGGCCGTTCGACTCCGCGGACGCGCGGGCGGCACACCGGATGGTCGAGGACGCGTTCGCCCAGTGGCAGCCGCGGCGCCGGTCCTACGAGGAGTGGGCCCGGCACACCGTCGACCGGCCGACCTTCGCCGCCGACTGTTCGGCGGTGGCGCTGGTCGACGGCCAACTGGTCGGCGTCGTCCTCGCGTTGGACCTGCCGGACGCGGACGGCGGCTATCTCGAACAGGTCGCCGTCCGCCGCGACCACCGCAACCGCGGCATCGCCCGACTCCTGCTGCGCCAGGCGTTCCGCGCCTTCCACCGGCGCGGCCGACGCAGCTGCACGCTGTGGACCCACTCGGACACCGGCGCGCTCGACCTGTACCTACGGGTGGGCATGACGGTCAGCCGGAGCTCCACGGTCTTCCGGAAGGAGCTCAGACGGAAGGAACCCGTCCGAAAGGACCTCGTCCCTTAGGGGAGCCCGCCCCCTAGGGGAGCCCGCCCCCCTACTCCAGCGATGCCGTCGACTCCGCCCAACTGGGCAGCCACAGCTCGCCGTCGGGGCGCTTCGGGTGCAGGCCGGCGAGGTGGTCGCGGAGTGCGGCGAGCCCGGGGTGGGGGTTGTCGGCGCGCCAGATCAGGGAGTGCGGGTACACCGGCATCGGGTCACGCAGCGGGACCCGCCGCAGGTCGTGGCCGGCGGGCCAGACGAGCGGGGTCCGTTCGCCGAAGATGCTCACCAGCGTCGTGGAGTCCGCGATGGCGTCCAGGAGGGCCTCGACGCCGAAGTTGGGCCCGATGGTGTCGACGGTCAGGTCGAACGCGGCGGCGAGGTCGTCGTAGTAGGCGCCCCACTCCGTACCGGGGGCGTTGCCGGGCATCCAGATGCGGTGGCCCGCCAGGTCGGGCAGCGGGACCGACGGGGCGGTGGCGAACTCGTGGGCCGGCCCGACGCACAACTGGAGCGGCTCGTCGAACACCGGGACGGACCGGACGCCTTCGGGGAGTTGCCGGCCCGGCATGGTGACGGCGCGGAAGGCGGCGTCGATCGCCCCGCTGTGGACGGCGGCGACGGCCTCGTCGGCGTCGAAGAGCGTGACGACGTCGAGGGCGGTGTCGGGGTGTGCGCGGTGGAAGGCGCGCAACAGTCCGGCCGGGGCGACCCGCCGGCCGATCACGTCGACGCGCAGGGCGCGGCTGCCGGGCCGGACGGAGGCGGCGGCCCGCTCCTCGGCCTGGAGCAGGGTGCGGGCGTGCGGCAGGAAAGCCTGGCCGTCGATGGTGAGACCGGCGCCGCGCGCGGTGCGGGTGAACAGCCGCACCCCGAGCTCCGCCTCCAGGGCGCCGATGCGCTTGGAGACGGCCTGCTGGGTCAGCGAGAGGTCCACGGCGGCCTTCTGGAACTGGCCCGTCTCCGCGACCGCGACGAAGGTGCGCACGGCGTTGAGGTCCACGGCACCCACCCTAGCGCCACAGCGGATGGTTGTGGCTCGTCGGGCCATTGGTTGTTTGATCTGTCGGGTGGGTGCTCGCTTTGATGGCGGTCGTCAACGGGGCTCCCGGGCCGGACGGCGGCAAGTTGCGCGTATGCACTGGCCAGATGGGCGTCGGGGTGGCGGTGGGCGGGGCGCGGAGGGCGTGCCGCGCCCTCGTCGGTGCGCGGCAGCGCGGCGGCTGGATGCACAACGAGAGGTTGTTCACAAGATCACCGCCGCCCCTCTCCGTTGCGCAGTCGGCCATCCGTAAGGCCCGCACCACGGTTCCGGCCGGGTGGGGCCGCCCACTCGTCCCGGAGGTGACGCAGCCGTGCCGGATTCCTTCGTGCATCTGCACAACCACACCGAATACTCGATGCTGGACGGCGCGCAGAAGCTGCGGCCGATGTTCGGCGAGGTCGCCCGGCAGGGGATGCCGGCGATCGCCATGAGCGACCACGGCAACATGTTCGGCGCCTACGAATTCCAGCAGGTCGCGCGGGACTTCGAGGGGATCACGCCGATCATCGGCATCGAGGCGTATGTGGCGCCGTCCTCCCGGTTCGCCCGGAAGCAGGAGTTCTGGGGGCCGGGCGGCCGGCGCGCGGTGAGCGACGACGGCGAGGGGTCCAAGGACGTCTCCGGCGGCGGCCGCTTCACGCACATGACGATGTGGGCGCGGGACGTGCGGGGGCTGCGGAACCTCTTCTGGCTCTCCACGCAAGCCAGTTACGAGGGCCAGTTCCCGGCCGGCAAGCCGCGGATGGACCGGGAGCTGATCGCGCAGCGGCCCGAGGGGATCATCGCCACCACCGGCTGCCCCTCGGGCGAGATCCAGACCCGGCTGCGGCTGGACCAGTACGCGAAGGCGCGGGCGGCCGCCGGCGCGTACCAGGAGCTTTTCGGGCGGGAGAACTACTTCCTGGAGCTGATGGACCACGGCCTGGACATCGAGCGCACCGTCCGCGCCGATCTGCTGCGGCTGGCAGGGGAGTTGGCGATCCCGCTGCTGGCCACCAACGACGCCCACTACGTCACCGAGGACCAGGCCGACGCCCACGACAACCTGCTGTGCATCGGCGTCGGCAAGAACAAGAACGACCCGGGACGCTTCCGCTTCAACGGCTCCGGCTACTACCTGAAGTCCGCCGCCGAGATGCGCCGCCTCTTCGCGGAGCTCCCGGAAGCCTGCGACAACACCCTGGCCGTCGCCGAGCGCATCGAGTCCTATGACGCGGTCTTCGACTACGTCGACGAGATGCCGCGCTTCCCGGACGTGCCGGACGGCGAGACCCAGGAGTCATGGCTGCGCAAGGAGGTCCTCAAGGGACTGGTGCTGCGCTACGGCGACCCGGTCCCCCGACACGTGCTGGAGCGGCTCGAGACCGAGATGGCGGTCATCGGCCCGATGGGCTTCAGCGCGTACTTCCTGGTCGTGGCGGACATCTGCCGCCACGCGCGGGAGATGCGGATCCCGATCGGCCCGGGCCGCGGCTCGGCCACCGGCTCGCTGGTCGCCTACGCCACCCGCATCACCGAGCTCTGCCCCCTGGAACACGGCCTGCTCTTCGAGCGCTTCTTGAACCCGGAGCGGATCAACCCCCCGGACATCGACCTCGACTTCGACGACCGGCAGCGCGACCGGATGGTCCGCTACGTGACCGAGAAGTACGGCGAGGAGTTCACCGCGCTGGTCACCACCTTCGGCAGGATCAAGGCGAAGAACGCGATCAAGGACTCCTCGCGCATCCTGGGCTTCCCCTTCGCGCACGGCGAGCGGATCACCAAGGCGCTGCCGCCGGACCAGAACGGCAAGTCCGCCCCGCTGGACGCCGTGTTCGACCCGTCCCACCCCCGGTACGCCGAGGCCAGCGCCATCCGGCAGCTCTACGAGGCCGAGGCCGAGGTGCGGCAGGTGATCGACACCGCCCGCGGGGTGGAGGGGCTGACCCGCGGCACCGGCGTGCACGCGGCCGCGGTGATCCTGTCCAAGACCCGGCTGACCGACCGGATCCCGCTGCACATGCGGGCCGCCGACGGCGCGCGGATCACCGGGTTCGACTACCCGTCGTGCGAGGCGATGGGCCTGATCAAGATGGACTTCCTGGGGCTGCGGAACCTCGGCGTCATCGACCACGCCATCGAGAACATCCGCGAGAACCGGGGCGTCAAGCTGGCCACCGTCGACCCCATGGACGGCGATCCGGCGACCGTGCTCATCCCGCTGGACGACGCCAGGACCTACCAACTGCTCGCCGAGGGCAACACGTTCGGCGTCTTCCAGCTCGACGGCGGCGGCATGCGGGCCCTGCTCAAGCTGATGGCCCCCACCCGCTTCGAGGACATCGCGGCGGCCAACGCCCTCTACCGGCCGGGCCCGATGGCCGCCAACGCGCACACCAACTACGCCCTGCGACAGAACGGCAAGCAGGTCCCCGCCCCGATCCACCCGGAGCTCAAGGAGGCCCTGGAGCCGATCCTGGGCTCCACCCACCACCTGCTCATCTTCCAGGAGCAGATCATGGCCATCGCCCGGCAGTTGGCCGGCTACACCCTGGGCGGGGCGGACATGCTGCGCCGCGCGATGGGCAAGAAGAAACCGGAGGTGCTGGCCGCGGAGTGGGAGAAGTTCCACGGCGGCATGCGGGACAACGGCTTCTCCGACGAGGCGATCTCGGCCCTGTGGGACGTGATGCTGCCGTTCTCCGGCTATGCCTTCAACAAGTCCCACACCGCCGGCTACGGCCTGGTCTCGTACTGGACCGCCTACCTCAAGGCCAACTACCCGGCCGAGTACATGGCCGCCCTGCTCACCTCGGTCGGCGACGACAAGGACAAGGCCGCCGTCTATCTGGCCGACGCCCGCAAGAACGGCGTCCGGGTCCTCCAGCCCGATGTCAACGCCTCCGTCGCGGAGTTCACCGCCATCGGCGACGACGTGCGGTTCGGGTTGCGGTCCGTCCGCAACGTCGGCGACGCCGTCATCGACGCGATCGTCGAGGCCCGCCGCCGGAAGGGGACGTTCGCCTCGTTCTCCGACTTCCTGGCCAAGGTGGAGCTGCCCGCGCTGAACAAGCGGGCCGTGGAGTCGCTGGTCAAGGCGGGCGCCTTCGACTCGCTGGGCCACTCCCGCAAGGGGCTGACCGCCGTCCACGAGGACGCCATCGACGCGGTCATCCCGGTGAAGAAGGCGGCCGGCTTCGGCCAGGACGACCTGTTCGCCGGCCTCGGCGGCGCGGGGGACGACGGCCCCGCCTTCGGCCTGGACTTCCCCGTAGACGAGGCGGAGTGGCCGCGCCGCCAACTGCTCGCCACCGAACGGGAGATGCTGGGCCTCTACGTCTCCGCCCACCCGCTGGACGGCGCCGAGCACCTCCTCGTCGCCGCCCGGGACTGCTCGGTCGCCGAGCTGCTCGGCTCCGGCCGGACCACCGGCGAGGTGCGGCTGTCCGGGCTGATCACCGGCGTCCAGCGCAAGGTGACCAAGCAGGGCAACGCCTGGGCCATCGTCACCCTCGCGGACCGGGACGCCGCCATCGAGGTGCTGTTCTTCCCCGCCGCCTACCAACTCGTGCAGCAGGCGCTGGCCGAGGACACCGTCGTCACCGTCCAGGGCAGGATCGAGGACCGCGACGGCACCCTCAACGTCTTCGGCCGCGAACTGGGCGTCCTGGACGTCTCGTCGGCCGAGCACGGCGGGCGACCGCCGGTGCGCCTGGCGCTCCCCGCGCACCGGATCAGCGAGCGGGGGGTGCGCGAGCTGCGGCGCATCCTCGGCGACCACCCGGGCGACAGCCCGGTGCACCTCAGCGTCCGCGGCGCCCAACGGACCACCGTCTACGCGCTGGGCGCCAGGGTGAACGCCGCCACGCTGGCCTCGGACGTGAAGGGCGCGTTCGGCGCCGAGGCGTGGGCGGGGCTGGCATGACGCCCGACACCGGCCGGCCGACGGCCGTGACGCTGCGGCTGCCCACCTCCGCTCCCCCGCCCTGCCCGCGCTGCCGGGCCCCGGTGCTCCTGGTGGCGCGCCATCCGCACTCCTGGCACAACGGGTCCGGGGTGCGCGTCGACGGCCTGCGGGAGAGCGTGTTGTGCGCCGGGTGCGACGCCGATGACCCGGCGGCGGAGGGGCTGTTGGCGGTCGTTGCGGGGATCGGGGGCGGGGACGGTGCCCTGGCGGTGACGGCCGCTGGCGCGTTCGTGGCGCGCCTGGAGAGCTGGCTGACGGCCATGCGCCATCGGGCGCCGGACCTCGACGCCTTGGACGCGGAGGAGGTCCGGTGGCGGGCCGGGGAGCTCTAGCTTGATCTTCGACCTGTGTGCCGTGGGCAAGGCGCCGGCCCGTCACCGCGGGGCGGTGACGGGCCGGGACGTGACGGCTGGCCGGCGGGCCTAGCGGGGGTTGAAGACGACGCTGGCGAAGCGCGCGCCCGAGGGGGCCACCTTGCCCGGGGCGAGCCGCGTCTTCTGTCCCGTGCAGCGCTTGCCGGAGTAGACGGCCACCGGCTGCTTCAGCGCGTTGCGGGCCCCACGGGCCTCCTGGCTCATGTCGAGGCACCGGTTGTCCGGCGGGTTCTGGAGCGAGAACGTCTTGCCCCCGGGGCCCAGCCAGGTGAACGTCCCGTTGGAGGCGAGGGCCGTGCCGGCGGGCAGGGCGAGGGCCAGGACGAGACCGCCGAGACCGACGGCTAGTGGACGGATCAGACGCATGATGACGTGCCCTTCGTAGGAGAGGGAACTACCGACGCCGGGACCAACGGCGGGCCGGCGGGAAGGAAACGGTTCGGCGGGCCGTTCAGGGGTGGCCGGTTCGGGGAGTGACCAGTTCAGGGGCCATCCGTTCCAGGGCGGCCGGCCCGGCCCCGCACGCACTTCACGGCGCCGCGCGCCGCGCCAGAGCGACGTCCGATTTCCGCCGGATTCCGGTGCCGGAGGGGAGCAGAGTGGAGCCTGAGACACCAGAACCACTCCCGAGGGCCCACCATGACCTGGCACCGCACCGCGCACCACCGTCCCCCGGCCCAGCAGTCGGCCGCCGTTCGGGCACCGAGGAGGCACGGATGACCACCGACGCCGTCACCGACAACTCCGCCGATCACCCCGCCGACGCCGCCGACGCCGCCGTCATCGAGGGCGTCCAACGGCGCGTGGCGGGGGCCGACTGGACCGCCGTGGCCCGGGAGTTGGACGAGCTCGGCTGCGCCCTCACCCCGCGGCTGCTCACGCCGGAGCAGTGCCGGGAGATCGCGGGCTTGTACGAGCGGACCGACGCCTTCCGCACGACGGTGGACATGGCCCGGTACCGCTTCGGCTCCGGCACCTACCGCTACTTCACGCACCAACTGCCGCCGCTGGTCGCCGCGTTGCGCGCGGCCCTGTATCCGCCGCTGCTGGCGGTGGCCCGGGACTGGAGCGCGCGGCTGGACCGGCCGGCCCCGTGGCCCGACGACCTCGACGCCTGGTTGGCCGCGTGCCACGAGGCCGGTCAGGACCGCTCGGCGCAGATCCTGCTGCGCTACGAGCCGGGCGACTGGAACGCCCTGCACCGCGATGTCTTCGGGGAGATGGTCTTCCCCCTCCAGGTCGTCATCGGGCTGGACGCGTACGGCACGGACTACACCGGCGGCGAGTTCCTGCTCGTCGAGCAGCGGGCCCGGGCCCAGTCCCGGGGCACCGCGGTGCCGTTGCCGCAGGGGCACGGGCTGGTGTTCACCACCCGGGACCGGCCGGTGCGCTCCAAGCGGGGCTGGTCCGCGGGCGCGATGCGGCACGGGGTGAGCACCCTGCGCTCGGGCCGCCGCCACGCGCTGGGGCTGGTCTTCCACGACGCGTCATGACGGCGGCGCGCCGGATCGGGTACCGGCTGGTGGGGGCCGACGGGCAGCCGTACTGCAGCCCGGTGCCGGGCACGCTCGGTGGGCACCGACGCGCCCGGCTGTACGGACGGTTGGACTGCCCCTCGGCGCAACGGGCGCTGGCCCGCGGGGGATATGTCCGGGACCGGGTGTTCTTCGCCGACGAGGCCACCGCGCGCGCCGCCGGCTACCGGCCGTGCGCGGTGTGCCTGCCCGACGCCTACGCCCGGTGGAAGGCCGCCCGCGCCGGTAACGAGACCCGACCGGACGGCGGCGCCCACGAGCCCTCACCCCCCGGAGCCCCCTGATGGACCCCAACCGACCCGACGAGTTCCCCGACCTCGCCGACTCGCCCCGCTCCCCCCTCCTCGGCCCGGCCGAGCGCGCCGCCTACGGCGAGCTGCCGGTCCCGGCCCCGCACACCGCCGCTGAACTCGCCGCTCTCATGGGCCTGTTGACCGCGCCACGGGCCCGGATCGGGAGCGTGGTGGTCGGGCACGGGCGGGACGCCGCGTCGGTGGCCTCGGCCGCGGCCTTCGCCGAAGCGTGGGAGGCCCGCGGCGGCGTCGTGCTGGCGGCGGTCGACTGGCCCGAGACGGCGGCCTCTTGGCTGCGCCCGGCCCGCCGGCTGACCGCCCAGCGCCCCGACGCATGGGTGCTCGCCGCGGCCCCGTACGGCTTCGTGCAGTTGGCCCGCCGGCTGCGGCACAGCACCGACTGGGACCCCGCCCGCAGCTTCGCCTTCGCCGCGCTCCACGACCCCCGCGTCCCGGCCCTGGCCGGCCCAGGAGTGCTGCACGGCCTGCGCGGCGCGCTGCCCGACGGCGGCAGCTGGGAGGTACGCGGCGACTGGGTCGTCGGCTTCCCGGCGCGCGCCGAGGAGTGAGGCGACGGCGCGGGGTCCCGCTGGGCACACCGGCCTCCTCAGTCCCGGCCGAGGCGGCGCGCCCCGGTGGTCGCGAAGACGACGCCCATCAGGGCCGCGGCCACCGTGACCGTCACCGTCGGCTGCGCGGCGGCCAGTTCGCTGCGGTCGCGCAGTGCGCCCATGAAGTCGAAGAGCGGCAGCCCGTTGGCGACGGAGTACCACAGCGGTACGTAGACGGCCTGGAAGAGGCGGTGGGTGCGGCTGAGCGTGCCCAGGGCCAGCGCCAGGGACGGGATGAACAGGGCGCCGCCGAGCCAACCGGCCAGGGCGAGGCCGTCCCCGGCGGCGAGCATACGGACGAGCGGGCCGAGGCCGGCGACGGCGGTGACGGTCAGGCCGGCGGCCCACTCGGCCAGCACCCGGCGGCGCACCGCGGGGTAGGCGGCGAGCAGGCCCGCGACGCCGTGCTCGTGGCGCTGGGTGCCGAGCCGGGACCAGATCAGCACGGGCCAGAGCCAGGCCAGCGGCAGCAGGACGCGGACGACGCCGTGCAGGGCCGGGGCGGTGAGCCCGCTCAGCAGCAGGAAGGCGGCGCCCAGCCACCACCACCAGCGCACGCCCTGGAGCAGGATGCGGACCTCGCCGGCCCACAGTCGCCAGGTCACCGCACCCGGTTCCGGGCGGGTGCGCAGCACGCCGCCCAGGGTGGGGCGGGCGACGTCGGGCCCGAACTCGTCGATGCACACGGGTGGGTCGGGGGCGCCGTCGGGGCCTTGTGGTGCGCGTGGGGTGGCGGCCCGGTGCCGGCGGTCGCGCGCCGGGTCGAAGCGGCCGAACCACAGCGTCGGGAGCAGCGCGAGGAGGGCGGCGATCAGCAGCAGGGTCGCCCGGCCCAGGACATAGCCGGCGGTCGGCGCGAAGCCGTGCCAGGTGAACAGCCCCAGCGGCTTGTCCAGGTAGGTCAGGCCGAGGCTGAACGTCCCGGTGACGTCGAGGTGTTGGGCGAGCAGGTCGGCGTACATCGACCTGGCGACGCTGTGCACGCCGATGCCGTCGAGCGGTAGCCCGGGGCCCTGTCCGGCGGTGGCGACGACCAGCCAGATGCCGAACCACAGGACGTTGCCGACGCCCGTGCGCAGCACCGGGAGCGACTCGAAGAGCAGCGCGCAGCCGGCGGTCAGCGCGACCAGGGGCAGCGCGATCAGCGCGAACGGCTGCCACAGGGCCACCGGGTCGATGTCCCGGGACTCGCCGCGGGCCAGTTGCATGACCAGGGCGGTGACCGCGAGCGCCCCGAGCATGGACGCCAACAGCAGCAGATTGCCGAGGAACTTGCCGGCCAGGTAGGCGGGGGTGCGCAGCGGGGTGGCGGCGAGCAACTGGCCGACGCGGCTGCGGTGGTCGCGTTCGATGGAGTTGCGGACGAGGTAGAAGCCGCCGAGGGTGAGCCACAGGCCGGCCGCCAGCGCCGTCGCCATGCCGACATAGGCGCTGTTGTAGACCCCGCGGTAGTCGCCGACCTGCATGATCATCCACTGCGCGCCCGGGTCCGGCACCGCGACGTATCCCAGGGCGACGGCGGCGGCGAGCACCGCGAGGTAGCCGGGGCGGCGGATGCGGTCACGGAAGTCGGCCAGTGCGAGGCCGGTGAGCGCAGGGAGCACCGCGTCACACCGCCCTTGCGTGGAGCGGGCGTTCGCCGGGTCCGCCGGCGGGTGGGCCGCCCTCGCCGGACCGGATGATGCCGAGGTAGGCGTCCTCCAGGTCGGGCGTCAGCGGGGCGGCGCCCTCGTAGGGGCGGGTGTCCGACAGCAGCCGGATGCGGACGCCGTCGGCGGTGCGCACCAGGCGGCTGACGGTGTACTGCGCCCGCACCGCCGGCACGGCGGACGGGTCGACCAGCACCTCCCACACCCGGCCGGCCATCGGGCGCAGCAGCTCCTCGGGGGTGCCGCGGCGCAGCAGGCGGCCGCCGGCCAGCACCGCGATGTCGGCGGCCACCGATTCGACGTCGGAGACGATGTGGGTGGAGAGCAGCACCACCCTGTCGGCCGCCAGGTCGCTGAGCAGGTTGCGGAACCGGACCCGCTCCTCGGGGTCGAGGCCCGCGGTGGGCTCGTCGACGATGATCACCTGCGGGTCGGCGAGCAGTACTTGGGCGATGCCGACCCGGCGCAGCATGCCGCCGGAGTACGTGCCCAGCGGCCGCCTGACCGCCTCGGTGAGGTTGACCAGCTCCAGCAGCTCGTCGATGCGGGCCCGGGCGGTGCGGGCCGAGACGCCCTTGGCCGCGGCCAGGTAGCTCAGGAACTCGCGGGAGGTCAGGTTCGGGTAGACCCCGAAGTCCTGCGGGAGGTAACCGAGCGCCCGGCGCAGCCCGTTGGGGCGGGCCACCGCGTCCTCGCCGTGGAAGCGCACCCGGCCGCTGGTGGGCCGGGTGACGGTGGCGGCGATCCGCATCAGCGAGGACTTGCCGGCGCCGTTGGGCCCCAACAGGCCCACCATTCCCGGCTCCAGCCGCAGCGTCAGGTGGTCGACGGCGCGCTTGCCGCCCCTGTAGATCTTGGTGACGTCGAGGAGTTCGAGCACGGTCAGCGCTTCCCGCTGAGGGCCTGCCGGCCGTCCTTGGAGACCGCGATGCCCTTGGGGACCTCGACCCGGAACTTGGCGTCGCAGAGGGCCAGGCCGCTGCAACCCGCGTCGATGTCCAGGGTGTTGCCCTTGAGGTCCCAGGTGAGGTGCGCGGTGCCGGCGGCCGAGTCGAACCAGCGGGTGACCTTGATGTCCCTGCGGTCGGCCGCGACGACCTTGGTGGCGACCTCGTGTGTGGTCACGTTCAGGGACCGGCCGGCGTAGGCGAAGGTCTTCGACTCGGGCGTGACCTTCGAGGCGTCCACCGAGCAGCCGGTGAGGCCGAACGCGGCGGCGATGGCCGCCGCCGCGACGACGAGGGTGGCGGGCCGCGGCGCGCGGGCGCTTGAGAACATCGGTTCCTCCAGGATTGCGGGCGGTGCGGCGCTACGGGCGGCGCACCCTCGGGCAGGCCCTTGCGGGCGGTGCGCCGTTGTGGCCGGTGCACCGCTGCGAGAATCCCGGTTCCCTCCCGGCGCCACATCTGCCGATCGGCAGATATCGGCTGCCTCAGTGGCCGGCGGGCGCCGGCAGCAGGCAGCGCACCCGCCATCCGGGGCCGTGCGGGCCGGCGTTGAGCGTGCCGCCCAGCGCGCCGACCCGCTCGTCCAGGCCGGCCAGGCCGGTGCCGCCGCCCTGCCGGGGCCCGGCCGGTGCCGCGGGGCCGGCGTCGTCGGCGACGCGGACCTCCACCGCCCGGTCGGCGGTGCGGCCGGCGAACACCTCGACCCGCCCGGCCCCCGGCGCATGCCGCCGTACGTTGGTCAGGGCCTCCAGCACCACCCGGTAGGCGGTGTCCTCGGCCTCCTGGGACAGCGCGCCGGCCAACCCGTCCTCCAGGGACAGCGCCACCTCGGCGGTGGCCATCGAGGCGAAGCGGTCGACCAGTTCGGGCAGGTCGGCCAGGCCGTAGAGCCGGGTGGGCGGCGGCTCGCCCCACTTGCGGCGCTCCGCCTCGCGCAGCGTGGTCACCATCTGGTCCATGGAGTCCAGGGCCCGCAGCCCGGCCTGCTCGATGCGCCGGAGCAGCGCCCGGGATTCCTCGGGGTCGGCCTCGTCGACGAGTTGCGCCGCCTGGGCCTCCAGGACGATGCCGGTCACCTCGTGGGCGACGAAGGCGTGCAGGTCTCGGGCGACTTCCAGCCGCTGCTCGCGCCGGGCCAGGGCCACCGCGTGCGCCCGGCGGTTGTCCAGCGCCCGCAGGTACAGCCCGATTCCCGCCGCGAGGGCTACCGGGAACAGTGCGAACAGCGCCCCGGCGACCGACTCCTTCAGTCCCGTGGTGGGCGCGTGCAGGGTGAAACGCAGCGGCAGCAGCACCGCGGCGGCGCCGGTCAGCGGCGCGATGAACGCCACCTTCGGGTGGGGCACATGGCGCACCGCCCGCTCCAACAGGACCAGCAGCGCGAGGGTTTCGCACGGGTACCAGAGGATCACCAGGCCCGGCGGCCCGAAGTAGCCGGCGTCCACGGCGAGCGAGAGCAGCGCGGCGCCGCCCGCCGCCCAGCCCAGCGAGACCCGCCCGACGGGCCACACCCACAGCGCCGCGGCCAGCGTCAGCGCGGCAACGACCGCCAGCGGGGCGGCGCTCGGGGGCGCCAGGAGGGCGGGCACCAGCATCGCGCCGGCCGCCACTGTGGCCCACCGGCGTCCCCGTCTCCGTCGGCGAGCGTCCGACGAACCGACCGACGGCGAACCGACCGACGGCGTCATCCGGGCATCTCCCCCGTAGCCAGGCCCAGTTCCCAGGCCCGTACCGCGATCCCGACCCGGTTCCGGACCTGCAACTTACGCTGGATGCTGGCCACATGCGTCTTGACCGTGCCCGCCGAGATGAACAACTCGCGGGCGATATCGGCGTTGGACCTGCCCTGGGCGACCCGGCCGGCGATCTCCGCCTCGCGCCCGGTCAGCCCCGCGGTGCGCGGCGTGCGCGCGCCCCGGCCGCCGTTCGCACCGGTGACGTGGTGCAGGAGCCGCGCCGTGATCTGCGGGCTGATCAGGCTGTCGCCGGCCATCGCCGCCCGCACCGCCTCGACCAGCAGCGCCGGCCCGGAACGCTTGAGGACGAACCCCGAGGCGCCGAACCGCAGCGCGGGATAGACGTATTCATCGAGATCGAAGGTGGTCACGATGACGACCCGGACCGGGTGCGGGAAGGCGGGGTCGACCAGTCGGCGGGTCACCTCCAGGCCGTCCATCCGCGGCATCCGGATGTCCACCAGCGCGACGTCCGGGGCGAGGGCGCGCCCCAGTTCCACCGCCGCCACGCCGTTCGCGGCCTCCCCGACCACCTCGATGTCGGCCTGGCTCTCCACGATGCGTCGCATGCCCCGACGCACCATCTCCTGGTCGTCGGCGATCAACAAACGAATAGTCACGGTCGGAAATCCTGCCGTATGTCGACGGAAATGGGCGGGCCGCTGCCCGCGCATGACGCAGGGACCGAGCTGCTGCCCGGCCCCTGCGCCCCCTCCGGCTACGACGTACGTCGCGCTACGTCGTTCAGTGCCTCAATTCCTTCAACACCGCCTGTGCCATGACGCGTTCGCCGGTGGCGTTGGGGTGCAGCGGCACGGCGGGCGAGGTCGGCAGCAGGCCCTCGATCCAGCGGTTCGCGGAGCAGGCGTCGTGGCCCTTGGTCGGGCCG
This sequence comes from Streptomyces sp. NPDC057743, assembly GCF_042798755.1. Classification (NCBI taxonomy): domain Bacteria; kingdom Bacillati; phylum Actinomycetota; class Actinomycetes; order Kitasatosporales; family Streptomycetaceae; genus Streptomyces; species Streptomyces sp. NPDC057743. Next base: position 98,802 of record NZ_JBHVJX010000020.1, read on the forward strand.
AAGGTGTCGACGTAGCTGGCGCCCGCGGCGGTGGCGGCCTTGGCCACCTTGGTGTTGAGTTCGCCGAGGACGGAGCGCAGGAAGCGGAGGTCGCCGGTGGTGGCGGGCATCTTGCCCAGGCACGCCGTCGGGTCGTCGGGGAGGACGGCCGGGTAGCCGACCACCACCACCCTGGCGTTGGGTGCCTTGGCGGACAGCTTGCGCAGCCCGTCGGTCAGCCGGGTCGCCGCGGAGTCGAGCCGCTTGTCGAGCGTGTCGCCGTAGAAGTTCTTGCAGGGCGTGCCGAACGGGTTGGTCACGGCCAGCCCGATGCAGGCGGCCACCACGTCGACGAAGCCGACGTCGGAGGTGCCGAGGTCGTTGCCGCCGAGGGTGAGGGTGACCAGGGACGTGTCGGGCGTGACGGCGTCGAGTTGGGGGCCGTTGACGACGATCCCGGCGTCCGTCTGACGCGTGGTGAGCGCGCTCACCTTGGCGGCGGCGCAGGTCTTGTCCGCGTACGAGGACGGGGCGAGGGCCGCGGCGACGAGATGCCCGTAGTTGTGGTCGGAGCGCAGGCACAGGCCGGCGGACTGTCCGGGGACGCCGGCTCCGGCGGCGTAGGAGTCCCCCAGCGCCACGTACTTGCCGGTGCCGGCGGGGGTCGCGGCGTGTGCGGAGGCCGGGAGGGCGGCCGCGGTGAGCGTCGAGGCGAGGAGCGCGGCGCCGGCCAGTAGGGACGTGCGCGGGGTGTTCCTGGTGCGTGTCCGGTGGGATGTTGCGGCTCTGGGCACGGTTCCTCCTTCGGGAGGCAGCACGGGGAAAGCGGTCCGATACCGGCCGGTAACGTCCTCGTATCGTGGCGTTCGAGAACCCCAGGGGCCATGTGCCGACGCACAGCACCACACCCGCCCCTGTTGTCCCAGGGCACAACCACCCCCCGCCCCGGACATCCCTTTGTAACCTGCGGGAATGAGCCGCACCCCCGACGCACCCCCCGAAATCGCCCCCGTAGCGGCTTCGTTGCTGACCCGCTCCGAGGAACTGGGCGCCCGAATAGCCCGCCGCATCCGCGCCCAGGTGCCGTACTACCGGCGCGACGAGCACGTCTCCTTCGAGGAGTTGACCGCCTCGTGCCGGCGCAACTGCGAGCTGGTGCTGCGGCAACTCGTCGACGGCCACAGCGACGACATGGCGTCGGCACAGGACACCGGCCGCGAACGGGCCCGCCGGGGCACCCCGTTGGCCGAGTTGCTGCACGCCTACCGCGTCGGGTCCGAGGTGCTGTGGTCCGCGATCGCCGACGAGGCCCGCGCCGCCGAGGGCCTGACCACCGAGACGATCATGTCGCTGGCCGCGTGGTGGGTGAACGGCGGCCTCGCGGCCTCGGCCAGCGACGCCTACCGCGAGGAGGTCTCCGAGCTGCTGCTGCAACGCGAGCGGGAGCGCTCGGCGATGGTCGAGGCCCTGTTCACCGGGCTGCTCACGGACCGCACCACGCTGTGGGAGGCCGCCGACGTGCTGGGCCTGCCGACCGGCGGGCCCTATCTCGTGGTGGCCGCGGAGGTACCGGGGCCCGGCCGGGAGGCGCTGCCCGGCATCGAGTCCCGGCTGCTGGGCGAACAACTGCGCTCGGCCTGGCGCCTCTTGCCTGACCTGCACGTCGGCGTGGTCGCCGTCCCCCACCCGGACGCCGACGAGGCGGTGCTGCGCGTCCTTACCCGATCGCTCGCCACCCGGGGAGGCATCAGCCCCGCCTACCGCGATCTGCGCGAGACCCCCCGGGCGCTCCGGCTCGCCCGTCTGGCGCTCACCGGCGCCCGCGCCCGGCCCACCGGGAGCATCGCCCGCTTCGACAGCAGCCCGGCCGCCCTGTTGGTGGCGGCGGCGCCGGACGAGGCCGCACGGATCGCCCGCGCCGCCCTGGAAGGCGTACTGCGGCTGCCGGCCGACGAACGGGACCGGCTGTTGGAGACCCTGGAGTGCTGGTTCGCCGCGGCCGGCTCCACGGCCGCCGCGGCGCGCCTGTTGTTCTGCCACCGCAACACCGTCCGCTACCGGCTCAACCGGCTGGAGGAGCTGACGGAACGCTCGCTTCGCGACCCCCGCGCGGTGGCCGACCTCGCCGTGGCCCTGCACGCGCTGCGCCTGACGCCCGGCGAGTAGAGGACCTCACCACCCGGGCGGTGAGGTCCTCTGGAGGGTGGCGCGCCCGGCCCCTACCCGGCCGACTCCTCCCAGGTGACCGGCAGTTCGTGGACCCCGTAGATGTTCATGTCGGTCCGCAGCCGCACCTCGTCGGCCGGGACGGCCAGCTTGAGGGTCGGGAAGCGGCGCAGCAGCCCGTCGAAGCCGGCGCGCATCTCGATGCGGGCCAACTGCTGGCCGAGGCACTGGTGGATGCCGTGACCGAAGGAGAGGTGACCGCGGGCCTTGCGGTGCAGGTCCAGGGTGTCGGGGTGGTCGAAGCGCTTGGGGTCGCGGTTGGCGGTCAGCAGCGAGACGACGACGGTCGAGCCCTTGCCGATCGTCTCCCCGCAGAGCTCGATGTCCTCCGTGGCGTAGCGGTAGAAGATGTCGCCGACCGAGAGGTAGCGCAGGAGTTCCTCGACGGCGCCCGGCAACAGCTCCGGCGCGGAGCGCAGTTCGGCCAGTTGCTCGGGGTGCTCCAGGAGCGCGAAGGTGCCCAGCCCCAGCATGTTGGCGGTGGTCTCGTGGCCGGCGAGCAGCAGCAGGAAGGCGACGCCGGTCAACTCCTCGATGCTCAGGTCGTCCTGGCGGGCCAGGTCGGAGAGTATGTCCTCGCCGGGCTCGGCCCGCTTGCGGGTGACCAGTTCGGCGAGGTACGAGGTCAACGCCCCGTACGCGGCCATCTTGTCGTCGAACGTCACCTCCTTCTCCATGAACGTCGCAAAGTTGGTCTGAAAGGTGTCCCGGTCCTCGTAGGGGACGCCGAGCAGCTCGCAGATCATCAGCGACGGCACCGGCAGCGCGAACTCCTTGACCAGGTCGATCGGCGGGGCCATGCCCGCCAGTTCGTCCAGTCGCCGCTCGGTGATGTCGACGATGCGCTCTTCGAGCTGCTTCATGCGCTTGACGGTGAAGGCGCCGGTGAGCCTGCGCCGCAGCCGGGTGTGGTCCGGCGGGTCCATGGCGACGAACAGCCCCGGCACCTGCGGGGACGGCTCGGTCGGTACGGGCATGCCGGGGGTCTCGTACGGCAGGTGCATGATGCCGAGGTCCTGGCGGGAGCTGAACCGGGTGTCGGCCAGGAGCTGGCGGACCGCCTCGTAGCCGGTGACGACCCAGCCCTCGTGGCCGTCGGGGAAGCGCATCGGGCAGACCGGGCGGGACTCGCGCAGCCGGGTGAGGTAGCGGGGCGGGTCGAACGGGCCGGCATCGCGCTCCGTGGGGAGGCCGTTCGGAATCGGAACGGGAACCTGGTCACTCATCGGACTTCCTTTCGTGGCGGAATTGCTGTGCGGAATTGCTGTGCGGAATTGCGGCGCAAACTCTGACGCAGGCATGACATAGAAAGGTGCGGCACCCATCCGTTGGAAGAGCTCGAAGAGCTCGAAGAGGGAGGGGTGAAGTCGCCCGAGGAGTGGGCGGGTTGAACGGCCGGCGCTCAGACGCGGGCGCGGCGCACGTCGATGTTGCCATAGCGGCTGCGGGCCCGGACCTCGACGGTGTCCTCGGCCTCCTCCGGGCTCTCGGAGGCGTCGAGCGTGTTGCGCACCTGCCCCCGCTCGGAGCTCACGTCGAGCCAGGCGGCGGTGCCCTCGCGGACGCCGATCTCGATGGCGCCGTAGGAGTTCTCCAACTGGACCGCGCCGCGGGCCACTTCGCCCACCCGCAGAGTGCCGTGGGCGGCGGTGGCGGTGACCGAGCCCTCGGCGCGCTGGATGTCGATGTCGCCGTGGGCGCCGCTCACCCGCAGCTCGCCGATCGCGGCGCCGACGACCGTGGAGCCGTGCGAGTTCTTCAGGACGGCGGGACCGTTGACGGTGCCGACGCGCAGGCTGCCGGAGCTGGTGGTGATCTCGGCCAGGCCCTCGACCCGGTCCACGGTGATCGAGCCGTGCGCCACGTTGAGTTGGAGCGGTCCGGTGGCGTCGAGCCGCACGTCGCCCGAGGCGAGCTTCTTCACGCGGACCTCGCCGAGCCGTCCCTCACCGAACAGTTGGGCCCAGTCGCCGGTCATCTCGACGTTCGAGCCGGTGGGCAGCTCGACGGTCACGTCGACGGTGCCGGTGCGCCCGACGAGGTAGCGCTGCTTGGGCGTCCGAACGGTCAACACGCCGCCGGCGTAGCTGACCTCGGTCCCCTCGGCGGCCCGCACGTCCTGATCCTTCTTCGGGTCGCGGGGCAGCACCTCGACGACGGTGTCGGCGCGGTCGCCGGCGGCGAACCGGAGGGAGCCGGCGGTCAGGTGGGCGGTGGTCGAAATCGGTTCGGGAGTGTCGAAAGAAGGCATGGCTGTACCGTCCTCGTGAGTCTTTGGGTCGTCCCCGGCGTTGGGGGACGTGAAGGAAGCGAAGTGAAGTGGCGCGGGCCGGGGTGTGGTTAGCGCACCCAGCCCGTGAAGCTCTGCCCCATGGTGCGGGTCCGCTCCGTCGCGCGCGGCTGCGCGCCACCGCCGACCGCGGCCGAAACCGCCCGCACCAGCCAGGCGTTGACCGACAGCCCCTCGCGGCCGGCGGCCTCCTCGGCGCGCGCCTTGAGGTGGGCCGGCAGCCGCAGATTGACGCGGGCGGTGCCGCCCTCGTCACCTTCGGCGGGCGCCGGCGCGGCGAGCGGTTCGACGGGCGGGGCGGTCGCCTCCGCGGGGCCGCCGCCGGCGGGCGGCGGCGTCACCACGAAGTCCGGGTCCAGCCCGCGCAGCCGTACGTCGACCGAGCCGGGGGCGAGCTCGCGGGTGATCTCGTCCATCGCGGCGGAGAGCACATTGAGCATGGTCAGCCGGGTCGCCGACTCCAGTGGAGCGGTGAGCCGCTCGGCCAGCTCGCGGGCGTCCTCCCCGCCGGCTTCGGCGGCCACCGCGAGTTCACGGCGGAGGGTCTCGACATACGGGGTGAGGTCCATGACGTCATCATGGCACCACGATGGCACCATGCGCAAGCGCGCATGGCACCGCACGCGAAGTCAGCGCGACTGCACCGCTCTGACCTGGGGAAACATCGGAGAGGTGCGCCGAGCCACGATGGCACCACGCCTCCTCGTCGCTCTCTAACGGCACGGAATGGCACCACGTGACGCCACACGGCACCGCACGGCGCCAGGCGACGCCGCGCGGTGCCACATGGCGCCGGGCGCCGCCGTTCAGGTGAGGACGGAGCGCACAGCACCCAGGGAGGCGCCAGGTCGGCGACCCAACGCGCCCCGCGTGACGCTGCGGTCGCCCCCGGCCGGCCCGATACTTGATCCCCCCGAGGTGGTCACGCAGGAAGGGCGTCACCCGATTGGCCGATGGTCGTTCGGGGAAGTCAGCAGCGCGAACGCCGGCCGGAGCTCCGGCTGTCGAGTCACCAGGAGGTACCCGTGAGGATGCTGATCAACGTCCCCGAGACCGTGGTGTCGGATGCCCTACGCGGCATCGCCGCGGCCCATCCGGAGCTGGTGGTGGACGTGGCGAACCGGGTGATCGTGCGGCGGGACGCGCCGGTGGCCGGGAAGGTGGCGTTGATCTCCGGCGGCGGCAGCGGGCACGAGCCGTTGCACGGGGGGTTCGTGGGGCCGGGGATGCTGGATGCGGCGTGTCCGGGAGAGGTGTTCACCTCGCCGGTGCCGGATCAGATGGTGCGGGCCGCGGCGGCGGTGGACAGCGGGCGCGGGGTGCTGTTCGTGGTGAAGAACTACACCGGTGACGTGCTGAACTTCCAGATGGCGGCGGAGCTGGCGGAGGACGAGGGAGTGCAGGTCGCCAGCGTGCTGGTCGACGACGATGTCGCGGTGCGCGACTCGACCTTCACGGCCGGGCGGCGCGGCACCGGGGCGACGCTGTTCGTGGAGAAGATCGCGGGTGCGGCGGCCGAGGAGGGGATGCCGCTGGAGCGGGTGGCGGCGGTGGCCCGGCAGGTCGTGGCGTCGTCGCGCAGCTTCGGGGTGGCGCTGAGCGCCTGCTCGACGCCGGCGAAGGGCGGGCCGACGTTCGAACTCCCCGAGGGCGAGCTGGAGTTGGGGGTGGGCATCCACGGCGAGCCGGGGCGGGAGCGGCGCGGGATGATGACCTCGCGGGAGATCGCGGACGTGGCGGTGGAGGCCGTACTGGAGGACCTCAAGCCGCAGTTGCCGGTGCTGGCGCTGGTGAACGGGATGGGGGCGACGCCGCTGCTGGAGCTGTACGGCTTCGGCGCGGAGGTGCGGCGGGTGCTCGACGAGCGCGGGGTGTCGGTGGCCCGTACGTTGGTGGGGAACTATGTGACCTCGCTGGACATGGCCGGGTGTTCGGTGACGTTGTGTCAAGTGGACGGCGAATTGCTGCGGTTGTGGGATGCGCCGGTCGAGACGGCCGGGCTGCGGTGGGGGCGGTAGACGGTGGTGGTGGACGGTGACCGGGGGTCACTGATGGGGTGTCGTCGGCTGGTTGTCGTGCGTGGAGAGGGGTGATGGGCGTGGTGGAGGCGGCGCTTGACGGTGGGTTCTTCGTGCGGTGGCTGACCGCGGCGGCCGGGCTGGTCGAGCGGGAGGCGGACCGGCTCACGGAGCTGGACTCGGCGATCGGCGATGCCGATCACGGGGCCAATATGCAGCGGGGGTTCGCCGCCGTGGTGAAGGCGATGGACGCCGAGCCGCCCGGGACGCCGGGGGCCGTACTGGTCGCCGCCGGGCGGCAGTTGATCTCGACGGTGGGGGGCGCGTCGGGACCGCTGTACGGGACGCTGTTGCGGCGGGCCGGGAAGAGCCTGGGCGAGGCGCCCCAGGTGTCGGTGGCTCAGTTGCAGGAGGGGCTGCGGGCCGGGGTGGACTCGGTGCGGACGCTCGGGGGTGCCGCGCCCGGGGACAAGACCATGGTGGACGCGCTGGTGCCGGCGGTGGAGGCGCTGGGCGACTCGCCCGACGCGGCGGCCGCGGCGGCCGAGGAGGGGGCGCGGGCCACCGTGCCGATGCTGGCGAAGAAGGGCCGGGCCAGCTATCTCGGGGAGCGGAGCATCGGGCACCAGGACCCGGGGGCGACGTCCTCGGCGCTGTTGTTCGCGGCGTTGGCGGAGGTGGCGCGATGAGCGGCGCGGCCCCGCTGGTGGGCGTGGTGCTGGTGTCGCACAGCAGGGCGGTGGCGGAGTCGGTCGCCGCGCTGGCGGCGGGGCTGGCCGGGGACGGCGGGCGGGTGCCGGTGGCCGCGGCCGGTGGCACGCCGGACGGCGGGCTGGGGACGAGCTCCGAGCTGATCGCGGCGGCGGCGCGGGAGGTGGACCGCGGCGCGGGGGTGGCGCTGCTGGTCGACCTCGGGAGCGCGGTGCTGACGGTGAAGGCGATGCTCGCCGAGGGGGATGAACTCCCGGACGGCGCACGGCTGGTGGACGCGCCGTTCGTCGAGGGGGCGGTGGCCGCCGTGGTCAGCGCGTCGGCCGGGGCGGACCTGGCGGCCGTGGTCGCGGCGGCCGAAGAGGCGTACGGCTACCGGAAGCAGTGAGCGCCGCGGGGCGGCTTCAGGGCCTCAGGGCTTGCGGGCGACGGCGGCGTAGCAGGCGGCCTCGGCGTCGGTGACGTGGGTGGCGTCCTCGGGACGCTCGGGGCGCCACTGGTGGGACAGCGCGATGCCGGGGTCGAGCAGCTCCCAGCCGTCGAAGAAGCGGAGGAACTCGGCGCGGGTGCGGAACTGCAGCTCGGTGCCCGCGTCGCGGTAGATGTCGATCAGTCGCTGCATGACGTCGGGGCTGAAGTCCCCGGTGGCGTGCGTCATCGCGAGCGTACTGCCGCTGGGGAGGGCGGACTTGAGGGTCTCGACGACGGTGTGCGCGCGGTCCTGGCCGTCATCGGTGACGAAGTGCATCAGGGCGTTGAGGCTGAGCGCGACCGGGCGGGTCAGGTCGAGGGTGGTGAGGAGGTGCGGGGCGGTCAGGATGCTGCGGGGGTCGGTGACGTCGGCCGGGACGTAGGCGGTGCGGCCCTCGGGGGTGCCGCGCAGCAGGGCCGCGGCGTGCGCGAGCACGATGGGGTCGTTGTCGGTGTAGACGACGCGGGCGTCGGGGGCGATGCCCTGGGCGATCTCGTGGAGGTTGGGCGGGGTGGGGATGCCGGTGCCGATGTCCAGGAACTGGCGCAGGCCGGCGGCGGCGAGGTGTCGGGTCGCCCGGTGCATGAACTCGCGGTTGATCCGGGCGGCCACCAGGGCGGCGGGGAAGACGCCCAGGACCCGGCCGGCGGCCATCCGGTCGGCCAGGAAGTTGGTCTTGCCGCCCAGCATGTAGTCGTAGATCCGGGCCGAGTGCGCCCGGTCCAACTTCAGGTCCACCACGGGCTCGTGCTCGGTCATCGCGCGCTGCCTCCCGCCACCGGGCGGGTCGCCGACCGGCCGCCGGTCCCCCGCCGCTCCCCGCTCCGCCGCCGGGAGCGTTGTCGTAGCAGCACCTTGCCCTGCGCGCCGGTGTTCATGCGCCGGAAACGCTGTGCGCGCGGGCGTCACCGGTGCGCGCCGGGCGGACGGTGGTCGCATGGCGCACACCCGGGCGCGGGTTTTGATCGTTCCCGGTCAGGAGTAGTCATTTGCGTACGGAGCGCAGGAATATCTGTCGCCCCGTGCCACAAATCAATGGGGTTTCCTGTTGATTGGAAGGTGAGGACAGACCGTCCTCCCGGCGCGGCCACCGCCCTCGGTGCCGCCGCGACGGTGCACGGCGACGGGAACGAGGACGGCGCGTGAGCACAGACCGGGACCGACTTCTGCCGGCCAGGAGGCCGGACCCTGCTGCCATGGTGGAGATAGCCGTTCCCCAGGAATCGGGGCGGGAGTTGGCGCTCACCTTCGAGGCGTTCCTGGCGACCCACGCCCGCAAGTGGCTGGCCTACGCCTATCTGCACACCGGCAGCCGGACCGCCGCCCGCGAGGTGACCCTGGCGGCGTACGAGCAGTTGGGCCGGGTGTGGCCGCACGCGTTACGGCAGGCGTCGGTGGAGGCGTACGCATGGTCGGTGCTCAAGGAGCGGGTCACCGAGTGGCTCTACGACCGTCGGCAGCCGACCGCGCTCACCGAGACCGCCGCCTTCGCCGTCGTCACCCAGGCACTGCTGCGCGAGTGCCAACAGCAATTCGCCATGCTGGAGAGCCAGTTGGGGCTCTATGCGGCGATCGCCCGGCTGCCCGAGCGGCAGTGCGACGTGATCGTGCTGCGGCACGTCATCGGGTACGGCGACGCGCAGATCGCCGCGCTGCTCGGGGTGGACGAGGTCACCGTGCGTTCGTACGCGAGCCGGGGCAGGCGGAGGCTGGCCGCCGCGCTCGGCATCGATCAGGGTTAGCCGGCCGGGCAACGGCCGGGAGTTCAGCGGGAGTCGGACATGGGGGAACGTGAGATGACGAGGACGCACCGGGACCAGGGCGAGCGCCGGGAGACCGTCGAGTCGCTGCTGAGCGCCGCCGCGGCGGTGGCCGGGATCGACGGGCTGGCGGACTTCGGCGCGCTGGACGACGCCGGGGCGCTCGACGGGCTGGGCTGCCTGGCGCCCGCCGCGGCCGTGCCTCAGCGGTCGGCGGTGGTACCGCCGGGGCGGGCCGCGCCCAGTGGCTACCCCACCGCGCGGGACGAGGCCACCGGGGAGCTCCAACTGGCCTGCGCGCTGGTCATCAACGCCGCGGCGGCCGCGGCGAGCCTGGAGCGGCTGGTGGACGACCACCACATCGACCCGGAGGGCGCGCTGGTCTTCGGGTGCCTGCTGCACCTCACGGGCCGGGCCCAGGCGGCGCACTTCTGGTGGCTCTTCGGCGCGGGCGCCGGCAGCCGGACCGCCGCGTACTGCCTGTACCTCGCGCACCGTCGGGACGGCGAGTTCCGCGACGCCGCCTACTGGCGCGAGCAGGCGGCGCACCCGTCCGAAGAGGAGCCCCGGGCGCTGGCGGCCTTCGACGAGAAGCAGTTGCTGCCCGACGAGGCCCGGCACAACCTCCTCGTCCAGTGGCACAGCGGGCTGGCGCCGACGCTGCCGGCGGCGCTGGAGCACGTGATCAACCGGCTGGTGGTGGAGGGCGACGACGAGGACTTCGGGGCCATCCCCCGGCCCTCGCCGACCCTGGTGCAGGACCTGGGCCGCGCCGCCCTCCGCTGAGCCGGGCCGCCGCCCGCCCGGGGTTTCAGAGGAAGTTGACGCCCTGGGCGAGCGGCAGGTCGGCCGAGTAGTTGACGGTGTTGGTGGCCCGGCGCATATACGCGCGCCAGGCGTCCGAGCCGGACTCCCGGCCGCCGCCGGTCTCCTTCTCACCGCCGAACGCGCCGCCGATCTCCGCCCCCGAGGTGCCGATGTTCACGTTGGCGATGCCGCAGTCGGAGCCGTCGGCGGCCAGGAACCGTTCGGCCTCCCGCTGGTCGCGGGTGAAGATGCTCGACGACAGGCCCTGCGGCACGCCGTTGTGCAGGGCGAGGGCCTCGTCCAGGGTGCGGTAGGTCAGGACGTAGAGGATCGGGGCGAAGGTCTCGGTGCGGACGATCTCGGCCTGTTCGGGCATCCGGACGAGGGCGGGGCGGACGTAGGCGGCGCCCGGGGCCTCGGCCTCGAAGCGGCGGTCGCCGCCGGTGAGCACGGTGCCGCCGGCGCGCCGGGCGGCGTCCAGCGCCCGGGCCATCGCGGTGTGCGCGGCGGGGTTGATCAACGGGCCGACGAGGGTGGCCGGATCGTCGGGGTTGCCGACCGGGAGCCGTTCGTAGGCGTGCACCAGGCGGGTGGTGAGGGGGTCCGCGACGTCCTCGTGGACGATCAGGCGGCGCAGGGTGGTGCAGCGCTGGCCGGCGGTGCCGGCGGCGGCGAAGACCACGCCGCGGACGGTGAGGTCGAGGTCGGCGGTGGGGGTGACCACCGCGGCGTTGTTGCCGCCGAGTTCGAGCAGGCAACGGCCGAAGCGGGCGGCGACCCGGGGCGCGACCTGGCGCCCCATCCGCACCGAGCCGGTGGCGCTGACCAGGGCCACCCGGGGGTCGTCGGCGAGCAGTTCGCCGAGTTCCGCGCCGCCGAGCAGCAGGTGGTGGACGCCGGGCGGGGCGCCGGCGTCGGCGGCGGCCCGGGCCAGCAGCGCGGTGCAGGCGAGCGCGGTGAGCGGGGTGAGTTCGGACGGCTTCCAGACCACCGGGTCGCCGCAGACCAGGGCGATGGCGGTGTTCCAGGACCACACGGCCACCGGGAAGTTGAAGGCGGAGATCACCCCGGCGACGCCGAGCGGGTGCCAGCTCTCGGAGAGCCGGTGGCCGGGGCGTTCGCCGGCGATGGTGCGGCCGTAGAGCTGGCGGGAGAGGCCGACCGCGAAGTCGCAGATGTCGATCATCTCTTGGACCTCGCCGAGCGCCTCGGAGCGGATCTTGCCGGCTTCGAGGGTGACCAGGTCGGCGAGGTCGTCCTGGTGGGCGGTGAGCAGCTCGCCGAGCCGCTTGACCAGGGCGCCGCGGACCGGGGCGGGGACGGCGCGCCAGGTGTGGAAGGTGCGTTGGGCGTCGGCGAGGACGGCCTCGGCCTGCTCGGGCGTGGTGGCGGGAAGTTGGGCGAGGACGGCGCCGGTGAGCGGGGTGCGGGCGGTGACGGTGGCGCCGGGCGCGGCGGGGGCCTGCGCGGCGTACGCGTCGAGGCCGGCCGCGCCGCAGCGGCGCAGCGCGGTGCTGGCGCGGGCCCGCAGGGCGTCGGTGCCGGGCAGGCCGAGGGTGCCGGGGTGCGCACTGGTGGCGGTCATGGGGTCTCCTCTGAGGGCGGTGGGGCGGGTAGGGCGCGGCCATGACCCGGCGGGCGGGCCCTAGTTGGCGGCCCGGGCGTCCAGGGCTTGGAGGGCGGCGTCGGCGCCCAGGGTGGTCAGGGCCTCGCGCAGGGCGCGGTCTTGCTGCGCGGCGTAGAGGGCGAACGGGTCGAGCACCGGGCGGTCGAGGGCCTCGGCGAGGCGGTGGGCGTCAAAGGGGGCGGCGTCGCGGAGCGGGTCACGGGTGCCGTCGCCGGTGAGGTTGGAGTGGAAGATGCCGGCGGCGGAGCGGGGCAGGAAGTCCTCGTAGACGAGGGGCTGCGCGGTCAGCCAGCCGTCGGCGAGCAGACCGGCGAGGTCGGCGGGCGGGCGGCGGCCGTCGCGGGGGCGGTCGGTCACCGGCCGGTGGGCGAAGAACGCCAGCCCCTCGACGGCGAGTTGGCGCTCGGTGCGGGGGAAGTCCCGTTCCCACAGGGCGCGGGCGATGCGCTCCCGTTCGGCGGCGGGGCGGCCGGCGGCGGTGCGGTCGACCTCCGCGGTGAGGGCGTCGTAGCGGGCCCGGCCGGCGCGGGTCAGGGCGATGCCGCGGGCCTCGACCTCGCCGAAGCGGACCCGCAGGGCGCCGCGGGTGAGCCGGCCGTCGGGCTCGCGGAAGGTGCGGGCCTCGTCCAGCGCGCGGAAGGAGGTCTGGCGCAGCAGCACGTCGGGACCGGCCCAGCGCGGCGGTCCCTGGATGCGGTCGATCATGGTGATGCCGCGCTCCCCCATCCGCCGGTAGAGGGCGTCGATGTCCAGGACGCGGGGCGTGAGGTGGTTGATGTGGGTGCTGGTGACCCCGCCGATGTCGGCGGCGACCGCGGAGATCCGCTCCAACTCGGCGTACCAGGCGCGGTCCACGGGCTCGGTGGCGAGGGTGAACGCGTCGACGGCGAGGGCGAGGAAGCGTGCGGCGTCCGACTCGGCCAGGCCGCCCTCGCGTTCGGCCCGTTCGGCGAGCCGGAGGAGTTCGGGCGGGAAGAGTTGCCGACGGGCGAGGAAGGCGGTCAGCCGGGCCTGAAGCTCCGGGTCGAAGAAGCGGCGGTCGCCGGTGGTGAGGAGGGAGGTGAAGACGCGGAAGGGGTTGCGGTCGAGTTCGACGGGGTCGGTGGGGCGGAAGGCGGTGGAGACGACGGGGACCGCGCCGATGTCGCCGTCCCGCAGGTCGTAGAAGCCGACGGGGTGCATGCCGAGGGCGGCGAAGATCTGGGCGGCCTGGCGGAGTTCGGCGGGGGTGCCGACGCGGATGGCGCCGTGGCGTTCGGCGGTGACCCGGTCGATGCTGCCGAGCCGGCCGGCGTCCGGGTCGCGGCGGGCGACCTCGTCGTTGATCTGCCCGGCGACCTCCAACAGCGTGGTGTAGGCGGGGACTTCGGTGCCGTACATGGCGGAGAGCCGGCGGGCGAAGGCGGCGCGCAGTCGCCAGGTGGGGACGTGGGGCATGGGTCGCTTCCTTAGGGGCGGGTCAGATGATGTGGGCCTCGGGGCGGGCGGCCGGGCGGCCCTCGAAGCGGGTGGCGGCGAGCGGGCCGACGTCGAGGAACGGTTCGCGGCGCAGATAGAGGTCGCGGACGATCTCGCCGACGGCGGGGGCCTGGAGGAAGCCGTGGCCGGAGAAGCCGGTGGCGTAGAGGAAGCGGCCGGGGTGCGGGGCCTCGCCGATGAGGGCGTTGCGGTCGGGGGTCATCTCGTAGAGGCCGGCCCAGCCGCCGGTGATCGGCGCCGTTGCGAGTTCCGGGGCCCGGCGGGCCGCGGCGGCACGGAAGGGGGCGAGCCATTCGCGGCTGAACTCGCGGTCGAAGCCGGGGGGTTGGGCGGGGTCGGAGAGGCCGAGGAGCAGGCCGTCGGCGCCGTCGTTGTGGAAGTAGAGGGTGGAGGCGTAGTCGAGGGTGAAGGGGATGCGGGGCGGGCGGGGGCGCAGCGGGCCGGTGAAGGCGATCTGCCGGCGCAGCGGGGTGACCGGGAGGGCGACCCCGGCCAGCGCGGCGACCTGCCCGGACCAGGCGCCGGCACAACAGATCACGGTGCGGGTGCGGACGGTGCCGTGCGGGGTGCGGACGGCCTGGAGATGGCCGTCGTCGGTGACGTCGAGGGCGGTGACCGGGCAGCGGGTGCGGACGGTGACGCCGAGCCGGCGGGCCGCGCGGAGGTAGCCGTTGACCGCGGCCTTCGGTGTGGCGTAGCCGTCGGTGGGCGAGAAGGCGGCGGCGACGAGGGTGGTGGGGTCGAGGTAGGGGCAGAGGTCCTGGGCGGCCCGCGGGGTGATCAGGCGGCTGGGCACGCCGTGGGCGTTCTGGATCTCCACGCCGCGGGCGAAGGTGTCGCGTTCGGTCTCGCTGCCGAGGAGGAAGAGGTAGCCGACCGGGTCCAGTCCGACGTCGGCGCCGGGGCGGCGGGCGAAGTCCCGCCAGGCGGCCAGACTGCGTTGCCCGAGGCGGATGTTGAGCGGGTCGGAGAACTGCGCGCGGACGCCGCCGAGGGGCTTGCCGGAGGAGCCGGACGCCGGCAGGTCGCGCTCCAGCAGCAGTACCCGGCCGGCGTCCGCCTCGGCCAGGTGGAAGGCGATGCTGGCGCCGATCACCCCGCCGCCGATGACCACGACGTCGGCGGAGGCGGGGAGCGGGACGGGCGGGGGGTCGGTGACGGGGGGAGCCGAAGTCATGGGGTGGGCCATCCGGGCCGCCTTCCCTGTCGCGTCGACGCGTGGGACGTCCGGCCTCGGCAAGGCCGCCGGGCCGGTGCCCTTCGATGGTGACCGTCGGGCCGTCGCCCGTCCATGCAGCGTCGTTGGAGGTGATCTATCAGGAGGTGTGCGGCCGCGGGGGTTTGCGGCGGCGGGGATGGCTTCGGCGAGGGGTGGGTAGGGTCCCGCCGTGGAATTGCCGGGGGTGCAGCTGCGGACGCTGTTGGAGCTGACCCGGAGCCGCACGATGACGGCCGCCGCGGTCGCGCTGGGCTACACGCCGGGCGCGGTCTCCCAGCACGTCGCCGCGCTGGAGCGGGCCACCGGCACCGAGTTGGTCCGCCGGGCCGGCCGCCGGATGGAGCTGACGGACGCCGGGCAGACGCTGGCGGAGCACGCCGAGCGGATTCTGGGGGCGCAGGCCGAGGCGGTGGCGGCGCTGGAGCGGTCCCGCGGGAAGGTGGCCGGGCGGCTGCGGCTGGGCGTCTTCGGGACGGCGGCGGCGATGCTGCTGCCGCCGGCCCTGCGGCGGTTGGCCGCGCAGCATCCCGCGGTGCGGGTGGTGGGCCGCGAGGTGGACGTGGACCAGGCGTACGGGGAGGTGCGGGCGGGGCGGGTGGACGTGGCGCTCGGCCTCGACTACCCGGACGCGCCGCTGGACCGGGATGGCGCGGTGGAGTTGGTGCGGCTGCGGTCGGAGCGGTTCTCGCTGGCGGTGCCGGCCGGGCGGGCGCCCCGGGAGGGGGAGCGGCTCCCGCTGACGCTGGCCGGGGCCGCGGGGCACGACTGGATCCTGCCGCCGGCCGACTCGTATTACGGGCGGGCGATCCGAACGGCCTGCCGGCGGGCGGGCGGTGAGCCGCGGGTGGTGCACGAGGTGACGGACACCGCGACGTCGCTGGCGATGGTGGGGGCCGGTCTGGGGGTGGCGCCGCTGACCGCGCTGATGCTGCGGCTGCGGTCGGAGGGCATCGTGGCGGTGCCGCTGCGGGAGACCGTCGAGCGGCACATCGTGGTCGCGGTCGGCGCGGCCGCGCGGGGCCGGCCGTCGGTGACGGCGCTGATCGCGGCGCTACGGGCGGAGGCGGAGCCGGGGACGGGCGCGGGGAACGTCACACGCAGGAGTCAGACCGGCCGGTCGGCGGCGCTTCGCTCGCAGGCGTGAGTCCACGGCTCGGTGGCCGGGTCAGTCCGCGACGTCGGCGTCCTGGGCCGGTGGCCACGCGGGGCGGCTGGCGGCGGGGACCGCGGCCAGCGCGTGGCCGACCGTCGGGTAGCAGGAGAAGACCCCCAGCGACTGCGTGCCGACCAGCAGCTTCAGCATCCGTACGCCCAGGGACGCCAGCAGCAGCCGGCCCTCCAGGCGCCGGCAGAGCCACTCCAGGGCGAGCAGGCAGCTCAGGCCGCGGGAGTCGCAGAACCGCAGCGCGGTCAGGTCCAGCACGAGGAAGCGGTGCCCGGCCGAGACGACGGACCGGGCCTCGGCGAGGAACGTCTGCTCGGTGCGGAGGTCCAACTCCCCGCTGACCCGCAGCACCGCGCACTCGTCCTCCTGGACGAGTGCGGTGACCGCCAACGACCGCATCTCCGAGCTCATGGCGTCCAGCCTAAGCGCCGTCGTACCCCGCACCACCGGTGTGGCACCGGCGTGCGCTGGCCGGCCCGGGGCGCGGCGACGGGCGCACGCAGGGGCGGAAACGGGCCCGGCACCCGCGCCGGGGCCCGCAAAACGGCCTTCGGAAGCGGGCAAAAACGGGCGGCTTTGGTTCCGTAACGGGCGGCGGCGGGCAGGTGATCTGTTGCTATAAACCTGGCTGCGGGCAGAAACGGGCGCCGCTGTGACCGAACGGAAAGCGATCCGCACAGGACGCGACCGTTCGGAAGCGGGCGGACGGAGCGCGGCGGGCGGATCCCGCCAGGGGCAGGAGTGAGCGATGAGGGCCGAGGAACGCCAGAGCCGCCTGCTGGTGCTCGCCCGGCAGTCCGGGCGCGTGGAGGTGGCCGAGGCGGCCGAGGCGTTCGGGGTGGCCCGCGAGACCGTCCGGCGCGATCTGCGGGAGCTGGAGCGGCGCGGGCTGGTCCGGCGCACGCACGGCGCGGCCTACCCGGTCGAGAGCGCGGGCTACGAGACCACGTTGGCGCGGCGGGAGACCCAGCAGGTGCCGGAGAAGCGGCGGATCGCGGCGGCCGCGGCGCAGCTCGTCGGCGAGGCGGAGACGGTCTTCGTCGACGAGGGGTACACCCCCGAGCTGGTCGCGATGCTGCTGCCGACGGACCGGCCGCTGACCGTGCTGACCGCCTCGCTGCGCACCGCCTCGCTGGTGGCGGCGTCCGACACCACGACCGTGTTGCTGGCCGGCGGGCGGGTGCGGGCCGGGACCCAGGCGACGGTCGGGCCGTGGTGCCGGGACATGCTCGCCGGCTTCGTGGTCGACCTGGCCTTCCTCGGCGCCAACGGGATCTCCCGCGAGCACGGCCTGACCACGCCCGATCCGGCGGTCGCCGACGTGAAGGCGCAGGCGGTGCGCTCGTCGCGGCGGCGGGTGTTGGTCGGGGTGCACAGCAAGTTCGGGGCCAGCAGCTTCTGCCGGTTCGCCGCGATCGGCGACGTCGACGCGATCGTCACCGACACCGGGCTCTCCGCGCCGGAGGCCCACCGCTACTCCCTCCTGGGGCCGCAGGTGCTCCGGGTCTGACTCCGACACCCCTCCCCCCTCACCGCCGCCGGCCCGGCCGGCAGCACATCTGGCATGCCCATGCCCGTCCCTCGGGCCGAACCACCCGGAAAGGCAGGAGCCGTGCGCGCACGATCCCCCGGAGCCCCCGGCGGCGCGGGCCGCCGCCTGAGGCGGCTGGCCGCCCTCGCGGCCGCTCTGTCGCTGACCGCCACCGGCTGCTACCGCGGCGCCGGCGGCACCGACGACGGCGGTCCGCACACCCTCAACGTGCTGATGGTCAACAACCCGCAGATGGTGGACCTCCAGCGGCTCACCGCCGAGCACTTCACCAAGGAGACCGGCATCCGCGTCCACTTCACCGTGCTGCCGGAGGACGACCTCCGCGACAAGATGAGCCAGGACTTCTCCAGCCAGGCCGGACAGTACGACGTGGCCAGCCTCAGCAACTACGAGACGCCCATCTACGCCCGCAACGGCTGGCTCACCCCCTTGGGCAAACTGGCCGCCAGGGACCGGGAGTTCGACCAGAAGGACGTCCTCGCGCCGGTGCGCTCCTCGCTCACCGCCGCCGACGGCGAGGTCTACGCGGAGCCGTTCTACGGCGAGTCGTCGTTCCTGATGTACCGCAAGGACCTGCTGAAGGCGGCCGGGCTGACCATGCCCGCCCGGCCGACCTGGACCCAAGTCGCCGCCCTGGCCGCCAGGTTGGACGGCTTCCACAAGGGCCTGAAGGGCATCTGCCTGCGCGGACAGCCCGGTTGGGGGCAGCTCACCGCGCCGCTGACGACGGTGGTCAACACCTTCGGCGGCACGTGGTTCGACAAGAACTGGAAGGCCGGGGTGGACAGTCCACAGTTCGCCCGGGCGGTCCGCTTCTACGTCGACCTGGTCCGCGCGCACGGCGAACCGGGCGCGCCCCAGGCCGGCTACACCGAGTGCCTCAACGCGATGCAGCAGGGCAAGGTCGCCATGTGGTACGACGCGACCGCCGGCGCCGGGTCGTTGGAGAGCGCGGACTCCCCCGTCGCCGGCAGGATCGGCTACGCCCCGGCGCCGGTCGAGCGGACCCGCAGCGCGGGCTGGCTCTACACCTGGGCCTGGGGCATCCAGAAGGCCAGCACGCACCAGGACGCGGCCTGGAAGTTCGTCCGCTGGGCGTCCGGCAAGGGCTACGAGCAGTTGGCGGGACGGGAGTTGGGCTGGTCGCGGGTGCCGGGCGGCAAGCGGGCCTCGACCTACCGCGACCCGGCGTACCGCAGGGCGGCCGGGGCGTTCGCGGCGGCGACCGAGCGGGCGATCACCTCGGCGCGGCCCAACGCCCCGGGGGTGCAGCCGCGGCCGGCGCCCGGCATCCAGTTCGTGGGCATACCGGAGTTCTCGGACCTGGGGACCAAGGTGTCACAGGAGATCAGCTCGGCGATCGCCGGCAAGCAGAGCGTCGCCGACGCGCTGCGGACCGGCCAGCGGCTGGCGCGGGAGGTGTCCGATGCGTACACCGCGCGCTGACCGGGCCGGGAACTGGGCCCGGCGGGCCCCGCTGCTGCCCGCCCTGGTCTTCCTGATCGCGGTCACCCAACTCCCGTTCGTGGCAACGGTGGTGATCTCCTTCCTGCGCTGGAACGCGCTCGCCCCCGACCACCGCGGATTCGCCGCCCTGGACAACTACCGGGCGGTGGTCACCGACCCGGCGCTGCGCGCGTCGATCGCCACGACGGTGCTGCTGACGGTGTCGGTGGTGCTGACCAGCCTGCTGCTGGGGCTCGGCCTGGCACTGCTGCTGGACCGCAGGTTCCGCGGCCGGGGCCTGGTCCGTACCCTGCTGATCACCCCGTTCCTGGTGGTGCCGGTGGCCGCCGCGCTGCTGTGGAAGCACGCCCTCTACAACGCCTCGTACGGGCTGCTCAACGGCGTACTGACGTGGGTGTGGCGCCTGTTCGGCGCCGGCGACCCGCCGCAGCCGGACTGGATGACCAACTCCCCGCTGGCGGCCGTCGCGTTGTCACTGGTCTGGCAGTGGACGCCGTTCATGATGCTGATCCTGCTGGCCGGCCTGCAGAGCCGGCCGGCGGACGCGGTGGAGGCGGCCCGGATGGACGGGGCGTCCGCCTTCGGCATCTTCCGCCACCTCACCCTGCCGCACCTGCGGCGCTACCTCGAACTCGCGGCGCTGCTGGGCACCGTCTACATCGTGCAGAACTTCGACGCGGTGTTCACCATCACCTCCGGCGGACTGGGCACCGCCAACCTCCCCTACACCATCTACCAGACCTTCTACCAGGCCCACGACTACGGCCGGGCGTCCGCGCAGGGCGTCGTGGTGGTGCTGTGCTCCCTACTGGTGGCGAACTTCGCCCTGCGCACCGTGTCGTCCCTGCTGCGCGAGGAGATCACCCGATGACGCGAGGAGAGAGCCGGGCCGGGCGGCGGACCCGGGGTGTGCTGGGGCTGGTGGCCTGGCTGTGCGGGCTGGCCTTCTTCCTGCCGGTGGCGTGGATGGTGCTGACCTCCTTCCACCGCGAGACGGACGCCGCGACCAACCCGCCGAGCCTGACCGCGCCGCTCACCCTGCACGGATATCAGGAGTTCTTCGGCGCGGGCGGCGCGGGGGTGAGCCCCTGGCCGCCGCTGCTCAACTCGCTGACCGCCTCGGTGGCTTCGACACTGCTGGTGCTGGTGCTGGCGGTCCCGGCGGCGTACGCGCTGTCCATCAGGCCGGTGCGCAAGTGGCGCGACGTGCTGTTCTTCTTCCTGTCGACCAAGATGCTGCCGCTGGTGGCCGGGCTGCTGCCGCTCTACCTGGTCGCCCAGAACACCCGGATGCTGGACAACATTTGGCTGCTGGTCGTCCTCTACACCTCGATGAACCTGCCGATCGCGGTGTGGATGATGCGGTCCTTCCTGGCCGAGGTGCCGGTGGAGATCCTGGAGGCCGCCTCGCTCGACGGGGCCGGGCTGCCCACCACGCTGCTACGGATCGTGGCGCCGGTCGCCCTGCCGGGCCTGGCCGCGACCGCGCTGATCTCCTTCATCTTCAGCTGGAACGAGCTGCTGTTCGCCCGGGTGTTGACGGGCATCGTGGCCGGCACCTCCCCGGTGTTCCTGACCGGCCTGGTGACCAGCCAGGGCCTGTTCCTGGCGAAGGTGTGCGCGGCGGCCACCGTGGTGTCGCTGCCGGTGCTGGTCGCCGGCTTCGCCGCCCAGGACAAGCTGGTGCAGGGGCTGTCGCTGGGCGCGGTGAAGTGAAGCCGGGGCGGCGGGAGTTAGGGGTGCGATGGGAGTGACGGGGGTGGCCGGACCGGTCAGCCGCCGCCATGGGGCGCGTCGTCGAGGAGCGCCACCAGCCGGTCGACGAACGCCCGTTGGGCCGTGACCAGCCGCTCGCGGGCCTCCTTGGGCGTGCACCAGGCCACCCGGTCGATCTCCGGGAAGCTGCGCAGGACCCCGGAGCCGCGCGGCCACTCCATCTCGAAGGTGCCGGGCACGATCCGGTCCGGATCGAGGTCGCCCGCGACGGCCCAGACCGTCACCACCTTGCCGCCGGACTGCCGGACCTCCCCCAGTGGTACACACCGGCCGTCCGGCGGCGCCGTCCCCAACTCCTCGGCGAACTCCCGCCGGGCCGCAGCCAACGGCTCCTCCGGCGGCAGGTACTCCCCCTTCGGCACGGTCCACGCCCCCGCGTCCCGACGGGCCCACAACGGCCCGCCCATGTGCGCCAACAGCACCTCGACGCCGCCGCCCGCACCCCTGCGGTGCAGCAGCAGCCCGGCACTGCGCTTCCCGGTCCCGGCCATGCGTGCCGTCACCGCCGCCCCGCCAGCACCGTCTCGATCGTGTCGGCCTCCGCCGCCGTCTTGTCCTCCCGGTAACGCACCACGCGGGCGAAGCGCAGGGTGACGCCGGCCGGATAGCGGGGCGAGGTCTGGAGCCCGTCGTAGGCGATCTCCACGACGAGTTCCGGGCGGACCGTCACCACATGGCCGTCGTCCGCCACCGCCCGCTCCCGCAGCCGTTCGGTCTGCCAGTCCAGGGTGGCGTCGGTCAGGCCCTTGAAGGTCTTGCCCAGCATGACGAAGCCGCCGTCCGCGGTCCGCGCCCCGAGGTGCAGGTTGGAGAGCCGGCCGGTGCGCCGACCGTGCCCCCACTCGGCCGCCAGGACCACCAGGTCCAGGGTGTGCACCGGCTTCACCTTGAGCCAACCGGCGCCCCGGCGGCCGGCGTTGTAGGGGGCGTGGAGCGCCTTGACCACGACGCCCTCGTGGCCGCGGCGCAGGGCTGCGGCGAAGAACTCCGCGGCGGCGGCCCGCGCCCCGGCGTCGTCCGGCTCCGCCACGACGAGCCGCCGCACCCGCGCCGACTCCGGTACGAGCGCGGCGAGTTCGGCGGCCCGCTCCGCCCCCGGAAGATCCAGCAGCTCGCGGTCGCCGAGCGCGAGGAGGTCGAAGAAGACCGGGGTCAGCGGGAGTGCCGCGCGGGCCGCGTCGACGTTGGTACGGGAGCCGAACCGGCCGGCGACCCGCTGGAACGGCACCGGCCGCCCGTCCGCCCCGAGCGCGATCACCTCCCCGTCGAGGATGCACCGCGCGGCGTCCAACTCCCGTACGACATCCACGACTTCGGGCAGCCGGTCGGTGACCTCGTCCAGGGTGCGGGTGTGGATCCGCACGTCCGGGCCGTCCCGGTGCACCTGGACCCGGATGCCGTCCAGCTTCTCCTCCACCGCGCAGCGGCCGAGCCGGTCGATCGCCTCGTCGACGGAGCCGGCGGTCCCCGCGAGCATCGGCCCGACGGGGCGGCCGACGGTGAGCCGGAAGCCGGCCAGCGCCGGCGGGCCCTCGGCGAGCAGCGCGGCGGCGACGTCCGGGAGCGAGCCGGCGAGCATCACGGCCCGCCGCACCGCGTCCGCGGGCGCACCGGTGGCCGCGGCGAGCCCCTCGACGGCCAGCGCGTCCAGGGCGCCCTGCCGCACCTCGCCGGTCAACAGCCCGTACAGGAACCGCTGTTCCTGGGCGGTGGCCGCGGCGAACAGTTCCCGGACCAGGCGCCGCCGTTCGGCCTGCGCGCCGGGGCCGGCGACGTGGGCCAGGGCGGTCAGCGCGGCGTCCACCCCGCGGACGGTGAGGGTGGCCGCGGCCGCGGGCGGCGGCGGGTCGCGCAGCACGCTCCAGCCGACCCCGATCCGCCCCTGGGGCAGCCGCCCGGCCAGGTAGGGGATGACCAGCGGGGCGTCCTTAGGGTCGGCGGCCCGGAAGAGCCCGGCCAGCAGCGCGACCTTCCGCGACCGGGCCGAGGCGGCGGCGACCTCCGCCGACACCTGTGCGAGCGCCGCGAGCAACATACGGTCATCCTGCCCCCGCGACGCCCCGACCGCTTCCGCAACGGCCCGGCACCGGGCCCCACCCCGGGCGCTACCGTGAAGAGGTGACCGCGCCCCGCGTCCCGACCCCCCTCGACGCCCCTTCCGACGGCGACGGCCCCACCCCGGCCACCGCCTCGTACGTCTGGTACGCCGCCTACGGCTCCAACGCCCACCCGGAACGGCTCGGCTACTACCTCACCGGCGGCCGCCCACCGGGCGGGCTGCGCGACTTCCCCGGGTGCCGCGACCCCCGCCCGCCGCGGCGCAGCGCACCCCTCCTGCTGCGCGGCCGCCTGTACTTCGCCACCGAGTCGGCGGTCTGGACCGGCGGCCGCGCCTTCTACGACCCCGACGCCGACGGCGAACTCCCCTGCCACGCCTATCTCCTGACGCTCTCTCAATTCTCCGACGTGGCCGCCCAGGAGATGTACCGGGACCCGACCGCGGACCTCGACCTGACGCCGGTCCTCACCCACGGCCGCGACCGACTGGGCCCCGGCCGCTACGAGACGCTGCTCTGCCCCGGCCGGCTCGACGGCCACCCGGTACTGACCTTCACCGCCCCCTGGCACCGCGCGGACGTGCCCCCGAACCCGCCGTCCGCCGCCTACCTCCGCCATATCGCGGCCGGCATCGGCGCCGCCCACGGCTGGCCCCCGCACCGCACCGCGGCCTATCTCGCCGCGTGCCCGGGGGTGCACCCACGGTGGTCGACGGCGGACATCGCGGCCCTGCTCGCCCCGGACCACCCGGGCCCCACCCCCGCCCCGTGACCGACTTGCAGAAGCCCCCGAGCGGCGTTATGCCGGACGTAGGTGTGGACGTGGCTTCTGACTCCCCTGGCTAGGGGGTGCACACTGTGCTGTTCACTGACCGAGCGGACGCCGGACGGCAGCTGGCCGAGGCGTTGCGCCACCTGGAACAGGAAGAACCCGTCGTCCTGGGCCTGCCTCGCGGCGGGGTCCCGGTGGCCTATCAGGTGGCCCAGGCCCTGCGCGCCCCCCTCGACGTGATCGTGGTCCGCAAGCTGGGCGTCCCGTACCAACGGGAGCTGGGCTTCGGCGCGATCGGCGAGGGCGGGGTGCGGGTGCTCAGCGACGACATCATCCGCCGGGGGCGGGTCGGGCCCGAGGACGTCGCCTCGGTACAGCGCGCCGAGGAGGCCGAACTGACCCGCCAGGCCGGGCGCTTCCGGGCCGGCCGGGCGCGCCTGCCACTGGACGGCCGGACCGCGATCGTCATCGACGACGGCATCGCGACCGGTTCGACCGCGGCGGCCGCCTGCCAGGTCGTCCGCGCCCAGGGCGCGGCCCGGGTCGTGCTGGCCGTCCCGGTGGCGCCGCCGGACGCCGCCGAGCGACTGCGCACCCTGGCCGACGAGTTCGTCTGCCTCTCCACCCCGTACGCGTTCTCCGCGGTGGGCGAGTGGTACGAGGACTTCTCCCAGACCTCGGACGACGAGGTGGTCTCCCTGCTGGCGCAGGCCGCGGCCGGCACCGCTCCCCGGGCCGGCGCCCGCGCCCGGACGGCGCGCGGCGCGGGCGAGCCGGAGGAGGTGCGGATCGACGCCGGTCCGGTCCGGCTGACCGGGGACCTGACGCTGCCCGCGCCGGGCGGACCGGTGGTGATGTTCGCGCACGGCTCCGGCAGCAGCCGGCACAGCCCCCGCAACCGCGCGGTGGCCGTGGCCCTGAACCGCGCGGGACTGGGCACCCTGCTCTTCGATCTGCTCACCCCGGCCGAGGAGTTCGACCGGGCCAAGGTCTTCGACATCGACACCCTGGCCCGGCGGTTGGCCGACGCCACCCGCTGGCTGCAAGACCGCGAGTCCGTGCCGATCGGCTACTTCGGCGCCAGCACCGGCGCCGCGGCCGCGCTACGGGCCGCCGCCTACCCGGATGCGGAGATCGGCGCCGTGGTCTCCCGCGGCGGCCGCCCCGACCTCGCCGGCCGCTCGCTGCTCGCCTCCGTCCGGGCCCCGACGCTGCTGATCGTCGGCGGCGCCGACACCCTGGTCCTGGATCTCAACCGCCAGGCCCAGTCGGCACTGACCTGCGAGAACAAGCTCGAAATTGTCCCCGGCGCCACCCATCTCTTCGAGGAACGGGGCGCCCTGGACCAGGTCTCCGCGCTCGCCCGCGACTGGTTCACCCGCCACTTCCACCTGCAGCCGGCGTAGGCGTACCGCACACCTGGACCGCAACGGCGGCCGGCGCCCCGCTCGTTGGGGCACCGACCGCCGCGCACCCGGACCGACGGCTCACACCATCGGACAGACCCTAGTACCGCAACGTCCCCGCGATCCCGCCGACCTCGGCGAGCACACCGTCGGGGACGAACCGCACCTCCGCGCCGGTGTCCAACGACCGCTCCACGATCGAGTCCACGATGTCCTCGACGGCGTCCCGGGCGCCGGGCTCGGCCGGCATGAGGTGGCCGCCGGCCTCCCGCACGGTCTCCCGGTAGTTCTCCTCCACCGCCAGCAGCGCGACCCGGCCCACCTCGGCGTTCTGCCGGAGCTCGTCCACACCGGCCGCGAAGGCCCGGCGACCGCGCGCCCGGTCCAATTCGGCCAGCACATCGGCGACTTCGGCCTCCGCGCGCTTCTCGGCATACGGGCGGATCGCCTGCCACAGCGCGTCCGGCGGGCCACTCGCCAGCCCCGTCTGCGGCACCTGGGTCACCGCGATCTTGGTGCCGGTGCCACCCCGCACGACCGTCCCGGCATCGTCGAACAGCGAGAGCGCCGCCGCCTCGCCGACCACGTACAGCGGCCGCGGATCGGTCCTGACGACGGCCGCGAGCGCGGTGTCCGCGTCCCGCAGGAACCTGCGGGTGTGCTCGTCACGGAAGGTGCTGGGCACGTCGCCCACCTGCAACTGGTCCTCCGGATCGGGGTCCACCAGGCTGCGGGTCAGCGGGAATCCGCCCCGGTGCACCTCGGTGACGCGGTCCACCGCACCGCTCCACAGGCTGACGCGGTCGGCGGAGAGCGCCAGCACCCAGAACGGATGCTCGGCGGCCTGCGCGGCAACCAGGTTGCGGGTGAGGAAGGTGTCCGAGAGCACCACCCGGGCCGGGACCGCACGGCCCAGCGACCACACCTGGTGCTCCCCCGGCGCCGCGAAGACGACCATGCCCTCCTCGGCATGCGTCAGGTCGATCTCCGACGCCGCCCGGTCCAACTGCTCGATGACATCGATCCGTCGCTCCCTGGAGACGTCCGGATCGTCCTGGAGCCGCTCCTTGGCCTCCGCCAGCATGTTCCGCAGCAGGACCGGGTCCTGTGCACTGTCCGGCTCACGGCGGTGCGTGGGCAGCAGCACCGACACGGCCGGATAGGGCCGCTGCCGGCGGAGTTCGGCGAGGTCAGCGGAGCTGAGCGCAGCATGCATCGGAACCCTTCTTTCGGTGCGGGGATTCACGAGGCGGAAGCGGAACCGCAGAGGGGCAGCGGAACCGCGGTACTACGAACGATATGCCCGATTCCCCGGTCGGGCAGCAGGTGCGCAGACCGCCGCATCCCGCCCCCGTGGCCGCGGGATTGCCCCCCGCACAACCGCCTCCCGGCCCCGGAAGCGACCTTGCACCATCCGTGGTGTCATCGAAGAAAAGACGCCCCGCGCACCGCGCGGACGCCATGCGCTGAACGTCCCAGGAGCACTCCCACAACGCTCCCAAGAACGCTCGGTAGCACCCGAAACACCCCCAGAACACCGAACCCTGCGACAGCGGGAGGAATCATGGCCGGCAACCTGCGAGCCCGGGACATCATGACCGGTGGCGTGCAATGCGTCGGCGCGCACCAGTCGTTGAAGGACGCGGCACAGATGATGCGCGATTTGAGGGTCGGCGCACTGCCCATCTGCGGCGACAACAACAAGCTGACGGGCATGATCACCGATCGTGACATCGTCATCAAGTGCTGCGCCGAGGGCATCGACCCGTCGACGGTGCAGGCCGGTTCGCTGCAGAGCAAGATCCACTGGATCGACGCCGACGCGGACGCCAAAGACGTCCTGCGCACCATGGAGCAACACCGGATCAAGCGCCTCCCGGTGATCGACGTCAAGGGCGGTCACCAACTGGTCGGCATGATCACCGAGGCCAATCTGGCCAAGAGCCTCACCGACGCCCAGGTCGCCGAATTCGCCAACCGCGTCTACGCGAGCGCCTGACCCCCACCCCTCACTACGCGGCGCCCGGGACGCGTTGCGCAGCGGCCCGGCCAACGGACGCCGTTGGCCGGTGCGTTGACGCGCCCCACCACGGGCGCACACGGGGTGCCCGGGCCTCTCCGACGACTCAGTGCGCGGTCCACCCGCCGTCCAGGGCCAGCGACGCCCCGGTCATGAAGGACGCCTGCGGGGTGCACAGATACGCCACCGCCTCGGCGACCTCCGCCGGCTCGATGAGCCGCTTGAGCGCCGAGTCGACCAGCAGCACCTCGGTCAACACCCGCTCCTCCGGGATGCCGTGGGCGGCGGCCTGGTCGGCGAGCTGCCGCTCCACGAGGGGCGTGCGGACATAGCCGGGGTTGACGCAGTTGCTGGTCACCCCGTGCGCGGCGCCCTCCAGGGCGGCCGTCTTGGACAGCCCCTCCAGCCCGTGCTTGGCGGCGACGTAGGCGGACTTGAACGGCGAGGCCCGCAGCCCGTGCACGGACGAGACGTTGACGATTCGGCCCCAACCCTGCCCGTACATGTGCGGCAGCGCCCCGCGCAGCAGCCGGAACGGCGCCTCCAGCATCACCGTCAACACCTGGTGGAACACCTCGGGCGGGAACTCCTCGATGGGGCGGACGAGTTGGATGCCGGCGTTGTTGACCAGCACGTCGCAGCCGGCCGCGCTCCGCTCCGCGGCGTCCAGGTCGGTGAGGTCCAGGGGGTGCGGCTCGATGGTGCCGGGGGCGGTGTCGGGCGCCTCCGCCACCAGACCGGCGAGGCCGTCGGCGTCCCGGTCGACGGCGCGCACGGTGGCGCCGGCGGCCGCCAGCCGGTGGGCACAGGCCCGCCCGATACCGCTGGCGGCGCCGGTGACCAGGGCGACCCGGCCACGCAGATCGAGGGAGACCGGCCCCGGCACACCGGGTACGGGAGGGGTGCCCGGGGTAGCGGGCCTGGGAGGGGTGCCCGGCGCGGCCGGCACACCGGGTCTGCTGCTCGCGGTCATCTGCGCATGATCGCAGCGAAGTCCCCGCCGCAACAGCCTCCCGGAGCGGCCTGCGACACTCACCCGAACGGCCGCCCCCGCGTGCCACCGCCACACCCGGCCTCCTAGCGTCGAACGACATGGCGGGCCGACTGCGCACCGCCGCCCTAGGAGGCCGACATGCACAGGTTGCTCGCCGTGCCGACCGTGCTGCTCGCCCTGGCGGCCACCGGCTGCGGGGCCGGAGAGGGCCTGGGGGAGACACCGGCCTCGTCCCCGTCCGCCCCCGGCGCCGGCCCGTACGGCACCCCACAAGCGCCGGCCTCCCCCACCGTCCCGGGCCAGCCGGTGAGCTGCGGCGAGATCGCCGACGCGCTGGGCCAGGCGCACGGCGTCGCGCTGTTCGCGGACCCCGGCGCCGGCGGCACGGTGGGCTGCGGGGAGGTCCGCGCGGTGATGAAGGAGTTCTTCCTGCGGGCGCCACCGCAGTCCCGCAAGCTCCCCGGATCGCTGGCCGTGCGCGGCTGGTCCTGCCACTACGACGGCGGCCCGACCGGCACCTGGGTCACCGAGTGCCGGCGCGGCGAACGGGAGATGCACACCGAGGAGGCCGACCAGGGCGGCGACCCCAACGGCCCGCCGGACGGCTCGGAGCTCCCCAGCGCGCCCGACGAGTCCTCGCTCCCGAACGGCCAACCCTCGACCACCGAGCTGTAGGCGCCCCGACCCCGACCATGACCCATCGGGCAGAAGTGTCCTAGCCCTGGCTCGACTCCGCCTCCCGCATCCCCCGGAACCACGTCGGGCCGGCCTGACGCGCCTTCTCGATACGGCTGCGCGCGTAGTCGTCCAGCTCCGGCAGCGCATCGATCGGGAACCAGCCGACGTCGAGCGACTCGTCGTCGTTGACCCGCGCCTCGCCGCCGACCGCCCGGCAGCGCAGCGTGATGTCCATGAACTGGCACGCGTCCCCGTTCGGATACCGGACCGGTGCCATGGCCTCGACCAGGACCACGCCCTCGGGGACGGCGTGCACCGCGGTCTCCTCGTGGACCTCGCGGACCGCGGTCTCGGCGGGCTGCTCACCGGGCTCGGGGATGCCGCCGATCACCGACCAGCCGCCGGTGTCCGCGCGCCTGGCGAGCAGTACCCGCCCGTCGTCGTCGAAGACCACCGCGCTCACCCCGGGCAGCCACAGCAGCTTGGTGCCGATGTCGGCCCGGAGGTCGCGGATGAAATCGGGGGTTGCCATGCACCGACCCTACGGGACCCGACGATCGGTGCCGCCCGGCCCGTTGACGCCCTAGGCCGCCGACGTCGGCCGGCGCAGTCGGAGCCGTTCTCGGACGCAGGCCACCGCGCCCTGGGCGTCGTCCACGGTGACGGTGAAGGTGCGCCCGTCGCCGAGCCGGAGCACCAGCGCCTCGCCGCGGCGGACGACCACGGCGGTGCCCTGCTCGGGGCGCCAGCGGTAGCCCCAGCCGCCCCAGTGGCGCGGGGTGACGCGGGGCGCGAAGTCGGCGTCGACGACCGTGTCCAGGGGGATCCGGCGGCGCGGCACTCCGATGTGGCCGCAGCGCACCTCCAGGCAGTCCGCGTCGACCCGGACCGCGACGCGGACGAAGGCGAGGGTGCCGAAGAGCACCAGCAGCCCGGCCGCGACGCAGCCGACCACGGCCATCACCAGGGGGGCCAGGCCGGAGGTCCAGGTGCTGTTGACGGCGAGCCCGACGCCCAGCGCCAGGCAGGCCGCGCCGATGCCGGCCAGCAGCCACTGGAAGCGGTTGGTGGCGCTGCCGTGCCAGACCGCGGGGATCTCCGGGTGGGAGCCGCCGGTGGGGCGGACACCGCCCGGGGCGGCGTCCGCGCCGGGGTGCTCATCGGGGGCTGCGGCCCCCTCGTGGGGGTGGTCCCTCATGGGACGCAGCGTACGCGCCTTCGCACCCTGGGGCAGCGCACGGAACGGGCGGTGACGCCCCGTGCGTCAGGCGCTGTGCGGGGCGGCCGGGACGGCGCCGGCGAGCAGCCGACCCTCGGCGTAGGCCAGGACCACCTCGGGCAGCGGGCCCGGGCGGCCGCTGAGCAGCACCTGGAGGGTGCCGGTGGGGGCCGCCGCGGGGGCCGGTTCGGCGCCGGCCCGGCGGAGCGCCTGGGCGGCGACCGCCTCGGCGGAGCCGTGCAGCACCAGGGGCGCGGCGCCGGGCTGTTGGACGGCGGCGCGGATGCGCTCGGCGACCAGCTCGTAGTGGGTGCAGCCCAGGACGACGGCCCGGACGTCGGGCGGGGTGAGCGCGGCGGCCGCGGCCACCGCGGCGTCGATCGCGTCCTCGTCGGCCTGCTCGACAGCGTCGGCGAGGCCCGGGCAGGGCACGCCGGTGACCGCGACGCCCTGCGCGAAGCGGGCGATCAGGTCCTGCTGGTACGGGCTGCCGGTGGTGGCCGGGGTGGCCCAGATGGCGACCGGGCCGCCGCCGGCCGCGGCGGGCTTGATCGCCGGGACGGTGCCGACGACCGGGATGGTCGGCTCCAACTCTGCACGGAGCGCGGGCAGCGCGTGCACGGAGGCGGTGTTGCAGGCGACGATCAGCGCGTCCGGGCGGTGGGCCGCGGCGGCGCGGGCCACGGCCAGGGCGTGCGCGGTGACGTCGTCGGGGGTGCGCGGGCCCCACGGCATGCCGTCGGGGTCGGTGGAGACGATCAGGTCCGCGTCCGGCCGCAGGCGTCGCACAGCGGCGGCCGCCGGGAGCAGGCCGGTTCCGGAGTCCATCAGCGCGATCTTCACCCGGACACTTTACTCAACGGGCCGGCCCGCTTGTCATACCGGGCCGGGCAGGCCGGACCGGGCGGACGCCCGACGGTGCGTGTCGGGCGCCGGTCCGCGGCGGTCCCGGTGGGGCACACTGCGGCCGTGGAAGCGATTGCGTGGATCGGCGCCGGGTCGCTGCTGGCCTGGCTGTGGCTGCTGTTGGGGCAGGGCTTCTTCTGGCGGACCGACGTCCGGCTGCCGGCCCGGCGGGATCCGGACCGCTGGCCGTCGGTGGCGGTGGTGGTGCCGGCGCGCGACGAGGCGGCGGTGCTGCCGGCGAGCCTGCCGACGCTGCTGGCACAGAAGTACCCGGGCCGGGCCGAGGTCTTCCTGATCGACGACGGGAGCACGGACGGCACCGGCGCGCTCGCCCGCGCCCTGGCGGCCGACGGCGGTGGGCTGCCGCTGACCGTCGCCTCCCCCGGCGCGCCCGAGCCGGGGTGGACGGGGAAGCTCTGGGCGGTCCGGCACGGCATCGCGCTGGCGCGGGAGCGCTGCGCACCCGAGTACCTGCTGCTGACCGACGCGGACATCGCCCACGAGCCGGACAGCCTGCGGGAGTTGGTGGCCGCGGCCCGCTCCGGGGAGCTGGACCTGGTGTCGCAGATGGCCCGACTGCGGGTGGCGACGGGCTGGGAGCGGCTGATCGTGCCGGCCTTCGTGTACTTCTTCGGGCAGCTCTACCCGTTCCGGTGGGTCAACCGGCGCGGCGCCCGGACCGCGGCGGCGGCCGGCGGGTGCGTGCTGCTGCGGCGGGAGGCGGCGGAGCGCGCGGGCGTCCCGGAGGCGATCCGGCACGCGGTGATCGACGACGTGGCGCTGGCGCGGGCGGTGCAGCGGGCCGGCGGCGCGGTGTGGTTGGGGCTGGCCGACCGGGTGTCCAGCGTGCGCCCGTATCCGCGGCTGGCGGAGCTGTGGCGGATGGTGTCCCGCACCGCCTACGCACAACTACGGCACCGGCCCGTGGTCCTGTTGGGCACGGTCCTCGGGCTGGCGCTGGTGTATCTGGCGCCACCGGCCGCCCTGTTGGCGGGAGTTGCGGCCGGCGCCCCGTTGGCGGCGGCGCTGGGCGGCGCGGCCTGGGCGGTGATGTGCGGGACGTTCCTGCCGATGCTGCGCTACTACCGGCAGCCGCCGTGGCTGGCCCCGCTGCTCCCGTTCACCGCGCTGCTCTACCTCCTGATGACCGTGGACTCGGCCGTGCAGCACTACCGGGGGCGCGGCGCGGCCTGGAAGGGCCGCACCTACGGGGCGCCCTAGGTGTATTGCCCGCCGGTCACTTGCTCGCTGGTCACTTGCTGGCCGGGGACCACGTCAGGCCCCAGCCGTAGGCGTGGTCGACGGCGCGCTGGGGGCTGACGCCGGGGGCGGGGACGAGGTAGCGGGCCTCGCGCTGGACGACGAGTTCGCCGCCGGTGTTGGTGATCAGGGCCAGCGCGCAGACGGTGGCCGGCACCGTGCAGGCGTCCAGCGCGAACTCCACCGGGGCGCCGTGCTGCGGCTGGAGGGTGACGGTGGCGTCCAGGCCCTCGAAGCTGCGGGCGCCGGCGTAGACCGTCACGAAGATCAGGATGCGGCGGAAGCGGGCCTGATGGTCGAGGTTGATGGTGAGGTTCTCGCCGGTGGCGACGGCACCGGTGCGGTCGTCGCCGTCGAGTTGGATGTAGGGCGGGGCGTGCAGGTCGCCGAAGGCCCCGGCGAGCGGGTGCACCACGCCGGCGGAGCCGTCGGTGAACTCGTAGAGCGCGCACAGGTCCAGGTCGAGGTCGCCGGTGGACGGCAGCAGCGCGCCGCGGGCGCCGAGCGCCGCCATCGCCGTGCGGCCCAGCTTCTTGCCGAGGCGCTTGCCGGCGCCGCCCGCGCGCCAGTTGAGGTTGACCCGCATGACGCCGGAGGTGCCACCCTGCTTCGTCAACGAGACGGCCGGCACCTCCTTCGTCAGGGTGACCTTCGTCAGCCGGACGGGAGCGGGCGCGGGGGCGGGCGCCACGGGGTCGGGCGGGCGCGGAATTGACGCCACCGGTTGACCGGTCGGCGGCGGGGCCACCGGGGGCGCGGGCGGCGCCATGGGGGCGGGCGGCGCCATGGGGGCGGGCGGCGCCATGGGGGCGGGCGGAGCGGGCGGTACGGGCGGCGCCGCCGGAGCCGGCGGGGCGGGCACGGGGGTCGATGCGGGCGCCGGCGCGGGCGCCGGCTCGTCCATGACGCTGATGCCGAAGTCGGTGGCCAGCCCCGCGAGTCCGGTGGCGTACCCCTGTCCCACCGCGCGGAACTTCCAGCCGCCCTGCCGGCGGTAGAGCTCGCCGAGCACGAACGCGGTCTCGGTGGTGGCGTCCGCGCTGTCGAAGCGGGCGAGTTCGGCGCCGCTGCCCGCGTCCAGCACCCGTATGGAGAGGCCGGGGACGGCGCCGAAGCTGCCGCCGTCGGCGGAGGCGGCCAGGACGACGGTGTCGACGGCCGCCTCGACGGCGGCGAGGTCGATGCTCAGGGCGTCCACCAGCGTCCCGTCGACCGGCCGCTTGCCCTCGTGGCGGACCGCGCCCGAGGCGTGCACGGGCTGGTTGTAGAAGACGAAGTCGGCGTCGCCGCGCACCCGTCCGGACGCCAGGAGCAGCGCGGAGGCGTCCACGTCCGGCGTCCCGGGGGCCGGCCGCCAGCCTAGTTCCACCCGCACCGCCGGCGCCGGGACCGGGACGTTGCCGCCCTTGAGCATCGACATCGCCGCATCCTCCTGTCGTCCTGTGGCCTCGTGCACCGTCAGCCGTGGCCCCCACCAACCTACTTGGCCGGGAACGCCCCGAACGCCCCCCTGTTCACCTACGGGAAGCGAGGTCTTTACACGATCCCTACGGGCGATCGCGACCGATTTTCACAACTTCGCTCACATTGGCGACCCACGGCCGTTCCGAACACCTGAAACAACCCCCTTTCCAGGCTCCCCATTCGGCACATCGTGGGCTTAACTTATGAGGCATGACCTCCCCCCGCTCCACTTACAGCGGCGGCTATTACGCATCGCCCTCCTTCCCGGACACCCCCATCTACGACAGCCTCGTCGCAGAGCGGGGCACCCCGCAGATCGCTCCGATCCGGGTGAACCCCTCCCCCTGGGAAACCGGTTCCTCGTTGCCTGCGCTGCCCTCGGCCCTGCCCGCACTCCCCTCGGCGTCCTCGCCGCCGCCCGGGCCCGGCGGGTATCCGGGTGCCGCGGCGCAGCCGGTCGCCCCGTTGCAGCACACCCCGGCGCCGTACATCCCGCAGCAGGCAGGGACCCGCAGCTATCCGCCCCCGCAGCAGCACCAGCGCCCTGCGCCGGGTCCCGGCACGGGGTACGAGGCGATGCGCCCGGCCGCCCCGGTCGCGCCCCGACCCTCCTCGCCGTTCGACGACCCGGGGTATGGCCGCCAGTACCCGCGCGGCTACTGACTCTTCGTCCGCACGTCCGAAGCGACTGGCAGGATGGGTCCATGTCGATGCCACGGGTCCAGTCGCTGCACGTCTATCCGGTCAAGGCCACGACGGCCTTGGACCGGGCCGAAGCGGTGGTCGAGCCTTGGGGGCTGGCCGGGGACCGGCGCTGGCTGGTGGCCGACACCGCGGGTCGGCAGTTCACCCAACGCCAGCACCCGAGGCTGGCGTTGGCCCGTGCCGAAGAGCTGCCGGGCGGAGGTCTGCGGCTGACCGCGCCAGGGGTGGAGCCGCTGGTGGTCCCGGTGCCCGAGCCGGTGACCACGATCCCGGTCGAGGTCTTCGGCAACGTCGTCCAGGCCGTGCCCGCGGGCCCGGAGGCGGCCGCGTGGTGGGCCGCCTACATGGGCGTCGAGTGCCAACTGGTGCACATGGACGCCCCCGACAAGCGCCGGCCCGTGGACCCGCGCTTCAGCGAACCCGGCGACATGGTCAGCTTCGCCGACGGCTTTCCCCTCCTGGTGACCACCAGCGCCTCGCTGGACGCCCTCAACTCGCTCATCGCACAGGGCGATCGGCCCGACGAGGGCCCCCTGCCCATGGAACGTTTCCGGCCCAATGTGGTGCTCGACGGCACCGCCCCCTGGGCGGAGGACGACTGGCGCCGGGTGCGGATCGGCGAGGTGGTCTTCCAGGTCGCCAAGCCCAGCGGACGCTGCGCGGTGACCACCGTCGACCAGCGCACCGCCGCCCGCGGCAAGGAGCCGCTGCGCACGCTCGCCCGGCACCGACGCTTCGGCGACCGGCTGCTCTTCGGCCAGAATCTGATCCCCCGCACAACGGGCACACTCCGCGTCGGCGACCCGTTCGAGATACTCGACTGACGGGGCGCATACGGCGGCCGCCACCCTCATTGCGGGCCGCCCGGCGGCTGCCTACAGTGAGCGCGCACCGCGCCGCCGACGGGACGGGCCTCGGGGGGAGACAGAGAGCTGTTGTGCCGATGCCTGCCAGCCACGCCGCGAGCGGACGCCTCATCCCCGTTCAGCCCCTGCGGCCCAGAGACCATGCCTTCGTCGGCTACGGCGACGACGAGGTGCGGTGGGAGGCGGTCACGGCGTGCGTCCGGCTCGGGCTGGCCCGCGGCGAGAAGGCCCTGGTGCCGCCGTGCCCGGGGGTGCCGACGGACGAGGTGTTGGCCCGGATCGACCTCCCGAACCGCAGCCCGGCCCGGGCCCGCGAGCGCGGCCAGCTGGTGATCGCCACGATGCGCGAACTGATCCGCCCGGACGCCGAGTTCACCGCCGCCCGGCAACTGGCGCGGCTGCGGGCGTTCAGCGACATGGGCCGGGTGGCCGACCTCGGGGCCGGCGGGGTGCTGTGCTTCGTCGGCGAGGCGGACGCGGCCAACCGGGCCGCGTGGTTGCGGTCGTTGGAGGGCGCGCTGGCCCGGGGCGCGGCGGGCCACGAGCGGGTGGAGGTGCGCTGCGACCGCGGGCGGCACCGGAGGGTGCGGCGGCTGGGCGTGGCGGCGGTGCCCCGACGGGCGCCGATTCGGACCGAGGGAGGAGCGCGGCCGTGCTGAACCCGGAACCCACGGGTCACGGTGGGGCGGAGGGCCCGGCGGAGGAGCCGGGCCGCCGCTTGTTGCAGCGGCGCTTCACCGCGCGGCTGCTGCCGCAACTGCGGCTGCTGGTCGAGGAGTGCGCCGCCCGCGAGGGGCTCAACGAGCCGCGGCGCGGGGAGTTCGTGCTGGCCGTGGACGAGATCGCCGGGAACGCCGTGGAGCACGCCGGCGGCGCGGGACGGCTGGTACTGCGGCGGGTGGGCGACGAGTTGGAGTGCCGGATCAGCGATGCCGGCCCCGGTTTCAGCGAGACGGTGATCCCGGAGCTGCTGCCGGGTCTGGACGGCGCGCCCAAGGGGCGGGGGCTGTGGCTGGCGCGGCTGGTGACGGACCGGTTCGCGGTCACTCCGGGCACCGGCACCGCGGACCGGCAGGGCGCGGTGGTGACGGTGGCGGTCAGGCTGCACTGACCGTGCCGCCGCACGGGGGCACGATCCGGCCGACTCGGCGGGACGGCGCAACTGCACCAAAATGCCGCCAACTTCCGCATTAACAGCGAGAGTTCGGGGGCGCATGAGCCTGCTGGGGCGTGCGATACCCGAACCGCCCGCCCACCGCGCGGCGCGATGTCGCCGCCCGCCTCCCTGGCCGCGCGCATCGACGCCGCTCCGTGCGGTATGCACAGACACGGAAAGGGGGCACGATGCGGGCGATCAGGGGCATCTGGCACTGGCGGGGCAATCCGCTCCGGCGCCGCACCGACCGGTGGGAAGCCTGGCTGGCGCTGGGCGCCGCGCTGCTCATCGCCGTCGGGGCGCCGACCGCCGGCTGGTTCGCCGGACGGGCCGCGCACGGCGCCCTGTTGGCGACCGTACAGCTCCAGCGCCACGAACGCCGGCCGGTGTGGGCGACGGTGGCGCGACCGGCGGCCGGCGCCAGGGTCGTCCCCGACCCGGACACCTCCGTACCGCACAGCGGGCACCCGCGGGTGCTCGCCCGTTGGGCCGGGCCGGACGGCGAGCCGCGCAGCGGGGAGGTGGCCGCGCCGCGGCCGGTGCGGGCCGGCGAGCAGTTCCGGCTGTGGACCGACACCCACGGGCGGCCGGCGCCGCCGCCGATGGACGAGTCCACCGCGGCCACCCACGCGGGGCTGGCCGCGGTGGGCACCGCGGTGGCGTTCGGGGGGCTCGTCGAGGGCGCCCGACGGCTGGCGGTGCGACAGCTGATGGCGCGTCGGTACCGGTGCTGGGACGCGGCGTGGGAGCGCGCCGGACAGGACTGGGGCCGTGCCGACGCCGGGAGTTGAGCGCGGCTGACCAGGCGACGGACCGTGGCAACCACCACCCCTCAGGCGCGCTACGGTGGTGCCTCCAGCCTGACGGCTGGGGCCCCGCAGACCTCAAAGCGGACATCCGCGGACGGATGACTGCCGGGCCGACATCCGCCGTACGAAGTGGGGACACGACACCGCCATGGCACAGGGCTCGGTCCAGGTGACGCACTCCGGAACGTCGCGTTGGCGGCGCCGCACCGGCGAGTACAGCTCGCTCGCCGCCGCCCTGGAGGCCGCCGGGGACGGTGACGTCCTGACCGTGCCGGCGGGGACGTACCGCGAAAACCTGGTGCTGCAACGGGCGGTGACGCTGCGCGGCCCGGAGGGGTCCCGCGGTTCGGTGCGGATCGCGCCGGCCGACGGGGTCGCGCTGACCATACGCGCCTCGGCCACCGTCCACGACCTGCACCTGGAGGCCACCGACTCGGCGGCGCCGGCGCTGCTGGTGGAGGACGGCGCCCCGGAGTTGGCCGACATCCGCGTGGTGACCCGGTCCGCGGCCGGGATCGAGGTGCGCGGCGGGGCGCGTCCGACGGTGCGGCGGTGCACGGTCGACAACGCCGGCGGGGTCGGCATCAGCGTCCTGGACGGCGCCGGCGGGGTCTTCGAGGAGTGCGAGGTGATGGCCGCGGGGCAGGCCGGGGTGGCGGTGCGCGGCGGCGCCCACCCGCGGTTGGAGCGCTGCCGGATCCATCACGCCTCGGGCGCCGGGCTGTCGCTGTCCGGCGAGGGCAGCGCGGTCGAGGCGGTGGGCTGCGAGCTGTACGAGATCAAGGGCGCGGGCGTCCAGGTGGCGGCGCGGGCCGCCGGTCACCTCACCGACTGCACGGTGCACCGCACCACCGCGGACGGCGTCACCCTGGACACCGACGCGGTGCTCACGCTCGCCGACTGCGACATTCACGACATCCCGGAGAACGCGGTGGACCTGCGCTCCCGTTCGGTGCTGACGCTGACCCGCAGCACGGTGCGGCACTTCGGGCGCAACGGCCTGTCGGTGTGGGACCCGGGCACCCGGGTGGACGCCAACCAGTGCGAGATCCACGACAGTACGGGCGACTACCCGGCGGTCTGGGTCAGCGACGGGGCGACCGCGGTGCTGGACTCGACGCGGGTGCACGACGTTCCCGACGCGCTCTTCGTGCTGGACCGGGGCTCCCGGGCCGACGTGGTCGACTGCGACCTGGCGCAGGTCCGCAACACCGCGGTGTCGGTGAGCGACGGCGCCACCGTCCAGTTGGACGACTGCCGGATCCGGGAGTCCTCGACCGGCGCCTGGTTCCGCGACCACGGCAGCGGCGGCACGCTCGCCAACTGCACCATCGACGGGGCGCAGACCGGGGTGATCGTCACCAAGGGCGCGGACCCCACCGTCGAGGGCTGCACGGTCAGTTCGCCGACCGAGGCCGGGGTCTACGTCTCCGCGGAGGGCCGCGGCACCTTCCACGGCTGCCGGGTCACCGGCAGCTCCGGCTTCGGCTTCCACGTGATCGACGGCTGCCGGACGACGCTGACCCGGTGCCGCACGGAGCGGTGCGCCCGCGGCGGCTACGAGTTCGCCGACGCGCTCGGCAGCGGCGGCGGGCCCACGGTCGAGGACTGCACCAGCGACGAGAGCCGCACCACGCAGATGCCGACGGTGACCGCGCCGCCCGTCCAACAGGCCACCCAGACGGCCGGGTTGCTGGGCAACGTCCCCAGCGCGCGCCCGGCGCCGACCGCCACCGCGGCCCCGGAGACGGCGCCGACGCCCGACCGCCCCTCCGAGGAGGTGCTGGGTGAACTGGACACCCTGGTGGGGCTGGACAGCGTCAAACGGGAGGTGCGCACCCTGATCAACATGATCGAGGTGGGCCGCCGGCGGCAGGAGGCCGGTCTGAAGGCCGCATCGGTCCGCCGCCACCTGGTGTTCACCGGCTCCCCCGGCACCGGCAAGACCACGGTGGCCCGGCTCTACGGCGAAATCCTGCACGCCCTGGGGGTGTTGGAGCGCGGCCACCTGGTCGAGGTGTCCCGGGTGGACCTGGTGGGCGAGCACATCGGCTCGACCGCGATCCGCACCCAGGAGGCGTTCGACCGGGCGCGCGGCGGGGTGCTGTTCATCGACGAGGCGTACGCCCTGGCCCCCGAGGACTCCGGGCGGGACTTCGGCAAGGAGGCCATCGACACCCTGGTGAAGCTGATGGAGGACCACCGGGACGCGGTGGTGGTGATCGTGGCCGGCTACACCGCGGAGATGGAGCGTTTCCTGGCCACCAACCCCGGTATCTCGTCCCGTTTTTCCCGCACCATCAGGTTCGGCGACTACGCCCCGGAGGAGCTACTGCGGATCGTCGAGCAGCAGGGCGAGGAGCACGAGTACCGCCTCGCCGAGGGCACCGGCGAGGCCCTGCTCAAGCACTTCACGGCGCTGCCCAAGGGACCGTCGTTCGGCAACGGGCGCACCGCCCGGCAGACGTTCGAGGCGATGGTCGAGCGGCACGCGGGCCGGGTCGCCAAGCTCACCGACCCGA
The DNA here is from genome assembly GCF_042798755.1 of Streptomyces sp. NPDC057743. NCBI lineage: Bacteria > Bacillati > Actinomycetota > Actinomycetes > Kitasatosporales > Streptomycetaceae > Streptomyces > Streptomyces sp. NPDC057743. The sequence goes on from NZ_JBHVJX010000020.1 coordinate 138,184, forward strand.
GCACCGACGACCTGACCCTCCTCTACGCCGAGGACCTGCCCGAACTCCCCTGATGCGGCAGCTCGTCGGCGCGTTGGCCCGGTGTTCCTGGTTCCAGCCGGGCGAGCAGGTCGGCGCGCACCTGGTCGAAGACGGGGTCGGCCTGGTAGTCGCCGTGGCCCAGGATCTGGGCCGGCAGCGGGTTTTGCAGGGTGCGGCCGAAGGCGAGCGGGTCGCGCAGCGGGCCCTCGTCGACGGACCGGCCGTCCTCACAGGTGAGCCGGATCGGTCCGCCGATGGGGTCGGTGAAGCGCCAGAGATTGCGCCAGTCGTCCATCTCGCGGTGCAGGCCGGTGAGGAGCGGCGGGCCGAAGTAGGCGGGGAACCAGCGGCCGTAGAGGCGCTCCAGTGGGCTGCCGTAGGTGAGCAGCGCGACCCGACTGCGGGTGACCAGGTCCAACTGCCATACCGCGGCGGCGGCCAGCACGCTGCCCTGGGAGTGGCCGGAGAGCACCAGCCGGCCGTCGAACTGCTCGGTCCATGTGGCCATCCGCCAGGTCAGGTCGGGCACGGCGCGCTCGGCGTAGCAGGGCGGGGCGAAGGGGTGCGCGGCGCGCGGCCAGAAGGTGCCGACGTCCCAGAGGATGCCCACGGTGCGGCGGGCGGACTGGTCGCGGTAGGCGCGCCGACCCATGGTGAGCAGCAGGACCACGCCGGCGCCCATCAGCCAGGAGCCGAGGGATTCGGCGGTGTCGGCCGCGGCGTGCACGAACGGCGGGGCGCCCGCGGTGGCGCGGCCCGGGGCCAGGTCGGTGAGCCAGGCGCCGACCACCGCGCCGGCGCCCAACAGCAGCGTGACGGTGGCGATCGCGGCGACCAGAACGGGCGCGGCGTCGGTGAGGCCGGCGCGGGCGATGGTGCCCGCGATGCGTTCGGTGCGCAGCACGTCGGGCCGCTCACGCGGGTCGTACAGGCCGGGGACGTCCTTGGCGACCCGCTTGCGGACGACCAGCACCCGGATACCGGCCAGCGCGGCGATCGCGGCGACCACGACCAACAGCGCGGGCAGCACCGACGCCTGCCAGGACAGCAACACCGGCGGCCCCGGTACGGCGGCGTGGTCCTGGCCGGGGGTGGCGGCCCCGTCGATCCAGTCCGCGAACCGCTGGGCCACTCCCCCGGACAGCACCCCGCCGAGCGCGCAGGACAGCAGGGCGACGGCCGGGCCGCCCATGCCGCGCAGCGCGGTGCGGGCCTCGCCCCGGGCGGCGCGCTGGAGGAACCACGCGGTCACCGCCAGGCCCAGCACCAACGCGCCCTGGATGACGGCGATTCCGCCGAACGTCGCGACGCCGGGCAGCGCACCGTGGCTGCGCGCCGCCGGCCGCGCCCAGGCGGCGTAGCCGGCGGTGAGCGCGAGCGCCGTCAGCGCGGCGATCGGCAGCGCCCGTACGGTGCGGCGGTCGGACTCCTCGTCCCGGTCCGCCTCGCTCCGGGCGGTGCGCCAGACGACGGCCAGGGTGGCGGCGGCCAGCAGCACGAGCAGGCCGGCGAGGGCCTGGCCGACGGCGGTCAGTTCGGCGGCGCCGGCCCGCCGGTCGGTCCGCAGGGAGGCGACCAGCAGCGCGGCGGCGATGATCAGCACGCCGGCCGCGGTGTGCGCGGCGCGCAGCCGGGCGACGACCCGGCGGCCGTACCAGAAGCCGTCCAGGCCCAGCGCGGTGCGCTCGTGGGCGGGGGTGTCGCGGGAGGCGCCGGGGCGGCGCGGCGGCGGGGAGGCGGACTCGTAGGCGCTCCAGGTGCGGTGCGAGAGCCACCACAGGAAGCCGACGACGGCCAGCGGCAGCGTGGCGCCGAGGACCAGGCGGCGCCCCGGGGCGCTCCACCAGCCCCCGTCGGCGGGGTCGAGGAAGCCCAGCCAGGACTTCCCGGCGGTGCAGGCCGGGGTGCCGGCGCACTGCCAGGCGGTGAGGTCGAGGGCGACCTCGCAGGCCGCGGCGGCCAGCAGGACGGTGAGGCTGAGGGCGAGCAGCCGCACCAGGAGGTCGTAGATCCGCTGCCCCCGGTGGTCGGGCGGGGCGGCCGGGCGCATCCAGTGGGCGAGGTTGGCGACCATGAACGGCAGCAGGACCAGCCAGAGCGCGCGGGCGCCGTTGCCGGAGGTGAGGTTGGACCAGCAGTACGCCTCGCGGACCGGGCGGGTGCGGTAGTCGTCGGGGCGGCGCTCGGCGTCCGCGTCGTCGGTGCGGCGGTAGCAGGCGGCGGTGTCGTCGCCGGTGATCCGTTGGACGCGCGGGTCGCCGAGCATCTTCTCGGGCGTGGTGCCGCCGACGCCGTGGACCAGCAGTTCCAGGGCGAGCTGGGGCCGTTGCGGCGCGGTGACGGGTGCGGTGGCTGGTGTGGCGGCGGCCGCCGGGCGCGGTTGTTTCGCGCGGGCGGGTGGTGGTGTGGCGACGGTCTCCACTGGCTTCCCCCGATGTCAGTGCGTGCGGTGTGAACGGGCGGGCGGGTGTGCCGCACCGGATTGTCCCTGTCTTCTGGGAGCGCCCGCACCCCCGTTGTGGTTCCCGGGGCGCCGGTTGCGCTTTCCCTGGCCGTCGTTCACCCGGACCGGGGCCGCTGTCAGACCCACGTGCGAGGATGAGGAACGAAAGTGCCAGGGCGGCGAACAGCCGGCTAAGGGACCCGGGGTGGAGAGCCGGGCGGAAGGGACGGGCCGCGGTGGGCGACAACCAGAATCTGCTCGCGGAGCAACGGCGGGCCCTGATCCTCGACGAGGTCAGACGGCGCGGCGGCGTGCGGGTCAACGAGCTCACCCGGCGCCTGAGCGTCTCGGACATGACGGTCCGTCGCGATCTGGACGCGCTGGCCCGCCAGGGCGTGATCGAGAAGGTGCACGGCGGCGCCCTCCCGGTGAGCGAGCCCAGTGCGCACGAGCCGGGCTTCGAGGCCAAGTCGGGGCTGGAGCTGAGTGCCAAGGCCGAGATCGCCAAGGCGGCGGCCGAGTTGGCGGTGCCGGGCAGCGCGATCGCGCTGGCGGGCGGCACGACGGCGTACGCGCTGGCGCAGCGGCTGGTGGAGGTGCCGGAGCTGACGGTGGTGACGAATTCGGTGCGGGTGGCCGATGTGTTCTACGACGCCCAGCGGGCCGCGGCCAGTGGCGGCGAGGGCCCCGCGCCGGCGAAGGCGGCGACGGTGGTGCTGACGGGCGGCATCCGCACCCCGTCGGACACCCTGGTCGGCCCGGTGGCGGACGCCGCGATCCGCTCGCTCCACTTCGATCTGCTCTTCCTCGGTGTGCACGGCATATCGGTGGAGGCCGGGCTCTCCACGCCCAACCTCGCGGAGGCGGAGACCAATCGGCACTTCGTCCGCTCCGCGCGGCGGGTGGTGGTGGTCGCGGACCACACCAAGTGGGGCACGGTCGGCCTGAGTTCGTTTGCCGCCCTGGACGAGGTGGACGTGCTGGTGACGGACGCCGGGCTGTCCGCCGAGGCCCGGGCGGAGTTCGGCGACCGGTCGACGGAGCTGGTGGTGGCGGGCGAGACACCCCCCGAAGCGGACGACTGACACCCCGTCAATTGGCGTGCCTGCCCCGTCGCACGGGCCGCCGCCCCACCAATCCCATCGCCCCCAGGAGGTGTTCGCCCATGTCCCGGCGGCTCCGCCCCGTCGTGCTCGACTTCGCCGCCTCGGCGCCGCTGCGACTGACGTTCGCCACCGAGGTCGCGGCGCCGCCCGGGGCCGTCTACGCCGCGCTGGCGGACGACGTCCCGGGCCTGCCCGAGTGGTTCGCGGCGGTGTCCCGGGCGGTGCCGACGCCCGACGGCCGGGGCCGGGAGATCACCCTCACCGGCGGCGTCCGCTTCGCCGAGACGCTGCTGGCCACCGAGCCCGGCGCGCGCTACGCCTACCGCATCGACACCACCAACGCCCCCGTGCTGCGGGCCCTGTTGGAGGACTGGCGGCTGACGCCGGCCGGCGCCGGCACCCGGGTGCGGTGGACGTTCGCGGCGGACGGCCCGGCGGCGTTCCGCTGGCTGATGCCGCTGGCCCGGCCGGCCCTGGGCCGCGCCTTCCGGGACGCGCTGCGGGCCCTGGACCGCCGGCTCGCCGCGGGCTGACGAGGCGGCCCACCCGACGGGCGGGCCGTCAGCCGTCCCAGGACCCGCTGGCGAGGAAGCGCTCGATGGTTTGGGCGTAGGGCGCGATGTCGAGCCCCTGGGCGGCCAACCAGTCGTCGGAGTAGTACTTGTCGAGGTAGCGCTCGCCCGGGTCGCACAGCAGCGTCACCACGGACCCGGTGCGCCCCTCGGCGACCATCTCCGCGACGATCCGCAGCGCGCTCCACAGCCCGGTGCCGGTCGAGCCGCCCGCCTTGCGGCCGATCGCCCGCTCCAGCGCGCGCACCGCCGCGATGCTCGCCGCGTCCGGCACCTTCATCATCCGGTCGATCGCCCCGGGCACGAAGCTGGGCTCCATCCGCGGCCGGCCGATGCCCTCGATCCGGGACGCGGTGGCGCAGTCGGTCCCCGCGTCGCCGGTGCGCCAGCCGTCGAAGAAGCAGGAGTTCTCCGGGTCGGGGACGCAGATCCGGGTGTCGAACTGCATGTAGTGGACGTAGCGGGCGATGGTCGCGGAGGTGCCGCCGGTGCCGGCGGTGGCGACGATCCAGGCGGGCTCGGGATAGCGCTCCAGCCGCAGTTGCTGGTAGATCGACTCGGCGATGTTGTTGTTGCCGCGCCAGTCGGTGGCCCGCTCGGCATAGGTGAACTGGTCCATGTAGTGCCCGCCGGACTCGGCGGCCAGCCGCGCCGAGACCTCGTAGACGGTCCGCGGGTCCTGCACCAGATGACAGGTGCCGCCGTGGAATTCGATCAGCCGGGTCTTCTCCCGGCTGGTGGTGGCCGGCATCACGGCGATGAACGGGACGCCGATCAGCGAGGCGAAGTACGCCTCGGAGACGGCCGTGGAACCGCTGGACGCCTCGATCACCGGCTTCCCCGGGCGAATCCAGCCGTTGCACAGCCCGTAGAGGAACAGCGAGCGGGCCAGCCGGTGCTTGAGGCTGCCGGTGGGGTGCGTCGACTCGTCCTTGAGGTAGAGGTCGATGCCGCACCGCTCGGGCAGCGGGAAGCGCAGCAGATGGGTATCGGCAGTGCGGTTGGCGTCCGCCTGGACCTTGCGGACGGCTTCTTTCAGCCAGTCCCGGTAGTCCGGATCCGAGCGGTCCACATCGATGGTCGGCAGGACCGGGATCCGGGTCGTTCCCTGGTCACCGGGCCGGCCCTGCGGTTGTTGTGCGGTGCTCACCGGCGCGCTCCTCAAGGGTCTACGGGCCCGCCGGAAAGGCCGGCCGGGTAACGACTATAACCACCCGGCGCACGCTTCTCACCTGCATAAACATCGCTTTGAGCGGCCCCAAGAAGGGCCTGGGGGAAGGGTGTTGTGCGCCTCTGCGCCCCGTACGGCACTGGTGTACCGCGAGCGATGTCGGCAAAATTCCCTCAGGGGGGCGGCGGACCGTACCGCCCATAGCATCGGGGAGTGGTAACGATGGCGGACCAGGAGTACAACGCGACCGGCGTGCGGATCGAGCGCTCGCTGCGGTCCCTGACAAGGGCCGGACAGATCCGCATCAGCGGGGGGCGGCTTGCCCTTCTGACCAGCTACGGAAGGGAAATCGACAGCGCTCCGCTCGGCGCCGTCGAGGCGCACAAGCCGCTCTTCGCGGCCCGCGACCGGGCGCTCGCCACCCTCAACGGCAACCGCTACTCGCTGACGTTGGGCACCCGGGACCGCTTCCTCAAGGCCATCGAAGCAGCACGTCAGCCACGCGCGTGAACGCCGCCCGCGGCTGAGGCGGTGCGGTTGCGACGGTGCACCGCCTGCCTGACCCTGGACACGTATCACCGAGGGTTCAACAGCGGTGACGCTGTGGTGCAGCCGGCATCGCTGGTTCCGATCTTCGCCCCTTCCCGGTACGAGGGGCGCCCGACCTCATCAGGGAGTCGCGGTCGTGATCAGGCAGCCCAGCAGACACTGCACGGTGGAGCTCCAGGCCCTCCCGGCCCGCATCGGGCACGTGCGCAGGATCGTCACCGCGCAGCTGCGCTACTGGCAGCTCGACGCCCTGATCGACCCGGCCGCACTCGGGGTGACCGAACTCCTCGCCAACGTCCACCGGCACGCCCGGCCCAGCAAGCAGTGCACGGTCGAACTATGCGTGCTGCTCGACCAGTTGACGGTCTCGGTGCACGACCTCGACCCCCGGCTGCCGCGGCTGCGGACGGCCGGCAGCTGGGAGACCTCCGGCCGCGGGCTGGCGCTGATCGCGGCGCTCAGTGAGAGCTGGGGGGTGCGCCCGCACGACCCGGGAAAGATCGTCTGGTTCACCCTCCCCGCTCTCACCACCGCCCCCGCGGAGGCCCGCGCGCGGCACGTCGGGTGGGACACCGCGCCGCTGACGGAGCCGGCCACCGGCCCCCGGCCCCGCACCCGGAGCGCACAGGTCGGCTGAAATCCCCGCCCGTCAGGCCGCCTTGCCCTTGGGGCCGGCGCCGAAGTGCTCCTCCAGGACGGACAGTCGGCGCCAGTACTCCTCCTCGTCGATCTCGCCGGCGGCGAACCGGCGCCCGAGGACGGCGATCGGCGTGGGCGCGTCCCCACCGCCCGTGGGCCGGCCCCCCGACCACGGGCCGCGGAAGGCCCGCCCGGGTCCGCCGTGCCGCCACCCGGTGCGACGCAGCAGCGTCACCACGCCGAAGACGACGGCCGCCCAGACCAGCGGGACGAACAGGACCCAGGGGCCCGGCCCACCGCCGGACCAGTGCTCCGCCAGCGCGTTCGCGGACGTACTCATGGCTGCATTCACGGAAGTCAACTCCTCGACGGGACGCCCCGGATGCACAACCGCCCGCGGATCGGCCGGCCCCTCCGGGTACGCCTTCGAGGCTCCCTCCCGAAGCCCCGCACGTCGTCGTACGCGCGGCGACAGTGGCGGTACGACGGGAGGCGTAGGAGGCCAGCAGGCAGTCGCCCACCTCCCTCCTTGATCTCTGTAACTACTGGTATGTAAAGTCGCGGTATGAGCAGCAGCGCGCAGAACGGGGCGGCGACCGCGTCGCAGGCGCCCCCGGCCAGCACCCGGGAACGGCTCGTCACCAGCACCCAGGAACTCCTGTGGGAGCGCGGCTATGTGGGCACCAGCCCCAAGGCGATCCTCCAGCGCGCCGGGGTGGGCCAGGGCAGCATGTACCACCACTTCGCGGGCAAGTCCGACCTCGCGCTGGCGGCGATCCGGCGCACCGCCGAGGACATGACGGCGGCGGCCGAGGAGATCTTCGCCGGCCCCGGCACCGCGTACGACCGGGTCGCGGCGTATCTCTTGCGGGAGCGGCGGGTGCTGCGCGGCTGCCCGATCGGGCGGATGACACAGGACCGCGACGTGGTCCAAAACCCCGAACTGCGGGCCCCGTTGGACGAGATGTTCGGCTGGCTCCAGGGCCGGATCGCCGAGGTCCTCGCCGAGGGCCGGCGGCGCGGCGAGCTGTCCACCGGCCTCGATCCGGCCGCCACCGCGGCGAGCGTGACCGCCGTCGTCCAGGGCGGCTACGTCCTGGCCCGGGCGGCCGAGGACACCGCGCCGTTCGACGCGGCCGTGCACGGCCTGCTGGCGCTGCTGGCCGCACAGCGCACGCCGGGCCACCCCGCCGCGCCCGACGCCCCCTGACCGCACGCCCTCCCGGAGTCACCATGCACGCCATGCAGTACCGCATCACCCTGCCCGCCGACTACGACATGGGGATCATCCGCCAACGGGTCACCACCAAGGGCCCGTTGCTGGACACCCTCCCGGGCCTCGGCCTCAAGGCGTACGGCGTCCGCGAGCGCGGCACCGACGGCTCGCCGGTCAACCAGTACGCGCCCTTCTACCTCTGGGTCGACCAACAGGCGATGACCCGCTTCCTGACCGGCGACGGGTTCCGCGGCCTCTCCGACGACTTCGGGCGCCCCGCGGTCCACAACTGGCAGGGCCTGTACCACCGTTCGGGCCCCGCCGCCGGACACACCCCCGGCGCCTACACCCGGCGCACCGAACCCCTCCCGGAGGACGTCGACCCGACCGCCGCCATCGAGAACGCCCTAGTGGCACACGAGAAGTTGGCGACCACGGACGGCGTCCACTCCACCGCCCTCGGCCTCGACCCCCGGCACTGGGAACTGGTCCACTTCGCCCTGTGGGCCTCCCCCGCCCCCGAGTCCGCGGACGGGGAGCGCTATCGGGTGCTGCACCTGTCCGCCCCGGGGGTCGCCCTGTTGGGCACCGGGCGGCAGTGGTGAGCCCGTCTGCCGCCGCGACGCCCGGCCCCACCGGGGGCGGCGCCCCCGTCATCCGCACCGTCCTCGGCGACCTCGCCCCCGAGCGGCTCGGCGTCTGCAACGCGCACGACCACCTGTTCCTCTCCAGCCCCCAACTGCCGGGCCAGGAACTGGCCGACGCCGACGCGGCCGCCGCTGAACTCCGGGCGTTCCGCGACGCCGGCGGGGCGGCGGTGGTCCAGTGGACGCCGTACGGCATGGGCCGGCACGCCGCCGAACTGCCGCGGCTGGCCCGCGAGTCGGGCGTGACGATCGTGGCCGCGACGGGCCTCCACCAGGAAGCGCACTACGCCCCCGAGGTCCTGGCGAACCTCCCGACGGACCTGGCCGCGCTCTTCGTCGCGGAACTCACCGAGGGCATCGGGAGCGTGCGCCCCGGCGGCGGGACTCATGACGACGCCGCCGGGGCCGACGAGGACCGCCCCGAGCCCCGTCCCCGGGCCGGCCTGATCAAGGTGGCCGGCGGCTTCCACGGGCTGGACCGGCACGCCCGGCGCACCATGACGGCCGCCGCCGAGGCCCACCGGGCGACCGGCGCGGCCATCGGCGTCCACCTGGAGCTCGGCACCGGGGCGCTGGACGTACTCGACCTGCTCTGCGGCGAGTTGGCGGTCCCGGCGGACCGGGTGATCCTCGGCCACCTCAACCGCTCGCCCGACCTCACGGTCCACCGACTGGCCGCCGAGTCCGGCGCCTACCTCGCCTTCGACGGGCCCTCGCGCGCCCACCACGCGACGGACTGGCGCCTACCGGATGCGGTGGCGGCCCTCTGCGACGCGGGGTTCGCCGACCGCATCCTCCTCGGCGGCGACACCACGACGGCCGCCGCACGCGCGGTGAACGGCGGTCCTGGCATGCCGAATCTGCTCCGCAGTTTCAGCCGACGGCTGAGGCTCGCCGTGGGCGAGCCGTTGGTACGACGGATGGTGGTCGCCAATCCTCTCTCCGCGTTTGGCCTGCGGCCGGCTGCCTCCCACGTTGTTGGCTGACCCGCCGTGGGCCTGCGGCCGGCTGTGCCCCACGTTGTTGGCTTTCCCGCCGTGCGGGGTGCTGTTGTTTGCGCCTTGCGGCGCGGGCTTGTGTCCGCTGCGCGGGGCTGTTGGGTGCGGTGACGGGCCGGAGGGGTGGGGGTGCCAGACTGCTTCGCTTTACGTCTGGCACCCCCACCCCTCCGGCCCGTCACCTCCCGTGGGTGGGTGGGAAAAAACGGGTGGGTGCCACGTCCTGCCGGTGGGCCAACTCAGGCCGCTGGGTTGAGTGGTGGCCGTAAGTGGCTGTTGTTGTTCCGATCTTGCCGAAGGGGGCATGGCCTGCGGCCGGGCTCGGTGCCGCCGGTGACGTGGTCGCGGCGGCGGTCAGTTGGTGCGGTCGGACCAGCCGGCCGGGAGGTCGCCGGGGGCGACGGAGATGACGGACTCGTCGTCGGTGCCGACGTATTCGAAGAGGGTGATCTTCGCGAACTCGGGGACGACGTAGATGGGGTAGGTGGGGCCCTGGTCGCGGTAGCGGCGCATGTCGTCCAGGTGGTCGTTCTGGAAGCAGACGGTGCGATCGCCGTGCTGCTCGACCCAGTACGGGAAGAAGATGACGCCGTGCAGGCGGCGCTTGCCGGGCATGACGTTGACCGCGACCGAGGTGCCGGTGGGCTCGTTCCAGGAGACCTTGTAGCTGTCGTCGTCCAGCTGGACGAGGTCGACATGCTGGTCCTTGACCCAGCGGCCGCCGACCATGCCGGAGTGGATCCGGTAGTCGATCGTGTGGTCGTTCTTCACGTACATCTCGTACTGCCAGCCGTTGGCGTAGGTGTAGATGAAGCGGTGGCCGGCGATCTTGGACAGGTCCTGCGGTGGGACCGGCTGCTCGACGGTGGTCCGGAAGGCCCCGTTGCTGGTGGTGTCGTCGTTTGTCATGGGTGACCTCCTTGGGTGGTGCTCGCCGGCGTGGTGCGTCCGGCCATTCCAGTTTGCCACAAAACTATTTTGCAGCAAAAGGATCTGCCTGAGAGAATCGCCCCATGGACACCGCTACCGAGTTCGGCCGCCTCATCGGCCCGCTACGCCGGGCCCTGCTGCGCACCCGACGCGCCGCCGATCTCCCCGATCTCCCCGAGGCCCAGATCGAGTTGCTCCGGGCACTCGCCGAAGCCGGACCGCTGTCACCGCGCCAGGCCGCCGACCGACTGCGTCTGGCCCCCTCCACGATCAGCAACCTCGTCCGCACCATGACCACCACCGGTCTGGTCGAGCGCAAACCCTCCGCGACCGACCTGCGCACCGTCGACCTCATCGCCACACCGACCGCGCTGGAGATGCTCCACACCTACGACCGCACCAGCACGGCCGCCCTGCACCGCGCCCTGGCCAACTTGGCCCCGGACAACCGCGAAGCGATCGAGCACGCCCTACCCGCCCTCGCCGAGCTGCTCACTGCCCTTGAAGCCGACTAGCTGAAGCGTGTTACAGAAGGCTGCGAGGCGGGCGTTTCGTGCCGATCGGCGTGAATGTCCCTGACGGTCGAGGGGCGGCCTCAGTCTCGGCCGAGCAACTGACGAGTACCGGATCGAGCTGCCGGCGCGGCGGCCAAAGGCGTTGTTCCGATGCTGAAACGGTGCCGGTCGAACGGGAGCCCCGAGCGGGTGGCTTCGGTCGTTGCGGCTCACCGATTCGGAATCGCCGCCGACCGCGGGGTGCGCGAGCGCCGCTACCCCACCGACATGTCGGACGGTGACGGGCCGCCGTCCGGTCACTGCTGCCAGCGCCGAGCTGGCCGCGAGGCCGCGGCAGGCAGCCGGAGGCATACCTGTCATCGGACGATGCTGGACGCGGTCCGCTACCTGGCGGACAGCGGCATCAAATAGCGCGCCATGCCGACCAACTTCCCGCCATGGGGCCGGGCATACGCATTCCTCCGCCGCGGGAACGACCTGGGCCTGATCAAGGAGTTCCACGACCGGCTGCGCGCCAAGGCCCGCACCTTGCCAACCCGAAAGCGGGTGATCACCCCCAGCCCTGCTCGGCCTCGGCCAACTCGGCCTGGATACGGTCGACTTCCTCCCGCAGTTCGTCCACACGACAGGTCAACCACTCCCACGGGACCGCCGGCCCTACGCCCGACCAGCGAAAACGCAGACCTCAAGCCCGGAAAGACAACAACCTCCAAGCTTGTTTTTTATGGTTTGTGAGCTTTGAGTTGATTACGTTCCGCGATGCTTTCGGGCCGTCTGGTCGTCTTGCCCACGTCGTAACGGGTGGTGGGCCGCCGGTTCTTGGAGCCAAGCGGGCGTCCTGGGCCTGGAGTTGACGGTTTGGGTGCACGGGCCGGATTGTGCAGGTGGGGGCAGATGTTCCTGAACCCGCGGCGGACGCGGGCCGGGGTGAGCCGGGCGGGCTCAGCTGGTTTCTCCCAGGGGCGGCGGAGGTCGGCCGCGGCTTCGCGGGTGAGCCTCAGCTGGGTGTGTGCGGCGATGACGATCCACGTCCACCGGTCCGCCGCCTCGGGAGTACGGAGTCTGGGACGCGTCCAGCTGAGCGTCTGCTTTTCAAAGCAGAAGGTGTGTTCCAAATCGAAGCGGCGGAGGAATCCTTGCCAGCGCCGGTCGACGTCTTCGCTGGTCAGGCCAGTCTTCGAGGACCACAGCCACAAGGGCAGCGGCTCACGGCCACCGGGCACGTGGTCGACCTTCAGCCGGATCAACGTTCCCTCGATAACGGGGAGTTCGCCGTCGTGGTCGATCCACGCGGAGCGAGTGATGAGGCGGGGGTGGATGCGGTCCCAGGCCATCGCCTGTGCGGTGCCGTACCGGTCGTGACCTACACGGTCTCCGCGTCGACCTCGCCCCAGGTGTCGGGCCTGGCGAAGCGGAACTCCCTGCCGCGCTTCGGCGGTCGCCCGCCCTGGGGATAGGCCAGGGCGTACTCCTTGAGGGAGGGCACCGGACGGCGCCACCCGGTCCGAACGCATCCGCCCGAGGACCTCGACGGGCAGTCCGGTAAGGAGGTAGGCCATGCGAGGGGCGTCGTAGCCGGCGTCGAAGACCACCAGGATGTCCGGGTCCCCTGCCTCCCACTGGCCCTGGCCGATCAGGTCGGTGACCACGCGGCGGACCTGGGCGGCGGTAACCTCGGCGACATCGTCGTCGGGCCCGAGCCGGACCGCGTCCAGCAGCTGGCACCACGACGTCCGCCTGGTCTCCAGCGCGGCGACGAACGAGTACGGCCAGCCGGGGATGAACTGGTCGCTGGAGCGTCCCGAGCGTCCGTAGACGTGGCAGAACAGGCGGTTGTCGGCGGCCTTGGGCTGCGGCAGCATCGCCAGGGCCTTGCGCAGTCTGGCCGCGTCGATGCGGCCCTGGTTGAGCGCGTCGTACATCGCGCCGTGCCCACGCCGGTGCTTGGCCAGCAGCGTCAGGTCGACCGGCGAGGTCACCGGCCCGTCCTCACACAACATGGCGTCCGTGAGCTCGAACAGGGTGCCATCGCGCCGGGTCAGACACGCGTAGAAGTCCTCCCGAAAGTGGGACGTGAAGTCGAATGCCTCGTCCCGGGCGTCGTACTGCACCAGACTCACCCCTGCGGCCTTCGTATGAGCGCGGTTCTGTGACGGAACGCATGCTCATGCGAGGGCCGTCCGCATGTCTGGCGAATGCCCGGGTGGGTGAGCCCGTACGAGGTGCTGTTCGAGCCCAGGGGCCCGGTGAGATTCGCGTGGGTTCAGCTGGTGGGCTCGTGCCATTGAGCATGATTGCCCTGAACCTCGGCGATGCTCGGGTGGCGTACGGCATCGAGCCTGCCGTCGGTGAGAAGGTCGGCGATCAGGGCTGGGGGGCCGAAGACCTCGGTGGCGCTCAGGTCCCAGTCGGTCAGGACGAACCAGGAGCCTTCCAAGGGCCACCAATGTGCGGGGAACTGGGTCCTTGCGGTCCGATCGGGCCGTGCGCAGGCGTCGTGGTGGGTGAGTGCCTCATCAAGTCGGCCCCGGCGGGCCGGAACCGGGCGGCCCATGTCCTCGATCGCTGCCTGGGCCCAGTAGCACTCCGTGTGCAACCCGTCGGGGCTGTGGCGGGCGAGAACCCCGACCAGACGGGCCAGGCTGTCGCGGTCGATTTCCCCCAGGTCCGGCTTCTCAAGGTCGACGGGCAGGTCCAGTCCCTCGAAGACCCTGAACGAGGGTGTGTACTGCCAGTCCTCCAGACGCTTGCCGGCACCAGCCAGTACGTCGTTCCACCGAACCTTCCGCCCTCTCACAGTGACGGTGTGCAGAATCCAGCAGCGATCCGGGAAGCCCTCCTGGGGCTCGTACCCCAAAACGGCCTCGTCCCCGTCCAGGAACGGACGCATACCGCCCAGTGAGTCGTCATCCGGCACAAACTCCAACTCGAAACCCCTCGACACTTCGATCATGTATGTGGCGCTCTGTAATCAATCGAGGTTAATCGACAAGCTAAGAGGACGAGGACGCGTGAGTCTCGTGTGGTGACCGTCAGAGAACGGGCGGCCCCAGGCAACGGGCAACGACCGTCAGAGGACCACAAGGGCCAGCCCCAACTCACCTGTTTTTCCACCCACCCACGGGAGGGGACGGGTCGGAGGGGGCGGTAGGCCAGACGTAAAGCGAAGCAGTCTGGCCTACCGCCCCCGGAGGCCCGTCACCGCACCCCGACAGCCCCGCGCAGCGGACAACAAGCCAGCGCCGCAGGCGCCACGGCGGGAAAGCCAACAACGTGGGAGGCGCGCCAAGCGCAGCGGACCGGCAACCCCCACGGCGGGAAAGCCGACAACGTGCGGGGTCATACCAGCAGCGGATCGTCCAAAATCGGCTGCCAAGCCAACTCCGCCGCGCCCACCAGGCTGCCGTGGTCCAGGCTGCAGGGGAGGATGGGGACCCCGCCGCTGCGTCCCCAGAGGCTGCGGTCCGCGACGACCGCTCGTAGGCGTTCGGGGTCGGCCTCCAGGAGAGCGCGGTGGAGGCCGCCGAGGATGATGCGGTCCGGGTTGAGGATGTTGACGAGGCCGGCGAGGCCCAGGCCGAGGCGGTCGATGAGCAGGTTGGTGGCGGTGCGGACGCCGGGGTCGGCGTGCTCGGCGCGGAGCAGTTCGACGGCCTGGTGCAGGAGGGAGACCTCCGGGCCCGGTTCGCGGCCGGCGGCCACGAGGAAGGCGAGCGGGTCGGCCTCGACGTCCAGGCAGCCGCGGCTGCCGCAGTGGCAGGGCGCGCCCTCGGGGTTGACGGTGAGGTGGCCGACCTCCAGGGCGAGGCCCGAACTGCCGCTGTGCAGGCGGCCGTCTAGGACCAGCGCGCCGCCGACGCCCCGGTGGCCGGAGGCCACGCACAGCAGGTGGCGGGCGCCGCGGCCGGCCCCGTGCCGGTGTTCGGCGAGCGCGCCGAGGTTGACGTCGTTGCCGGTGAAGCCGATCTTCTCGGTGACGCCGGGGATCTCCGCGTCGGCCAGCGCGCGCAGGAACAGTTCGCGCACCGGGGCGCCCGAAGGCCAGGCGAGGTGGAGGGGGTTGAGCGCCTCGCCGTCCGGTTCGGCGACCGCGGAGGGCACCGCGAGGCCCGCACCCAGGCAGCGGCGCCCGGTCTCGCGGAGCAGGGCGGCGCCGGCCTCGACGACCTCGGCGAGGACGTGGGCGGGGTCCGCGGGGATGATGCCGCAGCTGGGCGTGGTGGCGACGATCCGGCCGCCGAGGCCGACCAGGGCCGCGCGGTAGCCGTCGGCGTGGATCTGCGCGGCGAGCACGACCGGGCCGTCCTCGTTGATGGACAACCGGTGCGAGGGGCGCCCCTGGGAGCCCGCGGAGGCGTGCGGCCGGGAGTCGACGGTGATCAGGCCGAGCGCTTCGAGCTCGGCGGCCACCGCTCCCGCGGTCGCCCGGGTCACGCCGAGTTCGGAGGTCAGGACGGCGCGGGTGGGTGCGCGTCCGGTGTGTACGAGCTCCAGTGCGGGTCCGAGGGCGCCGCGGCCCCGCTCCAGCCTGGTTGTCCGAGTCTGGGTCACGCCTCTATTCTGGCTTTGTGCCGACGCTAAACAAAATACGCACGGTCTTCACCCGCCATCGGCCCTCTCTCTCCTCTCGATCTTCAAATCCCCCAAGGGGGGCGCATATCGGAACGACGGCCGCGGCTTCGGGCGCGCCCGGTCACCCGCTGGCCCGCCGGCGCGCCGCGATCACCGCGTTCTTCGCCATGGACGGCTTCCTCTTCGCCGGTTGGGTCGTCCGGATCCCCGCCATCAAGGCGCAGACCGGCGCCAGCGCGGGCGCCCTGGGGCTGGCGCTGCTCGGCGTCTCCGTGGGGGCGGTGGCGTTCATGATGCTCACCGGGCGGCTGTGCCGACGCTTCGGCAACCACGCCGTGACGGTCGTCTCCGGCACCGCGCTCGCGCTGAGCATCCTGCTGCCCCCGCTGGCCCGTTCGGCCACCGCGCTGGGACTGGTGCTCCTGGTCTTCGGCGCCGCCTACGGGTCCCTCAACGTCGCCATGAACAGCGCCGCCGTCGACCTGATCGCGGCGCTGCGCCGCCCGGTGATGTCCAGCTTCCACGCCGCCTTCAGCCTGGGCGGCATGCTCGGCGCCGGCCTCGGCGGACTGGTCGCCGGGCGGCTGTCCCCCGTCGCGCACCTGTCGGGATTGGCGGTCTGCGGCCTGCTGGTGACGGCCGCCGCGGGCACGGCGCTACGACGCGGACGGGAGTCGGGGGGCAGGCAGGAGCAGCCCGCCACTCTGGACGGCCCGCCACGCCACCCGGAGGAGACGGACCGCCCGCACCCCGGCTCCCGTTACCTCCCCCTCGTCCTCGTCTTCGGCGTGATCGCGCTGTGCACGGCGTACGGCGAGGGCGCGATGGCCGACTGGGGCGCCCTGCACCTCTCCCAGGACCTGGCGGCCTCGCCGGGGCTCGCGGCCGCCGGCTACGCGGTGTTCGCGCTGGCGATGACGATCGGACGACTCTCCGGGACCGTGCTCATCGAGCGCCTGGGACCCGTGCGGGCCCTGGTCGGGGGCGGCGGCACCGCGGCGGTCGGGATGCTGCTCGGGGCGCTCGCGCCGACCGCGTGGGCCGCCTGCGCCGGGTTCGCGGTCGCCGGTCTGGGGCTGGCCAACATCTTCCCGATCGCCATCGCGCGGGCCGGGGCGGCCGGCGGCGCGGGCGGGGTCGCGGTGGCCTCCACGATCGGCTACGGCGGCATGCTGCTCGGTCCGCCCGCCATCGGCTTCCTCACCGAGCTGTGGAGCCTGCCCATCGCGCTGACCACGGTCGCGCTGCTGGCCGCGGTGGCGGCGCTGATCGCACACCTGACGCGCGGGGCGCACCGCAACGGTGTGGACGGGGCCGTCCCTGCGTCCCCCTCCAAGGGAACATCCCCCTCACGGGGAAATTGAGGGGTAGTCAAGTTCCCTTGTGACACTGCCTGGTGGAGTGTGCCGAGGGGTAGCGTCGCTGGTCAGCGGGGCGTCGACGGTTTCCGGCGGCGCCGTGGGCCGGGCCGGCGGCGGTGCCCCGACGACGTCGGTTGTCAGTGGTGGCTGGCACACTCGGACGCATGGAGATCACTGAGTTCGTCGAAACCCTGCGCCTGGACGGTGGGCTGCTCGCGGACGCCGCCGACGAGGCCGGCCCCGATGCCCCGGTCCCGACCTGTCCCGACTGGCGCATGCGGGATCTGGTGCTGCATATGGGGCGGGTGCACCGCTGGGCGACGGGATTCGTGACCGAGCCCCAGGAGACGCCGGGCAGCTTCCCCGAGTCGCCCGATGTGACCGACGACGAGCTGGTCCCCTGGCTGCGCGAGGGGCACCACCAGCTCGTGCTGGCCCTCCACACCGCCCCGGCCGACCTGCGGACGTGGACGTTCTTCCCCACCCGGTCCCCGCTGGCCTTCTGGGCGCGCCGCCAGGCCCACGAGACGTCGGTGCACCGCGCCGACGCCCAGTTGGCCGCCGGCGTCCCGCTGACGCCGCTGCCGGCGCGCTTCGCGGCGGACGGCATCGACGAGCTCCTGACCCGATTCCACTCCGGCGACCGGAGCCGACTGCGCCCGGACGCCCCCCTGACCCTCCGCCTGCACGCCAGGGACACCCCCGGCGCCGACTGGACGGTCCACCTCACGCCCGACGCACCGCCGCGCACGGTCTCCACGCCGACGGGCGACGACGCCAAGCCCGACTGCACCGTCGAGGGCCGCGCCGAGGAGCTCTACCTGACGCTGTGGAACCGCCTCCCCTGGGGCGGCCTGACGATCTCCGGCGACGCCTCCATTGCGGCCCTGTGGCAGGAGCGCGGCGGCATTTGATCGACCGGGCCCCGGCCAGCGAGCCGGCCGGGGCGACAACGGCCCGCCGGCTCGGCGCCCGCCACCGTGAGCGGGCGCCGACCCTTCGCGGGCCCAACACCCCATCGAGGGCGGCGCGTTCACCTGTCCGTTCGGGGACGGCCTCCGGCCAGCGGTGGGCTCAGCTGCTCACCGAGCCCGCGAACGCCGGTGCGCCCGGCGGGATTGCCGAGCCCGCGGACGGTCGGCGTTCGGCCGGGCCCGCCGGTTGATGGCCCGGCGTCCGGGTGCGGGTGGGGGTGGGATCCGGCCGTTCGCGGCTCTACCCGGACCGGAGCGCTCCGTTCGTGGGTCGGACTGCCGGCACCGAACGGCTACCGCACGCCGCCCCGGTGCCGGCCGGCCGAGGGCCCAGCGGGCAGCGACGGGCGGCAGGCACCCCGGCGGCCGGCCTCGGGCGGGCAGCAACCCCACCGCCGCCCCACCCGCGTCGGCGCACGGCAGACCGCGCCCTCACCCCAGCCACCCCGGCCGCACCAACCCCGACTCGTAGGCCAGCACGACCAGTTGGGCGCGGTCTCGGGCGCCCAGTTTGACCATCGTGCGGCTGACGTGGGTCTTGGCGGTGAGGGGGCTCACCACCAGGCGGCGGGCGATCTCCTCGTTGGAGAGGCCGAGGCCGACCAGGGCCATCACCTCGCGTTCCCGGTCGGTGAGGGCGGCGAGTTCGGCGGTGGGCGCCGGGGTCTTGGAGCGGGCGGCGAACTCGGCGATCAGGCGGCGGGTCACGCCCGGCGAGAGCAGCGCATCGCCGGCCACCACCGCGCGCACCGCCCGCAGCAGTTCCTCCGGTTCGGTGTCCTTGACCAGGAAGCCGGAGGCCCCGGAGCGGATCGCCTCGAAGACGTACGCGTCGAGTTCGAAGGTGGTCAGCATGACGACCTTGACGTCCGCCAGGGCGGGGTCCTCGGTGATCTTCCGGGTGGCGGCCAGGCCGTCGAGCAGCGGCATCCGGATGTCCATCAGGACGGCGTCCGGCCGGCGCGCCCGTACGGCGGCCAGCGCCTCCTGGCCGTCGGCCGCCTCGCCGACCACCTCGATGTCGGGCTGGGCGTCCAACAGCGCCTTGAAACCGGCCCGGACCAGCAGTTGGTCGTCGGCGAGCAGTACCCGGATCACGACTCCTCCTCGGTGGTGCGGGCCGCGGTGGTGAGCGGCAGGCGCGCGTGGACCCGGAAGCCGCCGTCCGGCCGCGGGCCCGCCTCGATGGTGCCGCCCAGCGCCGCGGCCCGCTCCCGCATGCCGGCCAACCCGTTGCCACCGCCGACCAGTTCGCCGGTGCCGGCGGTGGCCGGCCCGTCGTCGTCGACCCGGATCTCCAGCACGCCGGGGGCGTAGCGGAGGAGGACCCGCGCGGTGCGCGAGCCCGAGTGCCGGACGATGTTGGTGAGCGCCTCCTGGACGATGCGGAAGGCGGCGAGGTCGGCGCCGGGCGGCAGCGGCGCGCGGGTGCCCTCGGTGGCGATGTCCACGGCGAGGCCGGCGCGGTGGGCCTGTTCGGCGAGTTCGGGCAGCCGGTCCAGGCCGGGGGCGGGGGCGCGCGGGGCGTCGTCGGGGGCGCGCAGGGTGTCGAGCACCTGCCGGACCTCGCCGAGCGCCTCCTTGCTGGCCGCCTTGATGGTGGTCAGAGCGGTTCGCGCCTGCTGCGGGTCGGAGTCCAACAGCGCCAGCCCGACGCCGGCTTGGACGTTGATGACGGAGATGCTGTGCGCGAGCACGTCGTGCAGTTCGCGGGCGATCCGCAGCCGCTCCTCGTCGGCGCGGCGGCGCTCGGCGGCGGCCCGTTCCGCCCGCATCCGGGCCAGTTGCTCGCGGCGGACCCGGGCGAGTTCGGAGGCCGCCAGGACGGCCACCACCCAGGCGGTGATGACGAGTTCCTGCCCCCAGGGCGCGGGCCCGAGGTACGGGGGCAGCCAGGGGTAGAGCCAGTGCGCGACCAGGAGGTGGACCAGCCACACCCCGCCCACCGCACACCAGGCAACCACCCGGTGGCCGGCGACGATCGCCGCGTAGGCGCCCAGCGCGAGGGTGCCGAAGACCGGCCCGTAGGGGTAACCGGCGGCGAAGTAGGCGGCGCAGCAGGCGGCGGTGGCCAGGGCCGTGGCCCGCGGGTGGCGGTGCCGGAACAGCAGCAGCACCGCTCCGGCGACGAGCAGCGCATGGCCGAGGGGGTCGAGCGGGACGCGTCCGTGCTGCCCGTGGGCGGCGGCGTTGGTGCCGACGGTGACCAGCACCAGCACCAGCAGCGTCGAGCGCCAGGGCAGCCGGCCGCCGGCCCGTCCTCCCGGCTCCGGGGCCGTCGGCCACCACGCCTGCGGCCGGTCGGGGCGGCGCCGCGCCCACGGCGGCCGTGCGTTGTCCATGGTGGACACGCTAGACGGCGGCGGGCCCGGGCGGCGTCCGCCCGGTGAGGGGTCCGCGGCTACTCCCCGGGGAGTAGCCGCCCAGCCGGTCGCCCCGGCCGCTCCCCGTCGCTCAGCCCCGCTCGGCCACCGGCTCCGCCTCGCCGGCCTCGTCCGGTCGGCCGTCGGCGGGCGCGGTGCCCGCGGACGCCTCCGTGCGGTCGACGGCGTCCAGCGCGCGCCGGGCCAACGGGTGGGTGCGGACCAGCTCGCCGAGGGTCGTGGTCCCGCGGGTGATCTTCGCGAACGCCCGCCAGACGGGCCGGAATCCGGTCAGCGCGGCGTGGAACATCCCCGGGCGGCGCGCGAACAGCGCCAGCATCCGGCGCCCGACGCCCATCTCCACGCCCAGCCCGGCCTTGATGGCGAAGGCGTAGTTCAGCGCCTGGCGGCGGGCGTCCACCGCGTCGTGCGCCTCGGCGATCCGCACCGCCCACTCGCCCGCCTGCCGCCCCGAACGCAGCGCGAACGAGATGCCCTCCCGGGTCCACGGCTCCAACAGGCCGGCCGCGTCACCGCAGACCAGCACCCGGCCGCGGGACAGCGGGGAGTCGTCCGCGCGGCAACGGGTCAGATGCCCGGAGGAGATCTTCGGCTCGAAGCCGGCCAGGCCGAGCCGGCCGATGAAGTCCTCCAGATAGCGCTTGGTGGCCGCGCCCTCGCCGCGGGCGGAGATCACGCCGACGGTGAGGGTGTCGCCCTTGGGGAAGACCCAGCCGTAACTGCCGGGCATCGGGCCCCAGTCGATGAGCACCCGCCCCGCCCAGTCCTCGGCGACCGTCTCCGGCACCGGAATCTCGGCCTCCAACCCCAGGTCGACCTGGTCGACCTTCACACCGACATGCGCGCCTATCCGACTGGCGCTGCCGTCCGCGCCGACCACCGCCCGGGCCAGCACCACCTCGCCGTCGCCGAGCACCACCGCGACGGTCCGCCGGTCCGGGACGTTGACGCCGTGCTGCTCGACCCGCGAGACGGTGACGCCGGTCCGGACCCGGGCACCGGCCTCCTTGGCCGACTCCACCAGCGCGGCGTCGAACTCGGGGCGGTTGATCAGCCCGAAGAGCATGTGCTTGGAGCGCCGGGTGCGGGCCAACCTGCCGTTGAGTGAGAACGTCACCGCGTGCACCCGGTCGCGCAGCGGCAGTTGGAAACCGGGCGGCAAGGAATCCCGGGACGGGCCGATGATGCCGCCGCCGCAGGTCTTGTAACGGGGGAGTTCGGCCTTCTCCAGGAGCAGCACCCGGCGTCCCGTACACGCCGCGGCGTGCGCCGCCGAGGCGCCGGCGGGCCCTCCGCCCACCACCACGACGTCCCACACCTGCTGGTTGCCCTCGGCCGCCTGCTCGCTGCTCACCTGTGCTTCCGCTCCCGTCCGATGCCTGGCTGCGCGTACCGCCGCATCCTACGGGCCGCGTCCGAACAGACTGCCTGTGGGAAGATCGGGGCACGCACATCCGTACGCCCGGGCCTGCCCGGCCCACCCCCGCCGGACGTGGCCCACGTATCCGACACCGCGCCCACAAGGAGCGTTTTCATGTCTGACAGCCCGCTCGCCCAGACCGTCGCCGCCCTGCAACCGCGGGCCAGGGCCGAACTCGCCGAGTTGGTGGCCTTCAAGTCGGTCGCGGACTTCGCCCAGTTCCCCAAGAGCGAGAGCGAGGGCGCGGCCCGCTGGATCGTGGACGCGCTGCGGGCCGAGGGCTTCGAGGACGTCGCGCTGCTGGACACCCCCGACGGCACCCAGTCCGTCTACGGCTACCTCCCCGGCCCGGCCGACGCACCGACCGTGCTGCTCTACGCCCACTACGACGTGCAGCCCCCGCTGGACGAAGCCGCCTGGATCTCCCCGCCGTTCGAGCTGACCGAGCGCGACGGCCGCTGGTACGGGCGCGGCACCGCCGACTGCAAGGGCGGCGTCATCATGCACCTGACGGCGCTGCGGGCGCTCAAGGAGCACGGCGGCGTCCCGGTCAACGTCAAGGTGATCGTGGAGGGTTCGGAGGAGCAGGGCACCGGCGGCCTGGAGCGGTACGCCGAGGCGCACCCCGAACTGCTGGCCGCCGACGCCATCATCATCGGCGACTCCGGCAACTTCCGCCCCGGGCTGCCCACCGTGACCGCGACGCTGCGCGGCATGACGATGGTGCAGGTCCAGGTGGACACCCTGGAAGGCAACCTGCACTCCGGCCAGTTCGGCGGCGCCGCCCCGGACGCGCTGGCCGCGCTGATCCGCACCCTGGACTCGCTGCGCGCCGAGGACGGCTCGACCACGGTGCGCGGCCTGGCCGCGGACGCCACCTGGGAGGGACTCGCCTACTCTGAGGCCGACTTCCGCAAGGACGCCAAGGTCCTCGACGGCGTCGAGCTGATCGGCAACGGCGCGGTCGCGGACCGGCTCTGGGTCCGCCCCGCGGTGACGGTGCTCGGCATCGACTGCCCGCCGGTGGTCGGCGCCACCCCCTCCGTCCACGCCTCGGCCCGCGCCCTGGTGAGCCTGCGGGTGCCCCCGGGCACGGACGCCGCCGAGGCCACCAAGCTCCTGAAGGCGCACCTGGAAGAGGCCACCCCCTGGGGCGCCCGCATCACGGTCGAACAGGTCGGCCAGGGCCAGCCGTTCCGCGCCGACACCACCAGCCCCGCGTACGCCTCCATGGCGGAGGCGCTGCGCGAGGCGTACGACGGCCAGGAGATGCAGACCTCCGGCCTGGGCGGCTCCATCCCCCTCTGCAACACCCTCGCGGGGCTCTACCCCGACGCGGAGATCCTCCTGATCGGCCTCAGCGAGCCGGAGGCCCAGATCCACGCGGTGAACGAGAGCGTGTCCCCGGAGGAACTGCGCCGCCTCTCGTTGGCCGAGGCGGAGTTCCTCCGGAGGGTTGCCGCCCGCTAGGGGTGCTTCCCACGTTGCTGGCTCTCCCGCCGCGCGGGTTGCTGTTCTTTGCGCCTTGCGGCGCGGGCATTGTTGCCGCTGCGCGGGGCTGTCGGCTGCGGTGACGGGCCTCCGGGGGCGGTAGGCCAGACTGCTTCGCTTTACGTCTGGCCTACCGCCCCCTCCGACCCGTCCCCTCCCGTTGAGGGGTGGATTTCTGTGGGTGGGGGCTGGCCCTTGTGGTCCCCTGACGGCCCACCGCCCGGTGGCTAGGGCCGTCTGTCCTCTTACGGTCACCGCCCGGTGTGGCTGGGGCCACCTGTCCTCTGACAGTCACCACGCAGGCTCACGCGTCCTCGTCAGCTGACCATCACCACTCAACCCACCAGCCCGAGTTGACCCACCGGCCCGAGCTGGCCCACCGGCCGGACGTGGCAACCACCGTCTTCACCCACCCCCACGGGAGGGGACGGGCCGGAGGGGTGGGGGTGCCAGACGTAAAGCGAAGCAGTCTGGCACCCCCCCCCCCCCGGACCCGCACC
>NZ_JBHVJX010000020.1:161702-168232 GCF_042798755.1 Streptomyces sp. NPDC057743
TGACCGAGGGCGCGCCGCTGGGGATGGGGCGGCACGGGTCAACCACCGTATACTGCCACCCCCACCCCGGAGGACCGTCACCGCACCCAACAGCCCCGCGCAGCGGACACAAACCGCCCCGCCCCGCGCAGCGGAAACGCAGACAACAAGCCAGCGCCGCAAGGCGCAAAGACAGCAACCCGCGCGGCGGGAGAGCCAACAACGTGGGGCTCACCCCACGGGAACCCCGGCCTCAAGGTGCAAAGGACACCCCCGCTCCCGCGCCCGCAGCGCCCAGCGGAGGCGTTTTAGGCGGACCGGTGGCAGCATCGTCTCGGCCTCGGACTCCGTGACGAAGCGCCAGTCGCGGAGTTCGGCGCCGGGGAGGCGGAGTTCCTGGATGCGGTCGTCGGTGAGGGTGCCGCCGTCGAAGAGGAGGCGGAGGCCGCCGAAGCCGGGGGGCTTGGGGGCCTCCCAGTCCAGGACCAGGAGGCGTGGCGCGCACGGGAGTTGGATGCCGAGTTCCTCGGCGACCTCGCGGATGCCGGCGTGGGCGGGGGCCTCGCCGGGTTCCACGATGCCGCCGGGGAACTCCCAGCCGGGCTTGTACGTCGGGTCGACGAGCAGCACGCGGTCCTGGTCGTCGAAGAGCAGCACCCCGGCGGCGAGGGTCTCCGCGCTCGGCTCGGGGGTCTGCACGATCTCGCAGGCGCCGGCGCCGGTGCGGACGGCCTCGGCGACCCGCTCGGCGGTCTGACGCGGCGTCAGCGCCGTGGTGTCCACGACGTGCGCGTCGTTCTTGAGCCAGTCCAGGGCCTGCGCGTAGGGCCCGAGGTGCGCCAGGCTCCAGCGGCGGACGGCGGCGTTGCCCTCCGGGTCGTCGGCGGTCTCCTCGCGGTGCGCTATCCGCTCGCGCAGGATCGTTTCCTCCGCATGAAGCAGAACGTGGAGGACCGGTATCCGGCGGGCGGCGAGGGAGCCGAAGATCTCGTCGCGGTACTCCTGGCGCAGCAGCGTCATCGGCGTGACCAACGGGCCCGGCACCTCGGTGAGCAGCGCGGCCGCGGTGTCCACGACCAGCCGCCGCCAGGACGGCAGGTCCTGGTAGTCGTCGACCTGCTCGAACCGCTTGGCGGGCAGCATCAACCGCAGCCCGCTGCCGAGGAGTTCGGGGGCGTAGAGCGTGCTTCCGGGAAGCAGGTCGAGCAGTTCATGAGCCGCAGTGGTCTTGCCCGCACCGAACGTGCCGTTCAGCCAGACGATCACGGTTTCCCCTCTTCCCTAGACCCAGGTTGAGTTGCCCGCAACACCCTGCCACGGAAACGCTCGGGACCACGGGCCGCGCGCGGGGCCGGGAACACCGCTGGAGGAACACACCGCACGAGGACGCCCGTTCGTCTCCCCCGCCGCGAAGCCCCGGCAAACAAGCGCTCCCCCGCCCCTCCAGCACCGAAACCCCCGCCCTGGGACCGCGTCCGACCGGCCGTCGGCGGGTCGGTACGTCGCATATGCCGGAGTCCCATGGGCGGGAGGGGAGTCGGGGCGCGTCCTATGGGCGTGCGCGCCTCGTGGAGCCCGTGAACGTCCGGGATCCAGAATCCCGGGGCCGGCACCGCCCCTCAGCAGACCCGCAGCCCGGGCACCGGTTGGTCGTTCGCGCCGCCGGTCAGGTACACCACGCTGACGTAGACGCCCGCGTTGCCGTTGTCGTCATCGGTCTTGGCCCACCAGACGTTGGTCCACTTCCCGTACGTCTCGCGGCGGCCCAACTTGGCCTGACAGTAGAAGTAGTTGGTGCCCGCGTTGACGTGGCCGACCTGCTGGAAGGAGGCGGTGTACGACGTCGCGGCGCGCCACACGGCGCAGTTGGTCTTGCCGCCGCCGGCGTCGGTGCAGGACGGCGGCTGGGACGGTGCCCCGGTGCCGGCGCTGGCCCCGCCGGCCGCGGCCCCGGTGCCGCCGTTGGTCGTGCCGCCGTGCGCGCCGCCGGACGCGCCGCCGTTCGCCCCGCCCGAGGCGCCGCCGTGCGTGCCACCCTGGTTGCCGCCGGCGGCCGCCCCACCGGTCTGGCCGCCCTGGGCACCGGAGTTGGGGCTTCCGGGCGAACCGCTCGGGGACGCGTTCGCCGAGCCGGGCGGGGAGGCGCTGGCGGTCGCGCCGTCGCCGGCGTCGCCCTTGCCGGACGAGACGCTCGACCCGCCCGTCGACGGCGGGGCGGCCGGGGCCGCCGGCCGTCGCCCGTCGGCGGCGTCCCGGCCTCCGGAGCCGCCGCCACCGATCAGGGCGTAGGTGATCCCGCCGCCGGCGGCCAGTACGGCCAGGGTGGCGGCCACCGCCAGCAGCGCGCGCCGGCGCCGGCGGACCGGCACCCGCGCGGTCTCGCTGCCCGGGCCCGCCGGATACGGGTGCGGGCCGGTGGCGGCCGTCGAGGAACCGGCCGACGCCCCGTCAGCAGCGTGGCCGGACGACGCGTACGGGCCGGCCGGCGATGCGGTCGGGCCGCCCTGCGCACCCGGCCCGCCGAGCCAGCCGGGCGGCGGCGCACCCGCACCCGCGGGACGGGGCAGCGGGCCGACCCCGGCCGTCGCGTCCGTGGCGGTGGGCGCGTAGGGCGTGCCCGATTGCGGAACGGGCGGCAGCGCCACTCCCGGGTCGCGGCCCTCCGCCACCGCCCGGAGCATCTCGCGGGCCTGCGCTGCGGACGGGCGGTCGGCCGGGCTCTTGGCCATCAGCGCGTGCAGGACGGGCGAGAGCGGGCCGGCGCGCTGCGGCTCGGGCAGCGGTTCGCTGACGATCGCGGTGAGCGTCGAGAACACCGACGTGCGGCGGAACGGCGCGCCACCGCCCTCGACCGCCGCGTACAGCGTCATGCCCAGCGACCAGATGTCCGAGGCCGGGGTGGGGTCCATGCCCTGGGCCCGCTCGGGCGGCAAGTAGTCGAGCGAGCCGACCAGTTCGCCGCTGCGGGTGAGGTTGGTGGTGGCGCCGTCGCCGGGGGCCTCGATGCTGGCGATGCCGAAGTCGGTGAGCACCGCCCGGCCGCCACCGGGGCGCCCCCACCCCTCCAACAGGACGTTGCCGGGCTTGACATCGCGGTGCAGCACGCCGACCTGATGGGCGGCGTCCAACGCGTCCATCACCTCGGCGCCAATACGGGCGACCTCACGGGGCTCCACCGGACCGCGCTCGCCGATGGCGTCGTCCAACGACGGCCCGTCCACCAGCTCCATGACGATGACCGGGCGGCCGCCCTCCTCGATGACGTCGTGGACGGTCACCACCCCGGCGTGCCGGATGCGGGCGGCGGCCCGCGCCTCGCGCTGCATCCGGGTCCGCAGATCGGCGAGTTCGGGGCCGGAGGCGTCCGTGTAGGCCCGCAGCACCTTGAGCGCGACCTCGCGGCCCAGGACCTGGTCCTCGGCCCGGCAGACCACGCCCATGCCGCCGCGACCGATCCGGCCGGTGACGCGGTAACGGCCGCCGAGCACCCGCCCGGTCAGATCGTCGTCGACGCCGCGCTTCGGCCCACTACGGGCAGCCGACCGCGGCACCCCACCCGCCGGCCCGGCCCCCTGTGCGCCATCCGCCCCGTGCTGCTCGTGCTGCTCCCCCGAAGTCACCGTGCCGATCCCCTCGCTCCGCGTCCACGTGCCCCACCACGGCCCATACGCCCCGGATGCCGACGCCTGCGCCACGGCCCCGAGCGGCCCCCACCAGACTACGGGCCAGCGGGTCACCACCGCGCCCCCTAGGGTCTGTCCGATGGGTCAGGGTCGGGTAGGCCGGGGCGTCTGGTGCGGTGCATCGCAAGGCGCCGGAGCGGCCTGATAGCGGAGCTATTGGGACGTTTCGGCAACGCCGCGAGGTGCCGTGCCAGGCGTCACGGCCCCGGCCCTGACCCATCGGACAGACCCTAGGGTCTGTCCGATGGGTCAGGGCCCGCACGGTCGCCAAACTCCCGTGTGGCAGTGGGCTCCCGCCTGGGGCACCCCGGCACCAGCAGTCGAACTCCGGCCGCCCGCCTGGCCGGTGGAGCGGCGCCAGGCCGCCGTCGGGCGCTACGACGCAGGCGCGAACGCCGCGAGGCTGGTTCGCTGGGCGGCTGCCGCGGCGGCGCCGACGACGCCCGCGTCGGTTCCTATCTGGGCGGGGACCACGGTGAGTCCGGAGACGAAGGAGAGCGTCGCGTACTCGCGCAGAGCGGCGCGCAGCGGGGCGAACAGGACGTCGCCGGCGCCCGCGACGCCGCCGCCGATGACCGCTATGTCGATCTCGACGAGGGTGGCGGTGGCGGCGATGCCGGCGGCCAGCGCCTGGCCGGCCCGTTCGAAGGAGCGGAGCGCCACCCGGTCGCCGGCGCGGGCCGCGGCGGCGACCGCGGCGGCGCTGTCGTCCCCGTCGGGGCCCGGCCGCCAGCCGTTGGCCAGTGCGCGGCGGGCGATGTTGGGGCCGC
Source organism: Streptomyces sp. NPDC057743 (assembly GCF_042798755.1). Classification (NCBI taxonomy): domain Bacteria; kingdom Bacillati; phylum Actinomycetota; class Actinomycetes; order Kitasatosporales; family Streptomycetaceae; genus Streptomyces; species Streptomyces sp. NPDC057743. The sequence goes on from NZ_JBHVJX010000020.1 coordinate 166,135, forward strand.
TGGCGATCCGCTCCACGCAACCGCGCGCCCCGCAGGGGCACGGGTCCCCGTCCAGATCCACGCTGATGTGACCGATGTGCCCCGCATTGCCCGAAGGGCCGGGGTGCAGGCGCCCGTTGAGGACGAGTCCGCCGCCCACCCCGGTGGAGACCACCATGCACAGCGCGTTGTCGTGACCCCGCGCGGCGCCCTGCCAGTGCTCGGCGGCGGTCATCGCGACACCGTCGCCGACCAGCACCACCGGCAGCCCGCCGACCAGCGCCCGCACCCCGGCGACCAGCGGGAAGTCGCGCCAGCCGGGGATGTTGACCGGGCTGACGGTCCCGGCCGCGGCGTTCACCGGGCCGGCGCTGCCGATGCCGACGGTCGCCACCCGCGCCCACTCCGGGCCCGCGGCCAACTCCCGGACGACCCCGGCCACCGCGCGCATCACGGTGGCCCCGTCCTGGTCCGCGGGGGTCGGCCGGGCGGCCCGGACGAGGATTCTGCCGTGCGCGTCCACCAGGGCGCCGGCGATCTTGGTGCCGCCGATGTCCAACGCTGCGCTGAGGTCCGTCTGCATCGGTGTCGAATTCTCCTGGTGGGCCCGGGGGCCGGGGTACCGGCCCGGCGTGAGAGCGCCAGTCTTCCGGCAATTGACAACGTTGTCTAGGGGCTATGCTCGTCGCCACACGGCGGCAGCTCCGCACGCCCCTCCCGGCTGCCCGGTCGCGCACCCCCGCGCCTGGTTACCGCCCCGCCCCGTCTACCGGCAGACAGGACCGTACCCGTGATCGATCCCGCCCGCGGCACCTCCCATCGCTACGGCACCCGCCCCACGATGAAGGACGTCGCGGCGCGCGCCGGGGTCGGCCTGAAGACCGTCTCCCGGGTCGTCAACGGCGAAGCCGGCGTCACCCCGGACACCGAGCGCCGCGTCCAGGAGGCGATCACCGCCCTCGGCTTCCGCCGCAACGACTCCGCCCGCATCCTCCGCAAGGGCCGGACGGCCAGCATCGGCCTGGTCCTCGAAGACCTGGCCGACCCGTTCTACGGGCCGCTCAGCCGCGCCGTCGAGGAGGTCGCACGCGGCCACGGGGCCCTGCTGTTCAACGGCTCCAGCGCCGAAGACCCGGCGCGCGAACGGGAGTTGGCGCTGGCGTTGTGCGCCCGCCGGGTGGACGGGCTGGTCGTCATCCCGGCCGGCGACGACCACCGTTACCTGGAGCCGGAGATAGCCGCCGGCGTCGCGACCGTCTTCGTCGACCGCCCGGCCGGCCGGATCGACGCCGACGTGGTCCTCTCCGACAACTTCGGCGGCGCCCGGGCCGCGGTCGCCCACCTCATCGCGCACGGCCACCGCCGGATCGGCTTCATCGGCGACCAGCCGCGCATCCACACCGCCAAGGAACGGCTGCGCGGCTACCGCACCGCGATGGCCGAGGCCGGGCTGCCGATCGACGACTCCTGGGTCTCGCTCGGCTCCACCGCCCCGGACCGTGTCCGGGCCGCGACCGCGTCCGTACTGTCCGCGCCGGAACCGGTCACCGCCCTCTTCGCCGGCAACAACCGCGTCACCGTCACCGCCGTCCGCGTGCTGCGCGCGCACCCGCGCCCGGTCGCCCTGGTCGGCTTCGACGACTTCGAACTGGCCGACCTGGTCCACCCCGCGATCACCGTCGTCGCCCAGGACTCCGCCCAACTCGGCCGCACCGCCGCCGGCTTGCTCTTCCGCCGCCTCGACGGAGCGGCGGAGCCGGTTCAGCGACTGGAGATCCCTACGCGCTTGATCGCCCGTGGGTCCGGTGAGATTCCGCCCACGGGGTGACTTCCCACGTGGTTGGCTCTCCCGCCGTGCGGGTCCGCTGCGCTTGGCGGGCCTCCCACGTTGTTGGCTTTCCCGCCGTGCGGGTTGCTGTCTTTTTCGCCTTCGGCGGAGGGGTGTGTGGGGCGGGGGCGCCTCGTTGTCGGGCCGCCCACGTTGTTGGCTCTCCCGCCATGCGGGGTACTGCCTTTCCGCCTACGGCGGAGGGGTGTGTGGGGCGGGGGCGCCTCGTTGTCGGGCCGCCCACGTTGTTGGCTCTCCCGCCATGCGGGGTACTGCCTTTCCGCCTACGGC
>NZ_JBHVJX010000020.1:168329-175406 GCF_042798755.1 Streptomyces sp. NPDC057743
GGCGGAGGGGGTGTGTAGGGCGGGGGCGCCCGCTGGGTGGTGGGGGGCGGGTGCGGTCCTCCGGGGGCGGGTTTCCGGACTGCTTCGCTTTACGTCCACAAACCCGCCCCCTCCGGCCCACACCCTCCCGCGAGTTGCGCGCCCCCGCCCGGTGGGGGTGAGGGAAGAGGGGCCGGAGTGGAGTGCTGCTCGTACCTCTTCTTCCCCTGGGAGGCCGGAAGCGGGCTGGCGCCTGCGCCTCTTCTTCCTCTGGGGGCCGGACCGAGCTGCCGCTTGTACCTTTCCATCCACCGGGGCGGGTCCCGTCCACATGCGGGAGGGGCGGTGCCGGAGGGGTGGGTGTTTCGGACGTAAAGCGAAGCAGTCCGAAACACCCATCCCGGAGGCACCGAACCCGGCACCCACCACAAAGCCGGGCCCCCGCCCCACACACCCCTCCGCCGAAGGCGGAACCCCACCACGGCGGGACAGCCGGCAACGTACGGGACCCGCGGCGTCAGCCGCCTACGCGACCCGCCAGCCCATCCAGATCCGTACGGGTCAGTCCCGTAAGTCGGGCCACCTCCGCGGGAGCGACCGCGCCGCATTCGAGGCCGCGGAGGAGGTAGCCGCTGAGGGCCTTCGCGGTGGCGGGCTCGTCGGCAATGTCGCCGCCGGTCTTGGCGGCGTACGCGGCGAGCCGGGCGGCGGCCTTCTCCAGGCCCTCGCGGTAGAAGGCGTAGACGGCGGCGTAGCGGGTCGGCAGGTGGCCCGGGTGCATGTCCCAGCCCTGGTAGTAGGCGCGGGCCAGGGCGCGGCGGGTGAGGCCGTGATGCAGCCTCCAGGCGTCGTGGACCTGAGCGGTGGGGCCGACCGGCAGCACGTTGGTGGAGCCGTCGGAGAGGCGGACGCCGGTGCCGGCGGCGGCGACCTGCATGACGGCCTTGGCGTGGTCGGCGGCGGGGTGGTCGCTGGCCTGGTAGGCGGCGCTGACGCCGCAGGAGGCGCTGTAGTCGAAGGTGCCGTAGTGGAGGGCGGTGGCGCGACCCTCGGCGGCCTCGATCATGCGGGAGACGGTGGCGCGGCCGTCGGGGCCCAGGATGGACTGGGTGGTCTCGATCTGGATCTCGAAGCCGATCCGGCCGGGCGTCAGGCCGCGGGCCTTCTCGAACGCCTCCAACAGCCGGACCATGGCGGTGACTTGCTCGGCGTAGGTGACCTTGGGGAGGGTGAGGACCAGGCCGTCGGGCAGGCCGCCGGCCGCCAGCAGGCCGGTGAGGAAGATGTCCAGGGTGCGGATGCCGCGGTCGCGGACGGCCGCCTCCATGCACTTCATGCGGATGCCCATGTACGGGGCGGCGGTGCCGTCCCGGTAGGCGGCGGCGACCAGGGCGGCGGCGCGGGCCGCGGCCTCGTCCTCCTCGGCGTCGGAGCGCACGCCGTAGCCGTCCTCGAAGTCGATCCGCAGGTCCTCGATGGGCTCGCGCTCCAGCTTGGCGCGGACGCGCTCGTAGACCGGGCCGGCGAGGTCGTCGGGGAGGCCGAGGACGGCGGCGAGGGCGGCGGCGTCGGGGGCGTGCTCGTCGAGCATGGCCAGCGCCTGGTCGCCCCAGGAGCGGAGGGTGTCGGCGGTGAAGGCGTCACCGGGGACGTAGACCGTGTGAACGGGCTGGCGGGTGCCAGGGTCGCCCGGGTAGCGCCGCGCCAGGTCGGCGTCCACCTCGGCGAGGGCGGCTCCGATGCCCTCGCGTACGGTGTCCGCGAGGCTCGTCGCCACGGTCTCCTGCTGCCCCATTTCGGTACCCTCCCGATGCTGGTGCCCGGCACCGTCACCGGTCCGGGCGTTTCCGCTTAACGGAATCAACAATCCGTATAGCGAAGCTAACCGCGTCCTTGGGCGAGGTCAACACTTTCCGGGATGTGGCGGGGCAACGATCCGGGAGTCGGCGGCGCAGGTCAGCGGGGTGCCAGGCCCGGTAACTCCGTGGCGCCGGCCGCCCGCCGCGGCCACAATCGCCGCCATGACATGGACCGCACCCACGAGGGAACGCCGGGAAACGCCCGCCGCGGCCGGCGAACGCGCGATGCTGCAGGGCTGGCTGGATTTCCACCGCGACACCCTGCTGGCCAAGTGCGCCGGCCTGACCGCCGAGCAGCTCGCCCGGCCCGCCACCCCGCCGTCCACGCTCACCCTGCTCGGCCTGGTGCGGCACCTCGCGTACGTCGAACGCTGCTGGTTCCGGCAGCGGTTCGCCGGCGAGGACGTCGAGGCCCTGTACGTCACCGAGGACGATGCGGACGCCGACCTTCACGCCCTCGACCCGGCCCGCGCCGCGGCGGACCACGCGGCCCTGCGCGCCGAGATCGCGGCCTGTGACGCGGTGGCGGCCGGCCGCGACCTGGACGAGACCTTCACCGCCCCCGGCGGCCGCACCCTCAACTTGCGCTGGGTGTATGTCCACTTGATCGAGGAGTACGCCCGGCACAACGGGCACGCGGATCTGCTGCGCGAGGCGCTCGACGGCACGATCGGCACCTAAGGAGCGATCGCGGTGACGGCCGGCACCGGGACGCTTTCCGGCCATGGCCGAAGGCCCCGTACGCCCGATGATGCGTACGGGGCCTTCGGCCGTGCGGTGCCTACGGGCGCAAGGGCCCGATCAGGTCAGCCCTTGCGGGTCTTGACCTCGTCGGTGAGCGCCGGGACGACGCTGAACAGGTCGCCCACCACGCCGTAGTCGACCAGGTCGAAGATCGGCGCCTCGGCGTCCTTGTTGATGGCGACGATGGTCTTCGAGGTCTGCATGCCGGCGCGGTGCTGGATCGCGCCGGAGATGCCCGCGGCGATGTAGAGCTGCGGCGAGACCGACTTGCCAGTTTGGCCGACCTGGTTGGTGTGCGGGTACCAGCCGGCGTCCACCGCGGCGCGGGAGGCGCCGACGGCCGCGCCGAGCGAGTCGGCGAGCGCCTCGATGACCGGGAAGTTCTCGGCGCCGTTGACGCCGCGGCCACCGGAGACCACGATCGCGGCCTCGGTCAGCTCCGGGCGGCCGGTCGACTCGCGCGCGGTGCGCGAGACGATCTTGGTGCCCTTGGAGGCGTCGGCGACGGTCACCGCGAGCTGCTCGACCGCGCCGGCGGCCGGAGCGGCCTCCGGGGCGGCGGAGTTGGGCTTGACGGTGATGACCGGAGTGCCCTTGGTGATCCGCGACTTGGTGGTGTACGAGGCCGCGAAGACCGACTGGGTGGTCACCGGGCCCTCGTCGCCGGCCTCGACGTCCACGGCGTCGGTGATGATGCCGGAGCCGATCCGGACGGCCAGGCGGGCGCCGATCTCCTTGCCCTCGGCGGAGGACGGCAGCAGGACGGCGGCCGGCGAGACCGCGTCGTAGGCGGCCTGGAGCGCGTCGACCTTGGGGGCGACGAGGTACTCGGCGAACTCCGGGGCGTCGGCGGTCAGTACCTTGACCGCGCCGTGCTCGGCGAGCACCGGGGCGGCGGTGTCCACGCCGGCACCGAGGTGCACGGCGACGGGCTCGCCGATGCGACGGGCCAGGGTGAGCAGTTCGAGGGTGGGCTTGCGGACGGCACCGTCCACGTGGTCGACGTAGACAAGGACTTCAGCCATGGGAATTGCTCCTGCGAGAAGAGTGCGGGCGGAGGGAGGACGTTGGTTCCGACGGGCCATCAAGCGCGGGTGGATAGCGGGGAGTTGCTCCCCCATCCCGCTCATCGGCCGCGGCGCCGGTCCGGGGCCGGGCCCCGGACTCGCGGCTCAGATGAACTTCTGGCCCGCGAGGAACTCGGCGAGCTGCTTGGCGCCCTCGCCCTCGTCCGTGACGATCGTGCCCTTGCTGCGGGCCGGACGCTCGTCGGCCGACTCGACCTTGGTCCAGGCGCCGTCCAGGCCGACCTCGTCCGCCTCGATGTCCAGGTCCTCCAGGTCCAGGGTCTCGACCGGCTTCTTCTTGGCGGCCATGATGCCCTTGAAGGAGGGGTAACGCGCCTCGCCCGACTGGTCGGTGACGGAGACGACGGCCGGCAGCGCGGCCTCAAGCTGCTCGCTGGCGGTGTCGCCGTCCCGGCGGCCGGTGACCTTGCCGTCCGCGACGGCGACCTGGGAGAGCTGGGTCGCCTGCGGGACGCCGAGCCGCTCGGCGAGCAGCGCCGGCAGCACGCCCATGCCGCCGTCGGTCGAGGCCATACCGCAGACCACGAGGTCGTAACCGGTCTTCTCAATGGCCTTGGCGAGCACGAGCGAGGTGCCGAGCGCGTCGGTGCCGTGCAGGTCGTCGTCCTCGACGTGAACGGCCTTGTCGGCGCCCATCGAAAGCGCCTTGCGCAGCGCGTCGGTGGCGTCCTCGGGACCGACGGTCAGGACCGTGATCTCCGCCTCGTCGTCGTTGGCTTCCTTGATCTGCAGGGCCTGCTCGACGGCGTACTCGTCGAGCTCCGAGAGCAGACCGTCCACGTCGTCCCGGTCGACGGTCAGGTCCTCGGCGAAGTGCCGGTCGCCGGTGGCGTCGGGCACGTACTTCACACAGACAACGATCCTCAAGCTCACGCCGGCTCTCCTACCTGCTTCGTCTCTTCAGAACTGCCTTGTGCTGGCAGCATAGGCGCCTCACGGGGCGGCTCCCGGTCGGTTACGGATCCCCGCGCCGACCGCAATGTTACTCGCTAGTACACCTAGTGTGCTGCCCCGAATCAAGGCCGTCGAAATGTGACCTTCCCAACGGCCCGACCGGGGCACCCGACAGCTCCGCGCGGAACCCCTCAGTCGCGCAACGCGTTGAAGCGGCCCTGGTGGTAGAGGAGCGGACGACCCGGCCCCGCGGGGTCGCCGACGAGCGGCTCGGCGAGCACGATCCGGTGGTCGCCGGCCGGAATCCGGGTCACGACCCGGCACACCAACCAGGCCAGCACGCCGTCCAACAGGGGCACGCCCTCCGGACCGGTGCGCCAGGAGGTGGCGGGCCCGAAGCGGTCGGCACCGCTGCGCGCGAAGGTGGCGGCCAACTCCTGCTGGTGCTCGCCCAGGAGGTGCACACCTATGTGCTCGGCCTCGGAGACGGCCGGCCAACTGGAGGCGCCGACACCGATACCGAACGAGAGCAGCGGGGGCTCGGCGGCGACGGAGGTGAGGGAGGTGGCAGTGAAGCCAACGGGTCGGGAGCCGGATGCGGTGATCACCGCGACGCCCGCGGCGTGTTGGCGGAAGACGGAACGCAGGAGTTCGGGGGAAGCGGTGCGGGGCGTGCCGAGGTCGGGCGAGGCCGTCATGGAGTTGTCCTTCTGCTGTGGGCGGTGAGCCCGGGCGGAGCCACCGGCATCCGTGCGGCGCGCGGCGGCGGTGTTGTCGTCGCTGCTCACATGCCGGGACAACGCGCGCTGGCGGTCCGCAGAAGATCGACGTGCGCGCGTCCGTACAGAAGGAGGAGGAATCCTGGCCGCATTACGTCAGGCTGACGATGCGTGACCGAGAGCGTCAAGTGCCGCCCGCCATCTGGGAGATCAATCACGGACCGCCGCCCCCAGCGCGGCGATGACGTCGACCTTCCGGGGCTGTCCCGCCGCGCGCCGGACTATCGCGCCGTCCCCGTCGAGCACCAGCACCGTCGGCGTCCCCGACACCTCCAGGCGCCGCACCAGCTCCAGCCGGTCCTCCGCGTCGATCTCGACGTGGGCCACGCCGTCGATCATCCCGGCGACGTCGGCGAGCACCCGCCGGGTGGCCCGACAGGGCTGACAGAACGCGCTGGAGAACTGCACGAGCGTGGCCCGCTCCCCCAACTCCGCCCCGATCTCGGCGGCACCCAGCCGAGTTCGGTCGTCCCGGTCGTGCACCTTCGCGCTCCCTTCTCGCCATTTCGTCGCGTCGACTGTCTGACGCTTCGGCGCTCCGGCTCTGCGCCACCTCAAGGTGCAGCGTCCACGAGACCGCGGACATTCCCCTCGCCGGCCGCCGTTTTCCGACGGAGCGCCCGGCGACGCCGACCGAAACCGCCCTGCTCCGCCCCTCCCCCACCCCCTCCCACGTGACGAGAATCTCCCGCCCGGAACCGCGTCCGAGCTGGCCGGAGGGACAGACATCGGGCACGATCTCCCGGAAGCCGCAGAGTTACGGCGGCGTAGGTTTCTGCCGGGAGAACCCTCCCCAGGCACAGAGAAGGGGCCCCCGGACATGGCCGAGTTCGTCTACCCGCCCGTCATCGGCGCCGCCCGCACGCTCTTCAAGACGCTGGACCTGAAGTTCGACATCGCCGGCACCGAGCACATCCCACAGCGCGGCGGGGCGGTGCTGGTGAGCAATCACATCGGCTACCTGGACTTCGTCTTCTGCGGCCTGGCGGCCCGGCCGGCCAAGCGGCTGGTGCGGTTCATGGCGAAGGAAGCGGTCTTCCGGCACAAGGTCTCCGGTCCGCTGATGCGCGCCATGAAGCACATTCCGGTGGACCGCGCGCAGGGGATGCACGCCTACAAGCACGCGCTCTCCGCGCTGCGTTCGGGCGAGATCATCGGGGTCTTCCCGGAGGCGACGATCTCCGAGTCCTTCACGCTGAAGAACTTCAAGTCGGGCGCGGCACGGCTGGCCCAGGAGGCCGGCGTTCCGCTGCTGCCGATGGCCCTGTGGGGCACCCAGCGCCTCTGGACCAAGGGCCACAAGCGGCAGCTCGGCCGCAACCACTTCCCGATAACGATCCGCATCGGCGAGCCGGTGGCGGCTGACGCCGCCGAGCAGCCGGAGAAGGTCACCGATCGCCTTCGGGCCCGCGTCCAGGACCTCCTGGAGGCGGCGCAACGGGCGTACCCGGTAAAGCCGCGGGGCCCGGAGGACACGTGGTGGATCCCGGCACACCTTGGGGGTACGGCGCCGAGCCCGTAGGGGTGCTTCCCACGTTGCTGGCTCTCCCGCCGCGCGGGTTGCTGTTGTTTGCGCCTTGCGGCGCTGGCCGTGCCGCTGCGCGGGGCGGTGCCGCTGCGCGGGGCGGGCCGACGTGTCCGCTGCGCGGGGCGGGTCCGCTGCGCGGGGCTGTCGGGGTGCGGTGACGGGCCTCCGGGGTGGGGGTGCCAGACTGCTTCGCTTTACGTCTGGCA
>NZ_JBHVJX010000021.1:0-159239 GCF_042798755.1 Streptomyces sp. NPDC057743
ACAGGGGCCGCCGCCCGGCACACCGAGAGCACGCACCGACCACCGCCCGGCCCGCCCTCCGGGCGAACGACGGGAGTTTGACGACAGGACCTAGGCCGCTGCCGACGGATCCCCGGGGCGCGGGGATCGTTCGTCCGAGGGGTTTCCCGTGGGGTTCGGAGCAGTGGCGGACGGTGCTGGGGTGCGCTGGGTCCCGGCGTGGGCTGTGATGTGGGCTACGGCTGGCCCAGGCGGTCAGGCGTGAGCCCGCAGTCCGGACCGTCAAGGAGGCGCCATGCGCGGAGCCGCGCGCGCGAAGTGGGCCGTCGGCGCGGCGGCCCTGGCCCTCGCGGCCTCCGCCTGCGGGGGCGGCACCGCGGGCCCGGGCGGCTCCGCCGTGGTCAGCGCCTCCTGGGGGGACCCGCAGAATCCGCTGGAGCCGGCCAACACCAACGAGGTGCAGGGCGGCAAGGTCCTGGAGATGCTGATGCGCGGTCTGAAGCGCTACAACCCCAAGACCGGCGCCGCCGAGAACGTCCTGGCCGACCGCATCGAGACCACCGACGCCCGGCACTACACCGTGACGCTCAAGCCCGGCTGGACCTTCAGCAACGGCGAGAAGGTCACCGCCAAGTCCTTTGTGGACGCCTGGAATTACGGGGCGCTGCTCGACCACAAGCAGAAGAACGCGTCCTTCTTCCAATACATCGACGGCTTCGACAAGGTCCACCCCGACAAGGGCACGGCCACCGCGAAGACCCTCTCCGGACTGAAGGTGAAGGACGACCGCACCTTCACCGTCGCCCTCAACCAGAAGTTCTCCAGCTGGCCGGACACCCTGGGCTATTCGGCGTTTATGCCGCTGCCGCAGGCGTTCTTCCGGGACCACGAGGGCTGGTTGAAGAAGCCGATCGGCAACGGCCCGTACATGGTGGACTCCTACGACAAGGGCACCGTGCTGCGGATGCGGAAATGGAAGAAGTACCCCGGCCCGGACCCGGCCCAGAACGGCGGCATCGACCTACGGGTCTACACCGACAACGACACCGCCTACACCGACCTCCAGGCCGGGAATCTGGACCTCGTCGACGACATCCCGGCCTCGCAGTTGCGCAACGTCCGCAGCGACCTCGGGGACCGCTATCTCAACCAGCCGGCCGGCATCATCCAGACCCTCACCTTCCCCATGTACGACCCGCAATGGGGAAAGCCGGGCCGGGAAAAGGTGCGGCGCGGGCTGTCGATGGCGATCGACCGGCAGCAGATCACCAAGGAGATCTTCCAGCACACCCGGACCCCGGCCACCGACTGGACCTCGCCGGTCCTGGGGGAAAAGGGCGGTTACCAGGCCGGGGTGTGCGGCGATGCCTGTGACTTCAATCCGGCCAAGGCCCGGCAACTCATCAAGGAGGGCGGGGGACTTCCCGGCGGCCGGCTGACCCTCACGTACAACGCGGACACCGGCTCCCACAAGGACTGGATCGACGCCGTCTGCAACAGCATCAACAAGACGCTGGGCAACGACCGGGCGTGCGTGGGGAATCCGGTCGGCACCTTCGCCGACTTCCGCAACCAGATCAGCGCCCGGCACCTGACCGGTCCCTTCCGGGCCGGCTGGCAGATGGACTACCCGCTGATCCAGAACTTCCTCCAGCCGCTCTACTACACCGGCGCCTCGTCCAACGACGGGAAATTCAGCAACGCCGCGTTCGACAGGCTGGTCAACGAGGCGAACGCGGCGCCCGATGCGCGGCAGGCGGTGGCGAAGTTCCAGGACGCGGAGCGGATTCTCGCCCAGCAGATGCCGTCCATTCCGCTGTGGTACCAGAACGGCAGCGGCGGTTATTCGGAACGGATCAGCATGGTGCGGCTCAATCCGTTCAGCGTGCCGGTCTACAACGAGATCACGGTCGGCTGACCACGAAAGCGGGCGCGCTCATGGGACGTTATGTGATCCGGCGGCTGCTCCAGATGATCCCGGTCTTCATCGGCAGCACCTTCCTGATCTTCGTCATGGTCTACGCGTTGGGCGATCCGGTCGCCGCGATGTTCGGTGACCGGGCGCCGGACCCGGCCACCGCGGCGCAGATCCGCCACGACCTCTACCTCGACCAACCACTGTGGAAGCAGTACCCGCACTACATGGGCCAGATCTTCCGCGGGAACTTCGGCACCGCGTTCAACGGCCGGCCGGTGACCGAGCTGATGTCCACGGCCTTCTCGGTCACCCTGCGGCTCACCCTGGTCGCGATCGTCCTCGAAACGCTGGTGGGCGTCGCGCTGGGCGTGTTCAGCGGGCTGCGGCGCGGCCGGAGCATCGACACCACCGTGCTGGTGCTGACCCTCGTCGTGGTCTCGGTGCCGACCTTCGTCAGCGGCTATCTGCTCCAGTTCGTCTTCGGCGTGAAGCTTCAGACGGCCGCACCGACCGTCGCACTGGAGGCGCCGCTGGGCCAACTGCTGCTGCCCGGGCTGGTGTTGGCGCTGGTCTCGCTCGCCTACGTCACCCGGCTGACCCGCACCTCGATCGCGGAGAACGCCCGCGCCGACTACGTCCGCACCGCCGTCGCCAAGGGGCTGCCCCGGCACCGGGTCATCACCCGCCATCTGCTGCGCAACTCCCTGATCCCGGTCGTCACCTTCATCGGCACCGACATCGGGGCGCTGATGGGCGGCGCCATCGTCACCGAACGCATCTTCAACATCCACGGCGTCGGCTACCAGCTCTACCAGGGCATCCTCCGGCAGAACTCGCCGACCGTGGTGGGCTTCGTGACGATCCTGGTGCTGGTGTTCCTGATCGCCAACCTGCTGGTCGACCTGCTGTACGCCGTCCTCGACCCGAGGATCCGCTATGCCTGAGTCGTACGTCCCCAAGGAAGCCGTCGGTCACGGTGACGGCGGCACCGCCGCGCTCGCCATCGGCGCGGCCGAATCCCTGGAGCGCGCCCCCGGCGCCGCGCCCCCGCTCCCGGGCGGCGAACCCACCGGAAAGCCCCGCAGCCTGTGGAGCGACGCCTGGCACGACCTCAGTCGCAACCCGGTGTTCGTGATCTCCGCGTTGGTCATCGTCTTCCTGGTGGTCATCGCCATCTGGCCGCAGGCGATCGCCACCGGCAACCCCTACCGCGCCGACCTGTCCAAGGCCCAACTGGGCGCCTCGCCCGGCCACCCCTTCGGCTTCGACACCCAGGGTCGGGACGTCTACACCCGGGTCGTCTACGGGGCCCGCGCCTCCATCACCGTCGGCACCTGCGCCACCGCCGGTGCCGCCCTCCTCGGCAGCCTCCTCGGCGGCCTGGCCGGCTTCTTCGGCGGCTGGTGGGACACCCTGCTCTCCCGGATTGCCGACATCTTCTTCGGTATTCCGGTCCTGCTGGGCGGGCTGGTCTTCCTCTCCGTGGTCATCAGCACCACCGTCTGGCCGGTGGTCGGCTTCATCGTGCTGCTCGGCTGGCCGCAGATCGCCCGGATCGCCCGCGGTTCGGTCGTCACCGCCAAGCAGAACGACTACGTCCAGGCCGCCCGGGCGCTGGGTGCCGGCAACGGGCGGATGCTGCTGCGGCACATCGCGCCCAACGCCGTCGCCCCCGTCATCGTCGTCGCCACCATCGCGCTGGGCACCTACATCTCCCTGGAGGCCACGCTGTCCTACCTCGGTGCGGGCCTGAAGCCGCCCACCGTCTCCTGGGGCATCGACATCTCCGCCGCCTCCACCCACATCCGCAACGCCCCGCACATGCTGCTGTGGCCCGCGGGCGCGCTGAGCATCACGGTGCTGGCGTTCATCATGCTCGGCGACGCGGTGCGCGACGCCCTCGACCCCAAGTTGCGCTGAGGAGGCGTCAGATGACGAACCGCGACGGCGCGGACCCCGAGGGGGCACTGCTGGACGTCCGGGACCTCCAGGTGGAGTTCCGCACCCGCGACGGCGTCGCGAAGGCCGTCAACGGCGTCAGCTACACCGTGGCGGCCGGGCAGACGCTGGCGGTGCTCGGCGAGTCCGGCTCCGGCAAGTCCGTCACCGCGCAGGCCGTGATGGGCATCCTGGACTCCCCGCCGGGCTTCGTCACCGGCGGGGAGATCCTCTTCCAGGGGCGCGACCTGCTCACCCTGGGCCGGGAGGAGCGTCGCAGGATCCGCGGCGCCAAGATGGCGATGATCTTCCAGGACGCGCTCTCCGCCCTGAACCCGGTGCTCAGCGTCGGCGCCCAACTCGGCGAGATGTTCCGGGTGCACACCGGTGCGTCCCGTAAGGAGACCCGGGCGAAGGCCGTTGCGCTGATGGAACGGGTCGGCATCCCGGCCGCGCGGGCGCGGGTGGGCGACTACCCGCACCAGTTCTCCGGCGGGATGCGCCAGCGCATCATGATCGCCATGGCGCTCGCCCTGGAGCCGGACCTGATCATCGCGGACGAGCCGACCACCGCCCTGGACGTCACCGTGCAGGCCCAAGTCATGGACCTGCTCGCGGAGTTGCGCCGGGAGTACCGGATGGGGCTCGTCCTGATCACCCACGACCTGGGCGTGGTCGCCGACGTCGCCGACACCATCGCCGTGATGTACGCGGGCCGGGTCGTCGAGACCGCCCCGGTTCACCAGCTCTACAAGGCGCCCGCGCACCCGTACACCCGCGGCCTGTTGGAGTCCGTGCCCCGCCTGGGACACCAGGGCCGGGAGCTGCACGCGATCAAGGGCCTGCCGCCGAACCTCACCGCCGTCCCGCCGGGCTGCGCCTTCCACCCCCGCTGCCCGCTCGCCCGCGACGTCTGCCGCACTGACCGCCCGCCGCTGTACGAGGTCGGGCCGGGGCGGGCCAGCGCCTGTCACTTCTGGAAGGAGGCCATGAATGGCGGCAGTTGACGCACCGCTCCTCGAAGTCCGCGATCTGGTCAAGCACTTCCCGCTCACCCGCGGGGTGCTGGTCAAGAAGCAGGTCGGCGCGGTCAAGGCGGTCGACGGGGTCTCCTTCGCGCTGCGGCCGGGCGAAACCCTCGGCATCGTGGGGGAGTCCGGCTGCGGCAAGTCCACCGTGGCCCGGATGCTGGTCGGCCTGGAACGCCCGACCTCCGGTCACATCCGCTACCGCGGCGAGGACCTCACCCGCCTCTCCGGCCGCGCCATGAAGGCCGTCCGCCGCAACATCCAGATGGTGTTCCAGGACCCCTACACCTCGCTCAACCCCCGGATGACGGTCGGCGACATCATCGGCGAGCCCTACGAGATCCACCCCGAGGTGGCGCCCAAGGGCGACCGCCGGCGCCGGGTCCAGGAACTCCTCGAAGTCGTCGGCCTCAACCCGGAGTTCGTCAACCGTTATCCGCACCAGTTCTCCGGCGGCCAGCGGCAGCGCATCGGCATCGCCCGTGGACTCGCCCTCCGCCCGGAGATCATCGTCGCGGACGAGCCGGTCTCCGCCCTCGACGTCTCCGTGCAGGCCCAGGTGGTCAACCTGCTGGCCCGCCTCCAGAACGAGTTCCACCTCTCCTACGTCTTCATCGCGCACGACCTGTCCGTCGTGCGGCACCTCTCCGACCGGGTCGCGGTGATGTACCTCGGCAAGATCGTCGAGTTGGGCACCGGCGAGGAGATCTACGACCACCCCACCCACCCGTACACCCAGGCGCTGCTCTCCGCCGTCCCGGTGCCCGATCCCGAGGCCCGGGACCGCCGGGAGCGCATCCTGCTCAGCGGCGACGTGCCCTCGCCGGCCGACCCACCGTCCGGCTGCCACTTCCGCACCCGCTGCTGGAAGGCCCAGGAACTGTGCGCCCGGGTCGAGCCGCCGCTGACCGTCCCGACGGACTTCCGACATGTCCAGGGCCCGGTGCGGCATCCGTCGGCTTGCCACTTCGCGGGGGAGCGGCGGGGGGTGTTGAGCGAGTAACGGGCCCACGACGCACCAAAGCCCGCTTCCCTTGAGGGAGGCGGGCTTCAGCGTTGTCGTGCGGGTGTGCGGGTCAGTCCTGCTGCTCGTCCGCCCCGTTCACGCCCTCGATCGCCGCCAGTGCCGGGTCCAGGACGATGTCCTCGCCGCGGGCCGCCGTCGTCGGCTCCTCCGGGAAGTGGCAGGCCGTCAGGTGGCCGGCATCGCTGCCGCCGAGTTGGACCAGCGGCGGCTCCTCGGTCGCGCACTTGTCCTGGGCCTTCCAGCAACGGGTGCGGAAGCGGCAGCCGGAGGGCGGGTTGACGGGGGAGGGGACGTCGCCGGCGAGGCGGATCCGTTCGCGGTCGTCCTCGCCCTCCTCCGTCAGCCGCGGCTCGGGGACGGCCGAGAGCAGGGCGTGGGTATACGGGTGGCGCGGGCGGTTGTAGATCTCGTCACGGGTGCCGACCTCGACGATCTTGCCGAGGTACATCACCGCGACCCGCTCGCTGAAGTGCCGTACGACGGCCAGGTCGTGGGCGATGAAGACGAACGCGATGCCCAGCTCGCGCTGGAGGTCCTGGAGCAGGTTGACCACCTGCGCCTGGATGGAGACGTCGAGGGCGGAGACCGGCTCGTCCGCGACGATCAGCTTGGGTTCCAGGGCGAGCGCGCGGGCCACGCCGATGCGTTGGCGCTGACCGCCGGAGAACTCGTGCGGGAAGCGGTTGTAGTGCTCGGGGTTGAGGCCGACGGTTTCCAGGAGCTCGCGGATGCGCTTCTCGCGGCCGCCCGTTGGGTTGATGCCGTTGATCTCCATCGGGCCACCGATGATGGTGCCGACCGTCTGCCGCGGGTTCAGCGAGGCGTACGGGTCCTGGAAGATCATCTGGATCTCGGAGCGGACCGGCGCCAGCGCCTTGCGGTTGGCGTGGGTGATGTCCTGGCCCGCGTAGGTGATCTTGCCGGAGGTGGGCTCCATCAGCCGGGTCAGCAGTCGCCCCGTGGTCGACTTGCCGCAGCCGGACTCGCCGACCAGGCCGAAGCTCTCGCCGGCGTGGACGGTCAGGTCCACCGCGTCGACGGCCTGGACGGCACCGACCTTCCGCTTGAACGGGAAGCCGCCGTAGATCGGGAAGTGCTTGGTCAGCCCCTCGGCGGTGAGCAGTGGCTCGCCCTGGGCGGGCGCGGGGGTCCGGGGCGCGGGGAGGGTGTCGTTCTTGGACATGGTGGTAACTCCCTAGCCCAGCCGGGGCTTGATCTGCTCGGTGAAGAGGGTCTGCTTCTGCTCGGCGGTCAGATGGCACGCGGCGGCGCGGCCCACTCCCAGCGGCGGACGCTCGGTGGTGCAGCGGTCGCCGTCGACCTCCGCGGTGAAGGCGCAGCGCGGGTTGAAGGCGCAGCCGGAGGGCGGGTTGAGCAGGCTCGGCGGGGAGCCCGGGATCGGGTGCAGCGACTCGGTGACGTCGGAGGAGAGCCGCGGCATCGAGCTGAGCAGGC
Organism: Streptomyces sp. NPDC057743; assembly: GCF_042798755.1. Lineage (NCBI taxonomy): Bacteria > Bacillati > Actinomycetota > Actinomycetes > Kitasatosporales > Streptomycetaceae > Streptomyces > Streptomyces sp. NPDC057743. The sequence goes on from NZ_JBHVJX010000021.1 coordinate 7,346, forward strand.
CCCAGGTGTACGGGTGGCGGGGCTCGCTGAGGATCTCCTTGACGGTGCCGCGCTCGACCGCCCGGCCCGCGTACATCACCAGCACGTCGTCGGCGGTGTCGGCGACCACGCCGAGGTCGTGGGTGATCAGGATGATCGCGGAGCCGAACTCCTGCTGGAGATCCTTGAGGAGGTCCAGGATCTGCGCCTGGACGGTGACGTCCAGGGCGGTGGTCGGCTCGTCGGCGATCAAGAGCTGGGGGTTGCAGGCCAGCGCCATGGCGATCATCGCGCGCTGGCGCATACCGCCGGAGAACTGGTGCGGGTAGTCGTCCACCCGCAGGTTGGGCTGCGGGATGCCGACCTTGGTCAGCATCTCGATCGCCCGCTGCCGGCCCTCGCGCTTGTTGGCGCCGGTGTGCTTCATGAACGGCTCGGCGATCTGCCGGCCGACGGTGTAGTACGGCGACAGGGCGGTCAGCGCGTCCTGGAAGATCATCGCCATCTTGTTGCCCCGGAGCTTCTCCAGGGTCTTCTCCTTGGCGCCGGTGAGCTCCTGGCCGTCCAGGTGGATCTCACCGGTGATCTCGGTGGCCTTGGGGTTGTGCAGCCCCAACACCGCCAGGTTCGTCACGGACTTGCCGGAGCCCGACTCGCCGACGATGCCCAGGGTCTTGCCGCGCTCCAGGTCGAAGGAGAGGCCGTCGACCGCCTTGACGATGCCGTCCTCGGTGGAGAAGCGGACGTGCAGGTCGCGGACGGAGAGGAAGGAGCCGGTGCCGGACCCGTTCGGGGCCGGCGTCTCCGCGGTCTTGGTGGGTGTGGTCACGACTTTCTCCTAGGACAGGCGCACGCGCGGGTCGATGAACGCGTACGCCGCATCCACGATGATGTTGAAGACCAGGATCAGGGCGGCGCTGAAGATCATCACGCCCATCACCATGGGCAGGTCCAGGGTGATGACCGAGTCGACCGCCAGCCGGCCAAGTCCCGCCAGCTGGAAGGTGAATTCGGTGATCATCGCGCCGCCGAACAGCGACCCCAGGTCCACACCGAGGATGGTGACGATCGGGATCAGCGAACCGCGCCAGGCGTAGCGCAGGAAGACGTAACGCGCCGGCATGCCCTTGGCCTTGGCGGTGCGGACGTGCTCCTCCTGAAGCTGCTCGATCATCGTCGAGCGCGCCATACGGGTGTACTGCGCGGTGAAGATCGTCGCCATCACCAGCCACGGGATCAGCAGGCCCGTGAACCAACCGGCCGGATTGCTGGTGAGGTTCACGTACTGGGGCGCGGCCATGATGCCGCTGTAGACGAAGATGCCCAGCACGACGGGGCCGAGGATGTAGATCTGCACCGAGCTGAGGATCATCGACGCACCGGTGACCGCCTTGTCCAGCAGCGTGCCGCGCTTCCAGGCCGCGATCAGGCCGGCGCCCAGGCCGATCACCAGGAAGGCCACGGCACCGCCGAAGGCCAACGACGCGGTGAGCGGCAGTCGGTCCATCATGGTGTTCCAGACGTCCTGCTTGGTGGCGAAGGAGTAGCCGAAGCAGGGGGCGGCGCAGTGGCCGAGGGTGAAGTCGCGGCCGGCGAAGATGCCGACGAGGAAGTGCCAGTACTGGACCGGCACGGGCTGGTCCAGCCCCAGGTTCTTGTGGATCAGCGCGACGTTGTCGGCCGTGCAGTTCTTGCCGCAGGCCATCAGCGCGGGATCGCCCACGGAGAAGAAGACGAAGAACGTGAAGGCACTTAGAAGGACGAGGATGACGACCGCGCCGATCGTCCGGCGAAGGAGGAAGGGAAACATGACAGTTCGCTGCTCTCAGGACGGCGGCTGCAGTGGGGTGAGGGGTGGCGGGAAGGCCCCGGAGTGCGCGCCCCGCCTTGCGCGCGCACTCCGGAATGCCTTCGGCTGGGTGCTGCTTACTTCTTGACGAACAGCGTGTTCACGTCGAGGTAGTTGGTGTCCGTGTTGTAGCGGATACCGCCGATCTTCGAGCCGTAGAGCTGGAGCGACTTGACGAAGAAGACCGGGGCGGCCGGGTTGATCTTCTCCACGATGTAGTGGTGGAGCTTCTGCCACTCCGCGGTCTGCTTCTTGGCGTCCGGGATCTGCCGGATGCGGTCGATCTCCTGGCTGATCTTCGGGTCGCGGACGTGTGAGTAGTTGGTGGCGCCGTCCGCGATGGTGCGGCCGTCGTAGGACGGCGGGATCACCGTGGAGGCGTCCGGCCAGTCCTGGCCCCAGCCGGTCAGGTAGATGTCGAAGCCGTTGTCGACCTTGCCCATCTGCTGGTACCAGGAGGAGGAGTCGATTTCCTTCTTCTGCACGTCGAAGCCGGCCTTGGCCAGCCCGTCGGCGATGGCGACCGCTTCCTTCTGCCGGATCTCGGTGTTGGCGTAGGCGTAGACCAGCTTCATGCCGGTCTTGCCGGCTTCCTTGAGGAGCTGCTTGGCCTTCTCCGGGTCGCCGTTGGGCTTCTTCAGCTTGCCGTAGGGGTCGTAGCCCTTCTCGTAGCCCGCGACGGTCGGGGAGAGCAGACCGCCGGCGACCTCACCGCCGTAGCTGCCGCCCTCGATCCGGACGACCTGCTGGCTCGGCAGCGCGTAGGTGATGGCGTCACGGATCCGCTTGTCCTTGATGCGGTCCATGTTCATGTTCAGCTGCCAGACGTAGGGCTGGTAGCCCTGCACCAGGCGCTTGCTGGCGCTGGGGTTGCTCAGCACCTGCTTGGTCAGCGTCGGCTCCACGGCGTTGGTGAAGCTGATGGCGGTCTTGTCGCTGCCCTGATCGGCCATCAACCGCTTGGTGGAGTCCGAGAACTGGTGGTTGAAGGAGATGTTGTAGCCGTCGACGTACTGGTGGCGCGCCGGGTCGGTCTTGGGGTCCCAGTTGGTGTTTCGCACCAGCTGCATGGACTTGCCGGACTTGAAGGACGCGATCTTGTACGGGCCGGTGCTGACCGGCTTGACGTCGTAGTTGTCCTTGGTGTCCTTGGCGCTGTCCGGGACGGCGCTGTAACCGGCCATCGCCAGCGCGTAGGGCAACTGCGTCTGCGGCGCCTTGAAGTGGAAGACGATGGTCTTGCCGTCCGGGGTGTCCAGGACCGACTTGGGCAGGTGGTCGCCCTTGTACGGACCGTCCGGCAGCGCCTTGCGGTAGGCCGTGCCGTCGCCCGAAAGCCACTGCTGGATGTAGGTGGGACCCTCGGTGATGAACGGCGCGTACATTCGCTCGATGGAGTGCCGGATGTCCTTCGAGGTGATCGGCGTGCCGTCCTCGAACTTGATGCCGTCCTTGAGCGTGTACGTCCAGGTCTTGCCGCCGTCGGACATCTTGCCGGCGTCGGTGGCCAGGTCGCCGACGAGGGTCTTGTTGCCCTTGTCGTCCTGGGTGTAGGTGGTCAGGCCACGGAAGATCAGCTTGGCCAGGTCGCCCACGTCGCTGACGTACATCTGGGCCGGGTCCAGGTGGTTGTAGCTGTCCCGCTGGTAGACGGTGATGGCGCCGCCGTTCTGCGCGCCCGGAACCGCGGCCGCGGGGCCGTTGGACTGCGCCGCGGTGCCGAGCGGCACCACCTTGGACTGGGTGGCCGCGTCCTTGTCGGTCTGTGCGTTGTCCTTGCCCGTGCGGCCGCCGCTGCTGCAACCGGTGAGCGCGAGCGAACCGGCCGCCAGGGCCACGATCATCGCGCGAGCTCTACGCGTGGAGAGTGCATTCATGAGGATCCAAGCACCTGCCTGTCAGTCGTTGTCCCGATGTGCTGTCTGACGCATCCGGTGCGTCACCGGCGCGGGGGTGACAGCTCCCCCGTCAAAAGGGCGATCAGCGCCCGGACTTGGGGTCAAAGGCGTCCCGTACCGAGTCCCCGAGCAGGTTGAAGCAGAGCACGAAGATCACCATCGCGGCGCCGGGGAAGAGAAGGTAGGTCGGGTCGTTCTCGTAGATCTGGCCGGCCGTCTTGAACAGCCGCCCCCAGTCGGGAGTGGGGTCCACGATGCCGACGCCCATGAAGGACAGGCCGGCCTCCGCCGTCACGAACAGCGGGAGCATGTAGGTGCTTTGCACGAGGATCGGGGTCACCACGTTGGGGAGCAGTTCCTTGGTGATGATGCGCCAGGGGGAGGCGCCGGTGATCCTCGCGGCCTCGACGAAGTCGCGCTCCCGTAGGGACATCACCTGTCCGCGCAGCAGACGGGCCAGGCCCATCCACCCCAGCGCCCACTGCACGAGGATCAGCGCGATCACGCGGATGTAGGTGGGGGTCTCGTCGCCCGGTGCCACGAAGAGCGCGATCACCGCGGGCATGAACGCCACGAACGTGAGCTGGCTGGGGAAGGCGAGCAGGAAGTCGATCAGCCGGCCGACCCAGTAGTCGGTCTTGCCGCCCAGGTAGCCGGCCGTGATGCCGATGATGGTGCCGGTGATGACCACCAGGATGGTGACCGCGAGCGAGATGCCCAGCGAAGTCCGCATGCCGTACAGCAGGTTGGTGAACAGGTCGCGGCCGAGGCCCGGCTCGATGCCGAACCAGAAGTCGCTGGACATGCCGCCGTTGGGCCCCGCCGGGTAGCTGAACTCGTCGAGCAGGCTGGGGTCCTGGCCGCCGTAGAGGGTGTACGGGTCCTTGCCGTAGAGCGAGGCGATTACGGGTGCGAGCGCGGCGACGACGAAGAAGGCGAGCACGACGATCGCGCAGATCACGCCACTGCGGTCGCGCTTGAAGCGCGCCCACATCAACTGCCCGGGGGAACGGCCGACGAGCTCACCGCCCGTGCCCTTCTTCTTCTCCTTCTTCAGACCCTTGGGCGCAGGTCCTGGTGAATCAGCCGTGCTGACCGCGGTCTGGGATGGACTAGTCATCGCGAAGTGCCCCCGCGCCGAGTTCTCTTGGAACGTGAAGCGGCACCGGTCGCACCGCTGGATGAGCGCGACTTTCGCAAGTGGTTTATGGCGGAGTCAAGGGTATGAGGTGTGCTCGTGCACAGGTCGTCCGCTTCTTGAGCGAAGATTGCGCAGATCGTCGCCATGGCGTGCTTGACATGGGTTCGTCATGTGCCGCATATGGGACATCTCGCCGTCAATTGCTTTAACATGCGGGCAACTTGGCCGTCGCAACACCGATATACGGACGCGCCATGATGAACACCGTACGGCCGTGCGGGTGCCGTAGGTCGGCCGGGATGCCAAACGGCGTCCCGGCCGACCGTCGTTTTGTGCGGCTTTCGCGGTCTGGTTCCCGCCATGTCTGTTGTCCGAGGGTTGAGATGGGAGTAGACCTGCGGTAGCGCCTTCACGAATGCGGGGGCGCGGTGCCGCTTCGCGGGGTTCGGCCCACGTTGTTGGCTTTCCCGCCGCGCGGGTTGCTTTTTGCGCCTGCGGCGCGGGTCCGCTGCGCGGGGCTGTTGGGTGCGGTGCCGGGTCTCCGGGGTGGGTGTGCAGGACTGCTTCGCTTTACGTCCTGCACACCCACCCCTCCGCCCCGTCCCCTCCCGTTGGGGGTGGGGGAAAACGGTGGTCGCTGGCTTCTTCTGGTGGGTCAACTGAGGCTTCTGGCTGGGGTGGTGGCCGTCAGAGGACCGGTTACGCCAGCCCCCACTCACCTGTCCCACCACCCCCCCAACGGGAGGGGGCGGGCCGGAGGGGCAGGGGTTCCGGACGTAAAGCGAAGCAGTCCGGAACCCCTGCCCCGGAGGCCCGTCACCGCAGCCGATAGCCCCGCGCAGCGGATAACAAGCCCGCGCCGCAGGCGCTACGGCGGGAAAGCCGACAACGTGGGAAGCGGGCAGAGCGCAGCGACACCGCGCAGCGGACAATAAGCCCGCGCCGCAAGGCGCAAAGACAGCAACCCGCGCGGCGGGAAAGCCAACAACGTGGGAAGCAGGTCAAGCGCAGCGGATCCCCAACGCCCGTCTGAGGAAGTCCACTTGGAACAGCAGCAGATTCTCCGCCACCTGTTCCTGGGAGGCCATGTGCGTCACCCCCGTCAGCGGCAGCACCTCGTGCGGCCGGCCGGCGGCCAGCAGCGCCGAGGAGAGCCGCAGGGAGTGCGCCACCACCACGTTGTCGTCCGCCAGGCCGTGCACGATCAGCATCGGGCGGTGTGGCTGCGCCGCGCCCGACAACCCCTCGTCCGTCACCAGGGAGTTGCGCGCGTACACCGCCGGCTCCTCGTCGGGGTGGCCCAGATACCGCTCCTGGTAGTGGGTGTCGTAGAGCCGCAGGTCGGTGACCGGCGCCCCCACCACCGCGGCGTGGAAGACGTCCGGCCGGCGCAGCGCGGCCAGGCCCGCCAGATAGCCGCCGAAGGACCAGCCGCGGATCGCCACCCGCGTCAGGTCCAGGGGGAAGGAGTCGGCCAGCGCGGTCAGCGCGTGGACCTGGTCCTCCAGGGTCACCGACGCCAGCTCCCGGGAGATCGCCTTCTCCCAGGCGGGGGAGCGGCCCGGGGTGCCCCGGCCGTCCGCCACGATCACCGCGAAGCCCTGGTCGGCGAACCACTGGGAGGTCAGATGGGCGTTGTGCGCGGCGACCACCCGCTGGCCGTGCGGGCCGCCGTACGGGTCGAGCAGCACCGGCAGCGGGCCGTCGCCCTCCGTATAGCCGGTGGGCAGCAGCACCGCGCACGGGATGCGGCGCTCGCCGGCGAGCACCAGCCGCGGCCGGGCGGCGAGATGGGGCGTCTCGGCATGCGAGCCGATGACGGCCAGCGTCTTCTCGGCGCCGTCCGGATCCAGCCGGACCACCTCCGAGGTGGCGCCCGGACGCTCCAACGACGCCTGGGTCAGCACCATCAGCGCCCCGCTGCGCACCGCCGAGGACACCGTCGGATACGGCCGCTCGCCGACCCGCTCCCAGGTCGTCAGGGCCGGGGAGGCGCCGCCCTCCTGGCCGCCGCTGTGGAACCACGCCCGATAGACGCCGATGTCGTGCAACTCCGGCCCGCTGGCGGCGAACAGGACATCGTCCTCGCCGATGTCCAGCACCGCGCGGACGTGCAGCGGCTCCCCGGTCAGCGGCCGGTCGCCGACGAACAGCTTCCGGGCGCCGCCCTCGTCGGCGATCCGCACCAGCCGGCCGTCGGGCGTCCAGCCCGGTGCTCCGGGGAACGGCTCGACCCACACCTCGTCCTGGTCCTCGTGCAGCACGGCGGTCTCGCCCGTCTCCGGGGCGACCGTCAGATAGCGCTGGGCCCGTTGGTCCCGGGTCTGCACCAGGAGCAGCGGCGGGCCGGCCGCCGACCAGTGGACGCGGGCCAGATACGGATAGCGCGCGGTGTCCCAACGGACGTCCGTACGGGCGCCGTCCAGCCCGAAGAAGGCCAAGGAGACCTCGGCGTTGGCGGTGCCGGCCGCCGGATACGGCACCTGGGATGGCGCCCGGTCCGGATGCGCGGGGTCGGCGATCCACCAGCGGGCCACCGGCGACTCGTCGACCCGGGCGGCCAACAACCGGTCGCTGTCGGGGGACCACCAGAAGCCGCGGTGGCGGCCCATCTCCTCGGCCGCGATGAACTCGGCCAGCCCCCAGGTGACATCGGGGCCTTCGGGCTCCGCCAGCGCGCGGTCCGCGGCCGCGCCGCCGTCCCCGCCGCCGTCCGCCGCGACGACCCGCAGCGCGCCGCCCGACACATAGGCGACATGGCGGCCGTCGGGGGACGGGCGGGGGTCCACCACCGGGCCGGCCGCGGGGAGTTCGCGGGTGGTGCCGGCCCGCAGCTCGGAGACGAACAGTCGTCCCGAGAGCGCGAAGGCGGCCAACTCCACCGCGGTGTCGACCGCGTAGCCGACGATGCCGGCAGAGCCCTCGCGGCTGCGCTCGCGGCGCGCCCGCTCCTCGGGCGGCAGGTCCTCCTCCGCGCCGGCCAACAGGGCGTGCGGGTTTGCGGCGGTGAACTCCCGTCCGCCGTCCAGCTCCACGACCCAGAGCTGCTGGCTGCGGTCGGTGCCGGTGGCGGAGCGGAGGAAGGCGACGCGGGTGCCGTCGGGGGCCAGGGCGAAGGCGCGCGGGGCGCCGAGCGTGAAGCGCTGGGTACGCGCCGAGTGCCGGGGGAAGGGCAGCTGTCCGGTCATGTGCCGAGCCTACGGCGGCAGTGGCCGCGGCGGGTGGGACTGTGGAAAACGGCGTGCGCCCCCACCGTGCTCCGGTGCACCGACTTATGCGCAACGACGGAAAGTTATGATCCCATGCGCGTAGGGGGTGCGGGGTACAAGAGCCCTTGGCATACCCGGGTACGTCGTGCTGTCCGTTTGGCTCACGTACCGTCAACTCTGTCCGGACCATGCGTACTTGGAGGTGGGCCGCCGTGGCACTCTCGATTTCGGCGGTGGTGCTGCTGGCGATCATCGTCTTCTTGTTGATCAAGAAGTCCGGGCTCAAGGCGTTGCATGCCTTCGTCTGTATGCTGCTCGGCTTCTATCTGGCCAGCTCGTCCGTAGCCCCGACGATCAAGAGCCTGACGACCAACGTCGCGGGGATGATCGGCGGCATCAAGTTCTGAGCCGCTGACCGCCCCTCCGCCGGCCCGCCCCGGCTCCGTGCTCCGGCGGGCCCCGGGGCGGTCGTGCAGAGCGGCCTCCGGGGGCGCGGCGGCCGGCTCGTAGGCTGTCCGCATGACCTCCCACCCGCCCGCGGGGCGCAGCGACGCTCCCAGTCGCCGCCTCCTCCTGGTGCACGCGCACCCGGACGACGAGTCGATCAACAACGGCGCCACCATGGCCAGGTACGCGGCCGAGGGCGCCCGGGTCACGTTGGTGACCTGCACCCGTGGCGAGGAGGGCGAGGTCATCCCGCCCGGGCTCGCCCACCTGGCACCGGACCGCGACGACGCCCTGGGCCCGTACCGCGTCCGCGAACTGGCCGACGCGATGGCCGCCCTCGCCGTCACCGACCACCGCTTCCTCGGCGGCCCCGGCCGCTACCGGGACTCCGGGATGATGGGCGCGCCCCAGAACGACCGGGCGGACTGCTTCTGGCAGGCCCCCGTGGACGAGGCCGCGGCCCACTTGGTGGCCGTCATCCGGGAGGTCCGTCCCCAGGTCCTGGTCACCTATGACCCGAATGGCGGATACGGGCACCCCGACCACATCCAGGCCCACCGCGTTGCGATGCGGGCCGCCGAGCTGGCCGCGCGGGCCGACTTCCGCCCGGACCTCGGCGGCGCGTATGCGATCGAAAAGATTTACTGGAACTGCAACCCCCGCTCGGAGGTCGAGGCCGGTCTGGCCGCGGTGGCCGCTGCCGAGCACGGCTTCGCCGGGGTCGCGGCGGTGGGCGAGATCCCCGGCGTGGTGCCCGACGACGCGGTCACCGCGACGCTCACCGGCACGGACGGATACGCGGAGGCGAAGGCCGCGGCGATGCGCGCGCATGTGACGCAGATCGTGATCGACGGGGCGTTCTTCGCGCTCTCCAACAACCTGGGCCAGCCGCTGTTCGGCACCGAGCACTACCGGCTGGTGCACGGGAAGTCCGGCGCGGCCGACGGGGAGCGTGAGGACGATCTCTTCGCGGGGATCGCGGAGTCGGCCGGTTCGACGGGGGCGCCCGAGCGCGCCCGACGTGAGGAGGCGGCGGAATGACGACGTCGAAGGGCGGCGGGACCGCGGCCCGGCGCGGCCCCCACAAGGGCGGCGCCGACGCGGACAAAGGCCCTGACAAGGGCGCGAACAAGGGGCAGCGGACCCGGGCGTCCGGTGGCGGCGCCGCGGCGCGCGGCGGCACCCCCGCGGCGCCGCCGGGCGGGGCCCCCGCGAGCGCGCCGTTGACGCCGGGCCGGGTGGGCACCTACGTCCTGCTGCTGGTGGCCGGTGTCCTGGTCGCGCTCGCCGGCACGCTCGTCCAAGCGGCCTGGTTCCCGGGCGGGTTGCTGCTGGCGCTGGCCGGAATTGGTGCCCTCTTCTACGGGGGTTCCAGGGCGACCGGGACCGCGGGCGGGGTGCTGGTGCCCGGCGCTGCCTGGCTGGTGACGGTGTTCCTGCTGATCAGCGACGTTCGACCGGAGGGCGACTTCCTGTTCGGGCCGGGGCTCGGTTCGTACGCCTTCCTCCTGGGCGGCATCGTGATCGCTGTGATCTGCGCCACCGCGCACCAGTTCCGCGCTACCGCCGCGCCCCGTGGCCGAGTTGGCGGATGACGCGGCCCATATCGGGGCGTGTGCCGCGTAGTTGCGGGCGACCGGCCCCCATGCCGGCGGCACGGCCGATGCGGCGGCCTTGCCGCGCACTCGGAGTGCCGGACGGCGGCGGACAGTATGGTGGTGCGCGCCGCCGCGCCGCCCTGGGGGCGCCCCTCCAGCTGACGTTGGAGGCTCCCCGCCCGGCCTTCAGGTCGGGGGATCATGTCTGACGAGCGGCGGAGCCAACCGGGAGAACCTGCTTTGAGTCGTGAATCTGACAGTTCGTCCTCCGGCCCTCGGGGTCGTGGCGGAGCCGTGTACCCGTCGGGGACACCGCCCTACGGCTCGCCCAGGGGAGAAGCCGGCGAGGCGTCGGCGTCCGGATCCGCGGACCGGCCGGAGGAGCCCAAGACCGAGACCACGCTGACGACGCGGATCAAGATCAATATCCCGGGGTCCCGCCCCATCCCGCCGGTCGTCGTGCGCAAGCCCGTCGGTGAGGAGTCCGGCATGAACGCATCGGCTGCATCCGGCGGTTCCGCCGGCGGCTCCGGGTCCCAGGGGACGTCCCGCCCGGCCTTCGGTGGCGAGCGGGCCGCCGAGCGGACGGCGCAGACGCCGCGACCGGAGGCGGCGGACGAGGCACCCGCCGCCCCGAAGGAGAAGACGACCAGCGACTGGTTCGCGCCGCGCAAGCCCCAGGGGCCGGCCGGTGGGCAGTCGTCCACCACGGGCACCCACCAGGTGCCGGGGACGCCGGCAGCGGCGGCGGGCGGCCCGGCCACCCAGCAGCGCCCGGACCTGCCGTACTTCTCGGACGCCCCGGCGGCGGCCTCCGGGCCCGCACCGCAGGGCGGCGGCACGCCCTTCGACGGCGGCCGCGGCCACACCGCCGCGCCCTACGAGAACGACCCGCTGGGCGGCGACCCCCTGGGCGGCGCTCCGTTGGGCAAGGACCCCCTGGGCAACGACCCGCTGGGCAGTGGCCCGTTGGGCAAGAAGCCGCTGGACAACGACCCGTTGGGCAAGGGCCCGACGGGCGGCGATCCCCTGGGGGGCGACCCCTTCGGTGGCGACGCGCCCGGTGGCGACCCGTTGGCCGGCCCCTCCCCGTTCGACGGTGGTCCGCGCGCCGAGGCGTCGCCCTTCGACGGCAGCCCGCGCGGCGGCTCGCCGTTCGACGCCCCGGCGCGGCCCGCCGCCGACCGCAGCCCGTTCGACGGCCCGCAGGGCCCCAGCGGCGCGACGGCCGGCCCGGCGCGCGGCGACTCCGCGCTCGACCTCCCGCCCGGGTTCAGCGACCCCAGCGCCGGGAAGAGCGCCGCCGGCCGACTGAGCGACGACACCGCCGAGCTCACCCCGCAGCCCCCGGCCGGTGCCGGCCCCGGCGTCAGCGGCGGCATCGCGGGCGGCCTGGGCGCTCCCCGTCAGAACAAGGGCGCCGGGCCTGGCCCCAAGGGCGGCCCGCGCAGCGGCGGCCCCGTTGGCCAGGTGTCCGGCGACACCCTGGTCGGCGGGATCCCCAAGGTTCCCGGGAAGGACGGTCCGAAGACCGCCACCCCGTTCGCCGCGGCCCCCGGCAAGGGCGAGGAGGGCGCGGCCGCCAAGCCCCGCCCCAAGATCCCCGAGCCGATCAACCCGCCCAAGAAGGGCCGCAACAAGCTGGTGCTCCTCGGCGTCGCCGTGGTCGTCCTGGCCGGCGTCGCCTACGGTGCCGGACTGCTGCTCGACCACGCCGACGTGCCGAACAACACCACCGCGCTCGGCGTGGACATCGGCGGCAGCTCCAAGGACGACGCGGTCAAGAAGCTGGAGACCGCCCTCAAGGACCGCCGCACCGCACCGCTGAAGATCACCGTCGACGGCAAGTCCGAGAGCCTGCTGCCCGCCCGGGCCGGCCTGGACATCGACCTCCAGGCGACGGTCCGCAACGCGGCCGGCCGGGACTACAACCCGGTCTCCGTCATCGGCTCGCTCTTCGGCGTCAAGCGCACCGCCCAGCCGGCGGTGATCGCCGACAAGGAGAAGCTGGGGGTCGCGCTCCAGAGCGTGACCGGCCCGGCGGACGCCACCGCCGACGGCGGGATCACATTCGAGAACGGCAAGGCGGTGCCGCACTACGGCGCGCCCCACAAGGCGATCGACGCCGCGGCCTCCGAGAGCAAGATCACCGACGCCTATCTCAACCGCGTCAGCACCGGCAGCGACGCTCCCGTGGTGCTCGCCGCCACCACCCAGCAGCCCAAGGTCAGCAAGGCCGCGGTGGACAAGGCGCTCAAGCAGTACGCCGAGCCGGCGATGTCCGGGCTGATCACGGTGCGGACGGACCCCCGGCACGCGGTCTCCTTCAGCCCGCAGAAGTCCATCCCGAAGTTCTTCTCGTTCAAGATCGTGAGCGGCGAGCTGGTGCCCTACTACGACCGGCCGGCCCTCAAGGAGCTCTACGGGACCACCTTCGACGGCGTCATGGTGACCAAGGGCGACGGCAGCAAGCACCCGGTCAGCGTCGAGGAGGTGGCCAGCGCGGTGGGCAAGGCGCTGCAGGGCACCACCCCGGCCGAGCGCGTCCAGACCATCGCGACCAACGGCAGCTGACGGCCGGGATTTCCGCTTCCCGACCGCCGTATCCTCGACACCAGCAGGTCAGAGGCCCTTTCGTCCAGTGGGCGGAAGGGCCTCTGACGTTGCGGAACCCTTGAGAGCACATCAGGTCGCAGCGGCGAGTTCGCCGGTCTTTTGCCGGTCTCCAGGGCGGCCAGCCCGCTCGGCGAGCTTCTGGGCCTTCCGTGCCGTCTTCTCGGCCTTCTCTCGGCCTTCTCTCGGCCTTCTCCCGGTCTTCCTCAGCGCCTTGGGCTGCCTGCTTCCTTTGTTCCGCCAAGTGTCGACGTGAGAGCGGGAGTTAGTCCCCTAATTCCAGGGGAGTTGCGGACTGGTTCCTGCCGCAAATTCCTCGACGGTGTCTTCTGTGAGGCGTGAACGCCCGTCCTCTTTACCGAACGTGGCGCTGTAGTTGCTGTGTTGGGTAGTCGTATTCTTCGCCGTGGTGGTGGCGGTGGTGCTCCCGGCCGTGCTCGTTCTCGTCGCTGTCTTTGCCGAACGAGTTGATGCACGCGTTGCTGTGACACCCATTCCACATGCCGCCGTGGTGGCTGCTGCCGTTTCCGCCGGAGCCATTGCCGCCGGAGCCGTTTCCACCGGAGTCGGTGCCCGGGGGGCACGGCGGGGCCGAGCAGTGGGGCGCCAGGTAGGCGGAGGATGACGCGAATGCGTGCGGTGTCGAGGTGGGGATTCCTGCCGCGCTGACGGCGCCGGCGGTTGTCATGGCGAGTATGGGGGCTGCGCACACGGCAACGGCAACTCTTCGCACGGTGGCTTTCGTTGAGCGCATGGTGATATCCCTCGTTTCGGTCGAGGGTCGTTCTTGGGTATCGGTAGTTGGTTCCGGTGACCTTGTTCGTCCCGTATCAAGACGCTCAGCGTCAGCTTTATTCTCCGCCCTTCTGATGGATTCCGGGAGAGTTCGCGGAACGCGGTGGGCAGCCGACATCTTCGCGTCATAAGGCAGTTCGCGGAGCCGTTCGGGGAGCGCGTTTCGAAGGCCACGGTCGGCTCGGCACGCATGAGGCTGCGAACTAGGAGGAGCCGCGAGCGCCCAGAGGGGGAGGCATTACCGCAGGTCAGAGGTCCGCTGGGGAGAGTCCTCCGGGATTCCCCTAGGGGGCCTCACCCATGACATCTGTCATGCCGCTTTGCGGACACCTGACACTGCCGGACGACACCGTCGGTCGAGGAAACTCGATGCCATGACGACGACAGCGACCACCACACTCACCGCCGCGCAGGACGCGGGACGGGCCCCGGTGGTCAGCTTCCAGGGGGTCAGTAAGAGTTACGGCGCGGTGCGCGCGGTGGCCGACCTCCACCTGGAGCTGCACCCCGGCGAGACCGTCGCCCTCCTCGGCCCCAACGGCGCGGGCAAGTCCTCCACCCTCGACCTCCTCCTCGGCCTGCGCACCCCGGACACCGGCGAGGTCTCCCTCTTCGGCACCACCCCGCAGCGCGCCATACAGGAGGGCAGGGTCGGCGCGATGCTGCAGAGCGGCGGCCTGATGGAGGGCGTCAAGGTCCGCGAGCTGGTCCGGCTCGCCCGCGATCTGCATCCGCGCGGCTATTCCGTGGACCAGATCATGGCCACCGCCGGCATCACCGACATCGCGGACCGGCTCGTCGGCAAGCTCTCCGGTGGCCAGGAGCAGCGGGTGCGCTTCGCCCTCGCCACCGCCGGCGCCAACGACCTGATCGTGCTCGACGAGCCCACCACCGGCATGGACGTCTCCTCCCGGCAGACCTTCTGGGGCGCCATGCGCCGCCAGGCCGACGACGGCCGCACCGTCCTCTTCGCCACGCACTACCTCGAAGAGGCCGACGAGATAGCCGACCGCGTGATCGTGCTGCACCGCGGCCGGGTGCTGGCGGACGGCACCTCCGCCGAGATCAAGGCCCGGGCCGGCGCCCGCCGGATCACCTTCGACCTGGACGAGCTGCCCGACCGCAGCGCGCTGGAGGTCCTGCCGCACCTGACGTCCCTGACCGTGTCCCACAGCGGCTCCGCCGCGGGCGCCGCGCGCACCGTCCGCATCCAGTCACAGGACGCCGACGCCACCGTGCACGCCCTCTACGGCCTCGGTCTCTACCCGCGCAACCTCGAAGTCTCCGGCCTTGGCCTGGAGCAGGCGTTCATCGCCATCACCACCGCCGAGGAGGCGGCCCGATGACCACTCTGATCAAGCTGGAGATCCTCCGCGCGCTGCGGAACAAGAAGTTCATGTTCTTCTCGGTGATCTACCCGCCGGCGCTCTACGCCCTCATCGCCGGCGGTGCCGACGACAAGCCGCTCACCGGCACCGGCCTCACCATGGGCCTCTACTACATGGTCTCGATGGCCGCGTTCGGTGCCATGACGGCCGTCCTGCTCGGCAACAGCGAGCGGATAGCCAAGGAGCGCGAGCAGGGCTGGGTGCGTCAGCTCCGGCTGACCGCGCTGCCCGGCCGGGGCTATGTCGCCGCGAAGATAGCCGCCGCGGCGACGGTCAGCCTGCCCTCGATCCTGCTGGTCCTGCTCGCCGGCGCGGTCGTCAAGGACGTCCGGCTCGAAGCCTGGCAGTGGCTCGCCATCGCCGTCGGCACCTGGCTCGGCAGCTTCGTCTTCGCCGCCCTGGGCGTCGCCATCGGCTACGTGGCCACCGGCGACGCGGTCCGCCCGATCTCCATGCTCTGCTTCTTCGCGCTGGCCTTCCTCGGCGGATTGTGGATGCCGATGACGCTGCTGCCACAGTGGGTGCAGAACATCTCCGAATGGCTCCCGACGCACGCCTACGCGGCGCTGGGCACCGCCGTCGAGGCAGGCGGTGCCCCGCACGCCAAGGACGTGGCCATCCTGCTGGGCTACCTCATCCTCTTCGTGGGCGGTGCGGCTTGGCTGTACCGCAAGGACACTCGAAAGGCATGAGACCGGTGAAGACGAGGAGCGTGGTGGACGACCGCAACCCGGTGCTGATCGGGCAGCGGCCACGCAGCCGCCGCCAGGCCATCGGCAAGTCGATGTGGATCGCCATCTGGCTGCTCTACCTCGCCGGCCCGGTGGCCGAGCTGGGCAACCGCGGCTTCAGCACCGGCCAGCGGATATGGGGCGTCGTCGGCCTCACGCTCTTCGTCCTCGCCTACGTCCTCCTGGTCTTCCGCCATCTGTTGCGGAAGCCGCCGCTCGCCCTGCGGCACACCCCGCTGGTCGTGATGGTGCTGCTCTCCGTCCTCCTGACCTGGACGCTGGGCTACTCCTGGCTGGTGCTGTTCATCTTCACCAGCGTGGCCTCCGCGGTGGTGCTGCCCTGGCAGCGCTCCCGCTGGGTCATCCCGCTCATCACCGCGGTGCTGATCGCCGTCGGCATCCGCTATCCGGAGATACGCAACTACTACCTCTTCGCCTACGCGTTGCCCGCCCTCGGCAGCGGCTTCGTGATGGTCGGCGTGCAGAACCTGGTCCGTACGACCCAGGAACTGCGGGCCGCCCGGGAGGAGGTCGCCCGCCTCGCCGCCAACGAGGAGCGCCTGCGGCTCGCCCGCGATCTGCACGACCTGCTCGGGCACTCGCTCTCGTTGATAACGCTCAAGAGCGAGCTGGCCGGGCGGATGCTGCCCGGCCGCCCCGACGACGCCGCCAAGCAGGTCGCCGACATCGAGCGGGTCAGCCGCCAGGCCCTGGTCGACGTCCGCGAGGCGGTCACCGGCTACCGCCGCCCCCGCCTGGCGGTGGAGCTGGCCGGCGCTCGCGCCGCGCTGCGCACGGCCCAGATCGCGCTCACCGTCGACCCGTCGCTGGAGGAGGAGCACCGCGGGCTGACCGACGACACCGAGGGCGCCCTGGCCTGGGCGCTGCGCGAGGCGGTCACCAACGTCGTCCGGCACAGCGGCGCCCGCCGCTGCGAGCTGCTGCTCACCGAGGAGTGGGAGGTGGACGAGCGCCGCTACGTCTGCCTGACCGTGGCCGACGACGGGGACGGCCCGTCCCGCGCCCAGCACGACGGCAACGGCCTCGCCGGCCTGCGCGAGCGGCTGGCGCTCACTGACGGCCATCTGGAGACCGGCCAGGCCCCCGGCTCCGGCGGCTTCGTCCTGCGGGCCTTCGTCCCGCTGCGCGCCCCGGCCCCGTCCCCGGACGGGCCGATATCCACGCCGGACAGCTCCCCGGAGCCGGTGAACGGCCCCGCCTAAGGGGCGCCCGCTGCCCCGCGTACGGACTCCCGGCCGCCGTGCCCGCGCCGGGCCGTAAGCTGGCCCGCATGATCCGACTCCTCCTGGCCGAGGACCAGTCGATGGTCCGAGAGGCGCTGGCGGCGCTGCTGTCCCTGGAGGACGACCTGGAGGTCGTCGCCCAGGCGTCCCGCGGTGACGAGGTCCTCGCCCAGGCCAGGGCGCACGCGATCGACGTCGCGCTGCTGGACATCGAGATGCCGGGGATGACCGGGCTGGACGCCGCGGCCCGGCTGCGCGACGAGCTGCCCGGCGTGAAGGTCGTCATCCTCACCACCTTCGGCCGCCCCGGCTATCTGCGCCGCGCCATGGAGGCCGGCGCGGACGCCTTCCTGGTCAAGGACGCCCCGGCGGCCCAGCTCGCGGACGCGGTGCGCCGGGTGCGGCACGGCGAGCGGGTCATCGACCCGGCGCTGGCGGCGGCCGCGCTGGCCGACGGCGCCAGCCCGCTGACCGAGCGCGAGCGCGATGTCCTCCGGTCCGCCGCCGACGGTGCCACCAACGCCGAGATCGCCACCGCCCTCCACCTCTCCCAGGGCACGGTCCGCAACTACCTCTCGCTCGCCATCCAGAAGACCGGCGCCCGCAACCGCGCCGAGGCCGTCCGCACCGCCCGCGACAAGGGCTGGCTCTAGGGCCGGTCCGATGGGGCAGGGGCTGACCGGGGCCGGGGCGTCTGGCACGGCACCTCGTGGCGTTGCCGAAGCGTCCCCATAGCTTCGCTGTCAGGCCGCTCCGGCCTTGCGATGCACCGCACCAGACGCCCCAGCGCCAGTCAGCCCCTGCCCCATTAGACAGGTCCCAGGGCGTTTCCAACGGCCCACGCCCGCCCCCGCGCCGCCGGCCGCGCCCGGGACCTCCGTCGGGCGTTCCGGCGGACCTTCGCCCCTGTGCGGGCGCGCGGAACGTCCCGCAGGCTTGAAGTGTCATGCCAGCCCACCGCCCCGCCGAGGACGGCGTTCTCGCCCCCGTGCTGCTGATCCTCGCCATCGTGGTCGTCGCGACGGTCGACGCCACGACCGGCCCGGAGCTGCACATCTCCGCGTTCATGGGCATCGCCCCGTTGATCGCCGCGCTGCGCTGCTCCTACCACCGGACGCTGCTGGTGGCGGTCGTCTACGTCGTCTGCCTCACCTACGTCGATCTGTTGACGGTGCCCGACTGGGCCCCGGCCAGCCGCGTCGTCGGCGTCTTCGGGGCGTTCCTGGTGGGCGTCTTCTCGCTGGTGCTGTGCCGCACCCGGCTGGAGCGCGAGGCGTTGCACGCCCGCACCAGCCTGGTCGCCGACACCGTGCAGCGGGCGATGCTGCGCGAACTGCCGCTGCGCGCCGGCGCCCTGGAGGCGTACGGCTTCTATGTCTCGGCCCAGGAGGGCGCCCGGGTCGGCGGCGACATCTACGACGCCGTCGACACCCCGCACGGGATGCGGCTGCTGATCGGCGACGTCCAGGGCAAGGGCATGCCGGCGATCGGCGCGGGCCTGGAGGTGCTGGCGTCGTTCCGCGAGGCGGCCCAGTACCAGGAGTCGCTGGAGGGCGTGGCGGGCCGGATGGAGCAGGCGCTGACCCGCTACAACGCCCGCTCCGCGCAGGAGGGCACCGACGAGCGCTTCGTCACCGCGCTGCTGTTGGAGCTCCGCGCCCCCGGCCGGGCCCGCGTCCTGTCCTGCGGCCACATCCCGTACTACCTGGTGCGAAACGGCCGCGTCCACGAGCGCTTCGACGGCGAGGGCGGGCTCCCGTTGGGGCTGGCCGGGCTGAGCCGCGAGTCCCGCCGGAGCGCCCTGATCAGCCCGCAGCCGCGCGACTGGGCGGTGTTGTGCACGGACGGTGTCACCGAGGCCCGCAGCGGCGACGGCCACTTCTACCCGTTGGCCGAGCGGATCGCCGCCTGGGTGGAACTGGAGCCCGCCGACCTGGCCCGCACGCTCCGCGCCGACCTGGAGCACTTCACCGGCGGCGACCTGAAGGACGACGCCACGCTGTTGATCGTCCGCCGCGTCCCCGCGGACGAGGCCCCGGCGGCGCCGGCCCGGTCCGCGACGGCCTGACCGCGCGCCGCCGGCCCGTCAGTTGAGCCGGGCCCGGGCCGCCGCCGCTTCCTGCCGCAGCGTGATCGCGGCCGCCGGCTGGACCGGCTCCAGCACCTGCGCGTACTCCTCCAACTCGGCCGCCCCGGCCAGGAATTCGCCCCGCTGCACCAGGAGCCGGGCGCGCTCGTGGCGCAGCCGCGCCGGATGGCTCGGCAGCAGCAACAACAGGTCCAGCGCCCACAGATGGACCGCGCTGTGCTCCGGGCGGGCCTGCGCCCAGGCCCGGATGTTGTTGAGGATCCGCTGGACGATCTCCAACGGGCCGGCCGGCGCGAGCATCCCCGGCGTCAGCGCCTCGCCGGTCGCCCCCGCGACGAGCATCGCCGCGTCCTGGTCGGTGAGCAGCCGCCCGCCCTCGAACGGGTCGGCCAGCACGTGCCGCCCGGCCGGATCCCCGAGCCCGACGATGAAGTGGCCCGGCAGCGCCACCCCGTAGACCGGCGCCCCGGCCCGCCGGGCGACCTCCATCCAGACCACCGACAGCAGGATCGGCAGGCCGTGCCGCCGCCGCACCACCTCGTGCAGCAGCGACGAAGCGAGCCGCCGGTAGTCGCTGGACGAGCCCCGGAACCCGTGCCGGGTGCCCAGCAGTTCGGCGAGGTTGCGGGCCCAGGCGCCGGGGCCGCCGGCCGGGGCGTAGGGCAGCGCGCCGGCCAGCCGGTCGAGTTCGATCTGCGCCGCGTCGATGCCGGCCTCGTCCAGGGACGGGTCGGCCTCGGCGCTGATCAGCAGGCACAGCAGGGCGAGGTCGGGCCGCTCCTCGCGGGCCGCGGCCGCGAACTGCCGCCGCCGCATCTCGCGCGCCGCATCCCGCTCCGGCTCCCCGCCGCACTCCGCTCGCTCACCCATACCGGACGGATACCTCCTCAGGCCCCGGTCGCGCCGTCGGCCGGGCCGCGCCGGTAGTGATAGCCGTGGTGCTCGGTGAACCCGAGCCCGTCGTACAGCGCCAGCGCGCCCGCGTTGTCCGCCTCGACCTGGAGGTACGCCGCGGAGGCGCCCTCGGCCAGGGCCCGCTCGGCGAGCGCCGCCATCACCAGTTTCGCCAGCCCCCGGCGCCGCCGCGCGGGAGCGGTCTCCACCGCCGCGAAGCCCGCCCAGCGCCCGTCGACGACCAGCCGACCGATCGCCTCGGTGCCCCCGTCCGGCGCCGGCGCCCGCGCGAACCACACCGACGGGCCGCCGGCCAGCACCGCCAGCGCGTCCGCGGTGGGCGTCCCGGTCCGGTTGTACAGGCCCAGCCAGTCGGCGTCCGGCTGCCGGGAGAGCAGCACCCGGGAGGTGTCCGCGCCGGTGTCCGCCAGCGGCGCCAGGGCCGCGGTCCGCACCGAGGTGTGCGCCTCGTCGCGCCAGCCACGGGCGGCGAGTTCGCCGGCCAGGCGCTCCTCGGCGTCGGCCCGTTGGGTGGCGACGGTGAACAGGGCGGGCAGCCCGCGCTCGGCATACCACCGGGTGACCCGGGCCAGCGCCTCGTCCAACGGGACACCGGGGTCACCGAGCGGCAGGACGGAATTGGCGCGCCGGGTGAAGCCTCCGGAAGCGCGCAGCGTCCACTCCCCGAGAAGCTCTGTCTCAATGGCCGGCCAGCCACGGGCCGCGACCTCCTGGAGCTCGCGCACCGAGGCCGCCGGACCCCTCCTCCGGGCCGGCGCCGCGGGCACTACCTTGCCCGCCACCAGCGAAGACTCGTCGATCCGCACACACTCGCCGCTGCGTCGTGTGATGCTCAGCACACCGTCGTCCCATGATGTGAGAACGCCGACCGCGTCCGTGAACGCCCCAGCCCCCGCGCCGGCCCCGGTCAGACGCCGGACGGATACCCTTTTGCCCACGTCAGCATGGGTGATGCGGACTGCAGCGCGACCGCCGGCAAGGAATTCCATCGCTCTCTAACCGCCCCTCTTGTTCGTCTCGTGCCCGGGAACGGAGATACTAGGTGGCGGGCATCGACGACGCCGCGCTCCCGCGCGCCCAGCGGCGGTACCGCCGATCGGTCCGCCGGCCCTACCGAGGAGGAACGACAGCGTGACCTACGTCATCGCGCAGCCTTGTGTCGACGTCAAGGACAAGGCATGCATCGAGGAGTGCCCCGTCGACTGCATCTACGAGGGCTCTCGGTCCTTGTACATCCACCCGGACGAATGCGTCGACTGTGGTGCCTGTGAGCCGGTCTGCCCGGTCGAGGCGATCTTCTACGAGGACGACACCCCGGAGGAGTGGAAGGACTACTACAAGGCGAACGTGGAGTTCTTCGACGAGCTCGGCTCCCCGGGTGGTGCCAGCAAGCTCGGCCTGATCGAGCGCGACCACCCGTTCATCGCCGCGCTGCCGCCGCAGAACCAGGACCACTGATCCACACCGCCCGGAGGGGCGGAGGGGAGCCGGCCCGCTCTCCCGCACCTCCGAGGCAGCCGGGGGCAGCCCCGGCGTGAGCTGGGGAAGGCCGCACGGCGCCGCCCGGTCCCGTACGGCCACGCCGTACGGGACCGAGGCGTTTTCGCGTCCCGGCGTTCCCCGGCGCCACCCCGCGAGCGGGCCCGTACGAGAAAGAGAGCACCGTGGGCGCAGTCTCCCCCCGCCAGTCGCTTCGCCAGCGTCTTCCCGTCTTCCCCTGGGACCGCCTGGAGCCCTACAAGGCGACCGCCGCCGGGCACGCCGACGGCATCGTCGACCTCTCCGTCGGCACCCCGGTCGACCCGGTGCCCGCGCTGGTCCAGCAGGCGCTCACCGACGCCGCCAACAGCCCCGGTTACCCGACGGTGTGGGGCACCCCCGCGCTCCGGGACGCGCTCACCGGCTGGGCCGCCGACCGCCTCGGCGCCCCCGACCTCGCCCACCCCAACGTGCTCCCGGTCGTCGGCTCCAAGGAACTCGTCGCCTGGCTGCCGACCCAACTGGGCCTCGGCCCGGGCGACAAGGTGGCCTACCCGCGGCTGGCCTACCCCACCTACGAGGTCGGCGCCCGCCTGGCCGGCGCCGAGCCGGTCACCTACGACGCTGAGACATTTGCGGCTTCCGCCGCGGGGACGGCGCTCGACCCGGCCGGCCTGAAGCTGCTCTGGCTCAACTCCCCGTCCAACCCCACCGGTCGGGTGCTCACCGTCGACGAGCTGCGCCGCGCCGTCGCCTGGGCCCGCGAGCACGGCGTGCTGGTCGTCAGCGACGAGTGCTACCTCGAACTGGGCTGGGACGCCGAGCCGGTCTCCGTCCTGCACCCGGACGTCTGCGGCGGCTCCTACGAGGGCCTCGTCGCCGTCCACTCGCTCTCCAAGCGCTCCAACCTCGCCGGCTACCGCTCGGCGTTCCTGCTCGGCGACTCCGCGGTCCTCGGCGACCTGCTCCAGATCCGCAAGCACAGCGGCATGATGATGGCCGCGCCGGTCCAGGCCGCCACTGTCGCGGCGCTCGGCGACACCGCCCACGTCGCCGAGCAGCGCGAGCGCTACGCCCGCCGCCGGGCCGCGCTGCGCACCGCCTTCGAGGCCGCGGGTTTCCGCATCGAGCACAGCGAGGCGTCGCTCTACCTCTGGGCGACCCGCGACGAGCCCTGCTGGGACACCGTCGGCGACCTCGCCAAGCGCGGCATCCTGGTCGCCCCCGGCGAGTTCTACGGCGCCGCGGGCGAGCGCTTCGTCCGGATCGCCTTCACCGCCACCGACGAGCGGGTGGCGGCCGCGGTGCGCCGGCTGTCCGGGAGTTGAGCCGGTGACGCGCTGAACGCGCGGGGGCCCGGGGAGGCGTTCTCCCCGGGCCCCCGCGTCGTCGCGCGGCGTGTGGTGGAACGATTGCTCACCGGCCGCCGAGCGGCAGCCCGCCGAGCAGGCCGGCGGCCGGCTTGAGCAGGCCCTTGGCCGCCTCGGCGGCGATCGCGTCGGTCGAGATCCCGTTCTTCAGGACCGGGCGGGCCGTGTCCGCCGCCTTGTGGGCGGCGTCCTGGGTGAGCGGGGCGGCCTGTTCGACGACCGGGCCCAGGGTCTTCACCAGCGCCGGCGCGAGGGTGCGCGCGGCCTGGTTGCCCGCCTCGTTGACCACGGCGACGCCGGTCCGGGCGGTGTTGTCCAGGGTCTTGCTGGTGTTCGCGGAGTCCAGCGTGCTCAGTCCGCCCAGCTCGTTGCCCTTGGGCGGCAGGTCCACGGCGTTCGCGGATCCGGCCGCAGTGACCACGGGAGCGGCGCCCGCTGCGACCAGCAGGGCGGCTCGGGCGATCCGACGCGTAACGGGGAGGGACATGGTGCTCCTTTTACGGAGAAGGACTCGTACTTCTGACAGATGTGCCATGTCCGCCGGGCGGACGGACGCCCTGATTACCGCGTCAGGTGCCCGAAGGTTGCGGTGAACCCCGGTAAAGAATTGGCAACGTGTCACATAATCCGCCCTCGTTAAAGAGCGGCAATATGCACGCGTGCCGATGCCGTGCGGAAACGTCACGGACCGTAAAACGCACGGGAATTGGCCGGGGATACGGCCGCGGTCAGGTGAAATTCCGTGCAGGGAAAGCGGATTGCCGGCCCGGCCCGCGCGGTGTGGCCCAACACCCCTACCGCGCGGTGGTGATCCGCACCGACTCCGCCGCACCGACGGGCGTCGCCGGGCCCTGCCAGCCCTTGCCCGAGTCGGCCGCCGTCCACGTCCGCCCGGCGTAGGAGATCCGCTCGATGTGCAGGTCGGTGGCGTGCGCCAGCGCCCAGTTCGCCAACTGCCAGCCGCGCTGCGTGGTATCGCCCTCGGCCGCCGTGCGGAACCCGTCCGGCTGCACCGGCACCGTCACGCTCCGCCCCGACGTCGCGGACCGCCCGCCGGCGCCCACCGCCCGCGGCAGCACCTCGGGCCCGAACTCCCGCACCAGCTTCTCCCGGACCTTCGCCGCGCCGTCCGGCCCCGGGCTGTCCACGGGGTGGCTCACCGTGCAGCTCAGCGCGTCCTCGCTGCGACCGGTCAGCGCCCCGGTGAGCAGCGTGGCATTCGCCTCGTGCTTGGCGTACGCCTGCGGATAGCCGCTGCGCTGCACCTTCTGCGCGGCGACGGTCAGCGGCAGCCGGGAATAGCCCGGCACCTTCGCCAAATGACGGTAGAACTCCCCGGACGCATAGACCGGGTCCATGATCTGTTTCACGGTGCCCCAGTCCTGGGACGGCCGCTGCTGGAAAAGCCCCACCGAATCCCGGTCGCCGAAATTGATGTTGCGCAGCCCGGACTCCTGCATCGCGGTCGCCAGCGCGATCGTCACCGCCCGCTCCGGCAGCCCGCGCGAGGCCGCCACAGCGGAGATCGTCGCGGCGTTCGCGGCCTGCTCGGGCGTGAGCTCGTAGGGGTCCCCACCACCCTGGACGCGCACCGTGCAGTGCGGCGCCCCGGGGCCACTGGTGAGGTACTGCACCAGGAGATACGCGACCACCCCGAGGAGGACGACAAAGGCCGCGGCGGTGCGCCACAGACGGGTGCGACGGGCGGGGGAAACGGGCTGGGCGGACACGCAGCACAACGTACCGGAGGGCTGCCGATAGGGTCGGCCCCATGGAGCGCTCTACTCACACCGGCCTTGACCTGTCGTTGGACGCCGCCGCGTTGACCGCCCGGCTCGTCGACTTCCCGTCCGTGAGCGGCACCGAGAAGGACCTCGCCGACGCCGTGGAAGACGCCCTGCGCGCCCTGCCGCACCTGACCGTCGACCGGTACGGCAACAACGTCGTCGCCCGCACCCAGCTCGGCCGGGCGGAGCGGGTGGTGCTCGCCGGGCACCTCGACACCGTGCCGATCGCCGACAACGTCCCCTCCCGTCTGGACGACCAGGGCGTCCTGTGGGGCTGCGGCACCTCCGACATGAAGTCCGGGGTCGCCGTCCAGCTCCGGGTGGCCGCCACCGTCCCCGCGCCCAATCGGGACCTCACCTTCGTCTTCTACGACAACGAGGAGGTCGCCGCGCACCTCAACGGCCTGGGCAAGGTCGCCAAGGCCCATCCCGACTGGCTGGCCGGCGACTTCGCCGTCCTCCTGGAGCCCACCGACGGCGAGGTGGAGGGCGGCTGCCAGGGCACCCTGCGGGTGCTGCTGCGCACCCGGGGGGAGCGCGCCCACTCCGCGCGCGCCTGGATGGGCGCCAATGCGGTGCACGCCGCCGCCCCGATCCTGGCGAAGCTGGCCGCCTACGAGCCGCGCCGCCCGGTCATCGACGGCCTGGAATACCGGGAGGGCCTCAACGCGGTCGGCATCCAGGGCGCGGTGGCCACCAACGTCATCCCGGACGAGTGCACCGTCACCGTCAACTACCGCTACGCGCCCGACCGCAGCCCCGAGGAGGCGGAGGCCCACGTCCGCGAGGTCTTCGCCGACTGCCCCGTGGACGAGTTCATCGTCGACGACCACTCCCCGGGGGCGCTGCCCGGGCTGTCGCACCCGGCGGCCGAGGCGTTCATGACCGCGGTCGGCGGCGCCGCGCGGCCCAAGTTCGGCTGGACCGACGTCTCCCGCTTCAGCGCCCTCGGCGTCCCGGCCGTCAACTACGGGCCCGGCAACCCGCTGCTGGCCCACAAGAAGGACGAGCGGGTCGAGGTCGACCACATCCTGCACTGCGAGGAGCGGCTGCGCGCCTGGCTGACCGACGGCCCGGCGGCCTGACGGACGCGGCAGGTCAGCGACTGATCAACGGGGTCGTCCGGGACCGGACGGCCCCGTTGCCGTCCGCCCGCATACCAGCCGAATTCCCCTCCGTGTCACACCGGCCGATCTACGCTGAAGTGGCAAACGATCTGTCAGCGGAGGGAGCACGTCATGGCCAACCCCGAGGGAGCGCCCGTCCCCGAGGAGCAGCGGCTGGGCCCCGTACTGCGCCGGCACGACCAGGTGCAGACCGGCACGACGACGGACCAGCGGCTGCTGGACTCCGAAGGTCCTTCCGAGTGGGTGCACACCGACCCCTGGCGCGTGATGCGGATCCAGTCGGAGTTCGTCGAGGGCTTCGGCGCGCTGGCCGAGCTGGGCCCGGCGGTGAGCGTCTTCGGCTCGGCCCGTACGCCGCGCGGCACGGCCGAGTACGAGGCCGGGGTGCGGATCGGCGCCGCGCTCGTGGCGGCCGGCTTCTCGGTGATCACCGGCGGTGGCCCGGGAGCCATGGAGGCTGCCAACAAGGGCGCCTTCGAGGCCGGCGGCACCTCCGTCGGGCTCGGCATCGAGCTCCCCTTCGAGCAGGGCATGAACCGGTATGTGAACCTCGGCGTCGACTTCCGCTACTTCTTCGTCCGGAAGACCTGCTTCGTGAAGTACGCCCGCGGGTTCGTCGTGCTCCCCGGTGGACTGGGCACCCTCGACGAGCTCTTCGAGGCGCTGACCCTCGTCCAGACCCGTAAGGTCACCCGCTTCCCGATCGTGCTGTTCGGCTCGGAGTACTGGGGCGGGCTGGTCTCCTGGCTGCGCGAGACCCTGGTCGCCCAGGGCAAGGCGTCGCCGCACGACCTGGAGCTGTTCCACCTCAGCGACGACGTGGACGAGGCGATCGCCCTGGTCACCAAGGAGGTCGGGATCTAGCGCCCGACTCATCGGGCCGGCCCCGGGGTTGAGGCAATGGGGCATCCCTGGGGCCGGGGCAGGCGGGCCCTCGCGGGAATACCGCCCGCCCCCGGCCCGTTGTGGCCCCGCAGGGGGCCCGGCCATCCCCTACGGGATCTGTTCCCACGCCCCCTAATGCGGCCCCCGAGCGCTCCCGGGGCGCGTCCCCTCAGGCCAGCCCGCGCCGGGCCACCGCCGGCTCCCGGTGGCCGGCGATCGAGGCCACCATGTCCAACACCTGCCGGGTCTCGGCGACTTCGTGGACGCGGTAGACCTGGGCGCCGAGCCAGGCGGAGACCGCGGTGGTCGCCAGGGTGCCCAACCCCCGTTCCTTGACCGGCTTGTCCAGCGTCTCGCCGACGAAGTCCTTGTTGGACAGCGACACCAGCACCGGCCACCCGGTCGCCACCATTTCCCCGAGCCGCCGGGTCGCCTCCAGGCTGTGCCGGGTGTTCTTCCCGAAGTCGTGCCCCGGGTCGATCAGGATCCCGTCCCGCCGCACGCCCAACTCCCGGGCCCGCTCGGCCAGTCCGAGCGTCACCGACAGCACGTCGGCCATCACGTCGTCGTACACCACCCGGTGCGGCCGGGTGCGCGGCTCGACGCCGCCCGCGTGGGTGCACACCAGGCCCACGTCGTACCGGGCGGCGACCTCGGCCAGTCGCGGATCGACCCCGCCCCAGGCGTCGTTGAGCAGATCCGCGCCGGCCTCGCACACCGCCTCGGCGACCTCGTGCCGCCAGGTGTCGACGCTGATCACCACGTCGGGGTGGCGGCGGCGCACCTCGGCGACGAACCCGACCGTGCGGCGGGCCTCCTCCTCGGCGTCGACCTCCTCGCCGGGGCCGGCCTTGACGCCGCCGATGTCGATGATCGCGGCGCCGTCGTCGATCGCCTGCGCCACGCGGTCCAGCGCCGGCTCGTCACGGAAGGTCGCCCCCTGGTCGTAGAAGGAGTCCGGCGTCCGGTTGACGATCGCCATGATCACCGGCTCATGCGCTCCGAACTCGCGTTTTCCCAGCCGCAGCATTGCCTGACTCCCTCTCCGTGGTCCGGCAGCGACCCTAACTGTCAGACCCGCATGGCACGATCGGTGCAGGCACTTGAAGTCCGGGGAGATGGTCGTGTTCTGGTTCATGCTGATCGCGATGGTCGTGGTGGTGGCCGCGGTCACGCTCGTCGTCGTGGGCGGGGGCGACGCCGGCGGCGAGGGGGGCGGGCTGCGCGACGCCGAGCCCACGGCGCTGTACGACCCGCTGCCCCAGGACCGCCCGCTGGCCCGGGCCGACGTGGAGGCCGTCCGGCTGCCGGTGGCCGTCCGCGGCTACCGCATGGACGACGTCGACGACGTGCTGGACCGCGTCGGCGCCGAGCTCGCCGAGCGGGACGCCCGGATCGCCGAGTTGGAGGCCGCGCTGGCCGGCGCCCATGCCGCGGCGATGGGCGGGCCGGGCCTCATAGAGGGCGCGCCGCCCGCGCCCACCGAGGAGCCCGGGCGGCCCGGGACCGACGAGGCGCCGGGCGGTGTGGCGAGGAGCGACGGACCGGAAGCCCCCGGCCGCGCGGAGCACGGAGACGGTCGCGCCGAGCGCGCGGAAGGGGAGGGACCGCAATGAGTGGAGTGGTGACGGCGCCGGACGGCGTCCCGCGCTGTCCGTGGGGGATGGAGTCGGAGCAGATGGCCGACTACCGCCTCTATCACGACACCGAGTGGGGTCGGCCGGTCCACGGCGACGACGCGCTCTTCGAGCGGATGAGCCTGGAGGCGTTCCAGTCCGGGCTGTCCTGGATCACCATCCTGCGGCGCCGCGAGGGGTTCCGGGCCGCGTTCGCCGGCTTCCGCATCGCCGAGGTGGCCCGCTTCACCGACGTGGACGCCGAGCGGCTCCTGGCCGACCAGGCCATCATCCGCAACCGCGCCAAGATCGCCGCAACGATCGCCAACGCCAAGGTCGCCGTCGAACTGGCCCCCGGCGAGCTCGACGCCCTGATCTGGTCCCACGCCCCGGCCCGCGCCGGCCGCCCGGTGCCGCACACCGTCGCCGAGGTGCAGCCGACGACGCCGGAGTCCACCGCACTCGCCAAGGACCTCAAGAAGCGCGGCTTCCGGTTCGTCGGCCCCACCACCGCCTACGCGATGATGCAGGCGTGCGGTCTGGTCAACGACCACCTCGCGGACTGCCATGTGCGCGCGGAGGTGGAGGCGGCGGCCGGCTGAGCGCCGGCCCGGCCCGCCGTCCACCGGGAGCGGCGGGCCCGGTCAGCGCCCGACGAAGACCGGCTTCTCCTTCTTGACGAACGCCTCCACCGCGCGGTGGTGGTCCTCCGAGGCCCCGGCCCGGACCTGGAGCTCGTCCTCCTTCTCCAGGGTCTCGGCGAGCGAGTGCCCGGCGCCGTAGGCCAGCGACTCCTTGAGCGCGGCGTAGGCGGCGGTCGGCCCCTCGGCCAGTCGGCGGGCCACCGCGGCGGCCTGGGCCGCCAGTTCGTCGGCGGGCACCACCTTGTTGGCGATGCCCAGTTCGTACGCCTCCTGGGCGGGGACCGAGCGCGGGAAGAGCAGCAGGTCGGCGGCGCGGCCGTGGCCGATCAGCCGCGGCAGCGTCCAGGACATCCCGGAGTCCGCGGTCAGCGCCACGCCCGCGAACGAGGTGTTGAAGGAGGCGGTGTCGGCGACGACGCGGTAGTCGGCGGCCAGCGCGAAGCCGGCGCCGGCGCCCGCGGCGACGCCGTTGACCCCGGCCACCACGGGCTTGGGCATCTCCGCCAGCGCCGTGACGATGGGGTTGTAGTGCTCCCGCACGGTGTTCATGGTGCGGGAGCCGCCGCTCTTGCGGTCCTCGGCCAGCAGCCCGATGTGCTCCTTGAGGTCCTGTCCGACGCAGAAGGCGCGCCCGGTGGCGGTGAGCAGCACCGCCCGCACCGCCGGGTCGCCGGCGGCCTCCGTGAGGGCGTCCCGGAGCGCGACCTTTGCCTCCGTGTTCAGTGCGTTCATGGCGTCAGGGCGGTTGAGGGTGACCGTCGCCAGTCCCTCGGTCACGTCGTAGAGCACGGTGTCGGCCATAGTGGGAAAGTCCCCTCCGTCGTGGCTCGGTGCTGCCCGGCAACGGCAGCCAGCGCTCAGGATGCCGGAGATCATCCGCCCCCGACATGTGACGTACGTCAAAGAATGCGGGTGCGCTGGGTGGTGAAGAGCGGCGAAGTATCGCAGCCCGCTCCCCGAATTGGGTGGGTTTGCGGGAGCGCGTTGCCAAAGGGATGCCCCCTGATGTTGGTCATCGGGTCGTTCGATGCGGGATAATGGCCTAGAAGCAATGTGTTCGACGCCGGTGACACGCGCCTATCAAGGCCGTCGGCTGAGATGAGCTGGTTTCAGGAAGGGGAACGAGCATGGCGGCCATGAAGCCGCGGACGGGCGACGGCCCGCTCGAGGTGACCAAGGAGGGGCGGGGCATCGTCATGCGCGTTCCGCTCGAAGGCGGCGGTCGACTCGTCGTCGAGCTGACCCCCGACGAGGCCAAGGCCCTGGGTGAGGCACTGGAGAAGGTCACCGTCTGACGCGGGCGGTACTACCGCTGCGGCTCTTCGGGACATCCCGGTAGCTCCAGCCGGACACCCCGGCCCCGGCACGCGGCGCGCCACGCTACGGCGCGCCGCGTGCCGGGGCCGTTTCGTATGCCGGAACGGCGCTTTGGCGGGTGCGCGGGCGGGCGTGCGGGTGGTCGGCTAGCCGCGCTTGACCGCGCAGAGCAGCCCGTCGCCGACCGGCAGCAGCGCCGGCACCAGCGTGGCGCTCTCCCGTATGGCCCGCAGCAGTTCACGGATCCGCAGCACCTCGTCCGGCTGTTCCGCCGAGTCGACCGTCCGGCCGTCGGCGAACACGCCCTGGAAGCAGACGAGTCCGCCGGACCGCAGCAGCCGCAACGATTCAGCGAGGTACTCCAGATACTCCATGGGGTCGCCGTCGCAGAAGACGAGGTCATAGCCGCCGTCCGCCAGGCGCGGCAGGACGTCCAGCGCCCGGCCGGGGATGAAGCGGGCGCGGTTGCCGGCGAAGCCCGCGGCGCGGAACGCCTGCTTGGCGAACGCCTGCCGCTCCGGTTCGAGGTCCACGGTGGTCAGCACGCCGTCGGGGCGCATGCCGTGCAGGAGGTAGATGCCGGACACCCCCGTGCCGGTGCCGATCTCGGCGACCGCCTTGGCGTCCGCGGTGGCGGCGAGCAGCCGCAGGGCGGCGCCGGCGCCGGCGGTCACGGTGCGGACGCCGACCTCACGGGCGCGGTCGCGGCACCAGAGCAGGGCGGTGTGGGCGGCGTCGTCGAGGGTTCCGGCGCCGTACGCCTCGGCGAATGCCAAGCTCGTCTGCCGGTTGCCGGTAATGGCCCTCTCCTGTCCCCGTAGTTGACGCAACCGTGACTGTATCCGCTGCGCGCGGGAACCCGCAGATGGGACCGGGCGTTAGGAGAGGGCAGGGGGAAGGACGGGGGGACGCACCGGTGGATACCGCGCAAGAGGCCGGGCGAGAGCCGCGGCAGGACGAGAAGCCACACCAAATGCTGGTCAAAACTGCTTATCCGGAGCTAACGGGCGAGGTGGATATGGTAGGGGCTCTACTGGACACCACCAGAGCCACCAGGGGAGGTGCGGCTGCGGCGGGTGACCGAAGGGTGCGCAGGCGCTTGCGACGGTCGTTCGCCGGGCCGAAATCCGTGACCAACACCGCTGACCGTTTCCGCCCTCACGGCCCCAAGGCCAGGGGAGGGGCCCCCATCGCCGACGCGCCCACCGCGACCTTCGCCGCCGACGCGGACGCGCAGGCGTGGTCTCCGCCCACCTGGGAGGAGATCGTCAGCACCCACAGTGCCCGGGTGTACCGCCTCGCCTACCGCCTCAGCGGCAATCAGCACGACGCCGAGGACCTCACGCAGGAGGTGTTCGTCCGCGTCTTCCGCTCGCTGTCGTCGTACACCCCCGGCACCTTCGAGGGCTGGCTGCACCGCATCACGACCAACCTCTTCCTGGACATGGTCCGTCGCCGTCAGCGCATCCGCTTCGACGCGCTGGGCGACGACGCCGCCGAGAAGCTCCCCAGTCGTGAGCCGGCGCCGCAGCAGCAGTTCGACGACACCCACTTCGACGCGGACGTGCAGCACGCGCTGGACACCCTCGCGCCGGAGTTCCGGGCCGCCGTGGTGCTCTGCGACATCGAGGGCCTGTCGTACGAGGAGATCGCCGCGACCCTCGGCGTCAAGTTGGGCACGGTCCGCAGCCGGATCCACCGGGGCCGCTCCCATCTGCGCAAGGCGCTCAAGCACCGTTCGCCCGAGGCCCGGGCGGAGGAGCGTGAGGAGCGCGACGAGCGGCGTGCCCTGGCCGTGGTGCCCAGTAGGGAGGTCGGAATCGCGTGAGCGGCAGTGGCGGTCCGTCCCCCGCCGAGCAGCATCTCGGCGACCGCCTGGCAGCCCTGGTCGACGGTGAACTGGGGCACGACGCACGAGAACGGGTGCTGGCGCACCTGGCGACGTGCGGGAAGTGCAAGGCGGAGGCCGATGCGCAGCGTCGGCTGAAAAACGTGTTCGCGCAGGCGTTGTCCCCCGGGCCCTCCGAGGGGCTGCTGGCGCGCCTTCAGCAGTTGCCCGGCGGCGAGCCGGGCGGTCCGGGCAGCCGGCTCGGCAACGGCACCTTCGGCCGGGGCGAATTCGCCCGCGGCGACGGCGCGTTCGGCTATGTCCCGTCGGAGCGGCACCTCGGTCCCGCGATGGCGGCCGTCCCCCCGCAGCCCCGGGCCCGCGGCTTCCGGGTGCACGAGCCGGAGCGCGGCATCCCGCAGCGGCGCCGGCTCGCGTTCGCGGCGGCCGGCGCGGTCTCGCTGGCGGCGTTCGCGCTCGGCGGCGCCCTCCCGTTGGAGGCGGCCGTCGACGCCCCGGGCCCGCGCGCCGAGGGCAACGGCACCGCCGTCACCCCGCTCAACGCCAACCCCGCGGCCGGGGCCGTGCCGCTCCTCGGCGGCGAGGGGCCGCTGGCCACGGACGAGCCCCGGCCCGGTTCCTGGCCCTCCGCCAGCGATCCGACGGGCGCCCCCGCGCCCAGCCCGATGTCGCTGTTCGCGCCGTCCGAGGGCCATCCCACGGACGCCGTACCGGCGTTCAGCCCCCTGCCGGGCCGCTTCGGGCTCTCGCCGCTGATAGCCGCCACCGCTCCGCCGACGGAGAACCGCTTCGCCCGGCTCTCCGCCAGCGCCGAGGTCCCGATGCGCCACGCCCCGTCGCCGCTGCCGCCGTTGGAGCCGATGCGGCCGCTGCTCGGCTCCGACGGGGGCAGCAGCCAGGCGGCCTCCGGCCCGCACTGACCGGACCGCGCGCGTCACCGTCCGGAACTGGTTGAATCCCTTCTCGGGCGGCGCGTCCCTGCCCGGGGGCGCGTACCGCGGGGCCCGTCGTCGGACGGGCCGCAGGTGGCCGCGCAGGGGCGCGGGCGAAGTGTTGGGGAGAGCATGGACGACGCGAAGGGCGCCGGGCCCAAGCCGAAGTGGTGGAGCCGGCCGGGACCGGTTCCGGGGCCGGGACAGCCCGCCGGGGGCGAGGCCGGGGAGCCGACGACCGGCGCCACCGGCGGGGAGGCGTCGGGCGATTGGGTCGTCGGTCCGCCGCGACCCGCGACGGCGCCCAGGGTGGCGGGGCCGGCGACGGACGCGCCCCCGCCGGCCGAGGCTGCCCGGGAGGCCCGCGATGCCCAGAGTTCGCCGGGACCCGTCGATGTCGCCCAGGCTGCCGGTGGCGCCGATGCCGTCGATACCGCCAAGGGTGCCGAAGTGGCCGGAGCCGGCGGGGAGTTGACGGGCCCCGTGGGGGAGATACCCGGATCGGCTCCCGTAGGGGAGAGCGATGTGTCGAACCCTCCGGGCGAGCGGGAGCGGGTAACGGGCGACGCGACCGAGGACCGCCCGACCGAGGACCGCTCGGCCGAGGTGAGCCTGGCCAAGGACCGTCCAGCCGACGGTCGTTCGTCCAAGACCGGCGCCGCCACCCCCGAGCACCCCGCCGCGACCATGGTGCTCGGCGCGGTGCCCGCCCACGTCCCCGAGCAGCGCGGGCCGGCCCAGGGCGCCGAGCCCGCGGCCGACGCCCCCCGCCCTGACCCGCGCACCGCGCCCGCGGCCGATTCCCCGGCGCCGCCCACCGGTGCCGCCCATGCGGTCGACGCCCAGGTCGCCGGCGACGCCCCCCGTCAGCAGCCGCTGCACCCCGAGGACCCCTACGGGACGCCCCCGTACGGCGGCCCCGGACCGTGGGCGCCCGCGCCGCTCGTCCAGCGGCCGACGGCGACGCCGGCGCACGGCACCGTGGTGCCCAACGGGGCGGCGCCGGCCCCCGCTGCCCCGCGCGAGTCCGAACTCCCGCCCGCGGCAGGGGCCGTGGGGCCGGAGCCGGCGTACGCCCCCGGAGCGGCCGCCGAGCCCGCCGCCGGCGGCTTCGTCCCGCACCCCGGCGACGGCGGCCCCCGCCCCGCGCCCCCGACTGCGCCCGGCGCGTGGCAGCACTACGACCCCTGGAGCGCGCCCCGTCCCGGTGGCCCGATGGCGGCACCGGGTGCCCCGGATCCACGGGCGCCGCGGCGGCGCGGCCGGCGGGCCCGACTGATGGCCGCCGCCGTGGTGTTGGCGCTGCTCGCCGGCGGCGTCGGCGGGGTGGCCGGCGCGTACATCGAGCGGTACGGGGGCCTCGACGACCTCAAGCTGCCGCAGGCGGCGGGGGACGCGGGCGGCCGCAGCCCGGAGAGCGTCGCGGGGATCGCCAGGGCGGCGCTGCCCGGCGTGGTCACCCTGCACGTCCGCGGCAACGCCGAACAGGGCACCGGCACCGGCTTCGTGCTCGACCGGCAGGGACACATCCTCACCAACAACCACGTCGTCGAGCCGGCCGGGACCGGCGGCGAGATATCGGTGACGTTCAGCGGCGGACAGACCGCGAAGGCCAAGGTCATCGGGCGGGACGGCGGCTACGACCTCGCCGTGGTGCAGGTCCGGGGCGTCACCGGGCTGCACCCGCTCGCCCTCGGCGACTCCGACGCGGCGCAGGTCGGCGACCCGGTGGTGGCCATCGGCGCGCCCTACGACCTCGCCAACACCGTGACGTCCGGGATCATCAGCGCCAAGCAGCGCCCGATCACCGCCGGCGGCAAGAAGCCCGACGGCAGCGATGTGTCGTACGTCGACGCACTACAGACCGACGCCCCCATCAACCCGGGCAATTCGGGCGGCCCGTTGGTGGACGCCAAGGCCCGGGTGATCGGGATCAACAGCGCGATCCGGGCGGCCGACAGCGGCACCGGCGGGCTGGACGGCGGCGGCCAGGGCGGCAGCATCGGACTGGGCTTCGCCATACCGATCAACCAGGCCAGGCGCGTCGCCGAGGAGCTGGTCAACACCGGCCGGGCCACCCACCCGGTGCTCGGGGTCACGCTGGCGATGGAGTACGCCGGCGACGGCGCCCGGGTCAGCGAGGACGGCAAGGGTGGTGCGCCGGCGGTCACCCCCGGCGGCCCCGGCGCCAAGGCCGGCCTGCAGTCCGGCGACGTGATCACCGAGGTGGACGGGGCGCCGGTGCACAGCGGCGAGGAACTGATCATCAAGGTCCGCAGCCACCGGCCCGGCGACGTGCTGACGCTGACGGTCCAGCGGGGCGACGCGCAGCGGTCCGTCCGGCTGACACTGGGTTCCGCCACCCAGGGTTGATCGTTTGTACGGTGTTGGGGCGGGCGACTCCCGCCCGACGCCGGGGGCCAGGTACCGTGAGAGGCGGCCTGGCCCAAAGGCCCCCGAAGGCCGCGGATAACCCAAGGAGCTGCAAGGTGTTCTTCGACATAGGACCCCTAGAGCTGATTGCGATCGTCATCCTCGCGGTGCTTCTGTTCGGGCCGGACAAGCTGCCCAAGCTCATCCAGGACGTGACCGGTTTCATCCGGAAGGTCCGGGAGTTCTCCGACAGCGCGAAGCAGGACATCCGCGACGAGCTCGGTCCGGAGTTCAAGGACTTCGAGTTCGAGGACCTCAAGCCGAAGAACTTCGTCCGCAAGCACGTCCTGGAGAAGGACGAGTACGGACTGAAGGAGCTCGCCGAGCTGCGCGAGGGCTTCGACCTGAAGAAGGAGATGACCGACGTCACCGACGCGGTCCGGGAGTCCACCGCGCCCCGCGCCGCGGCCGCCGCGGGTGGCTCCTCGGTGAACCTGTCGAAGGAGCCGTCGGCTGCCTCCGCCGGCCGCCCGGACATGTTCACCAAGAGCGCCGACGCCTCCCGCCGCGAGCCGCCGCCGTTCGACGCCGACGCGACCTGAGAATCTCGTATGCCCGGCTGTGTTGACGCCACTGGCTATGCTCCCGGTGTCCGGGGTGAGGTCGCCTGAGGGGGGCGGGCCGCCCACGACGCAGGGCAACGAGGAGGCTCCGCGCAGATGGAGACGACGAGTCGGACAGTCACCCATGAGGTGTCCGCCGATACCGGTCGGAAGGCCGACGGCTATCTGCTGGCCGCGTTCCCGTGGTACGGCCTCGATGAGGCGTTCACCGGGCCGCGGTGGTTGATGCAGGTCGGGATGGCCGCGGACGGCACCGTCGAGCACGGCGCGACCGGCCACGGCGCGGAGCCCAGCATAAAGGTCGAGAGCCAGGACGATGAGCGGTTCGCGGTGGTGGTGACGGTCGCCAGCCGGCCCGTACGGCGCAGCGCGGACGGCACCGGCGTACTGGAGGCCACCTCGGTTTCGACGGCGGCCTGGCTGGCCGGCTCCGGCCTCCTCGCCCACACCTGGCCGACGCAGATGGACCGCACGCTGCGCCAGGACTGGCTGGACCAGCAGACGATGCTGGCTTGGGAGTTGGCCGACGATCTCGGCGGGGACGGCTGGAGCGAGCTGATGCTCCCGGTGGACGGGGTGCCGACGCCGTTCTGCTACCGGGAGTCCGAGTACGGCTGGGTGCTCGCCGGGACGTCCGGCCAGGACGGTCCCGAGGGTGCCGACGGGGTGCACCTCGGCGCCTACGGGCGCGGGATGAGCGCGTACGGGCTGGGCTTCTCGGTGATCCAGGACCTGGGCGCCTACGAGGGCTGAGCGCCCGCGCGCTGGGGGGCGCGAGTCAGGCGCCGCGCGCCCTGCCGGGCGGCGCGCGCGGCGCAGACGAAAGGGCGGACCGTCGAGGGTCCGCCCTTTCTCGTGCCGTACGCGGCCGGGGTGCGGCCGCGCGCGGGTCAGAACTTGTTGCGCGGGGTGATCCCCAGCGACATGCCGGACAGGCCGCGCTGGCGGCCGCCCAACTTCCCGGCGATGGCGCGGATCGCGGAGCCGGCGGGGGAGTCGGGGTCGGTGAGCACCACCGGCTTGCCCTCGTCGCCGCCCTCGCGCAGCCGGACGTCGATCGGGATGGCGCCAAGGACCGGGACCTGCGCGCCGGTGGTCCGGGTCAGGCCCTCGGCGACCCGCTCGCCGCCGCCGGTGCCGAACACGTCGACCATCTCGTCGCAGTGCGGGCAGGGCAGCCCGGACATGTTCTCCACCACGCCGACGATCTTCTGGTGGGTCTGCACGGCGATCGAACCGGCCCGCTCGGCGACCTCGGCGGCGGCCTGCTGCGGGGTGGTGACGACCAGGATCTCGGCGTTGGGGACGAGCTGGGCCACGGAGATGGCGATGTCGCCGGTGCCGGGGGGCAGGTCCAGCAGCAGGACGTCGAGGTCGCCCCAGTAGACGTCGGCGAGGAACTGCTGGAGGGCGCGGTGCAGCATCGGGCCGCGCCAGACGACCGGGGCGTTGCCCGGGGTGAACATCCCGATCGAGATGACCTTCACGCCGTTCGCCGACGGGGGCATGATCATGTTCTCGACCTGGGTGGGTCGGCCGTCAGCGCCGAGCATCCGGGGTACCGAGTGGCCGTAGATGTCGGCGTCCACGACGCCGACCTTGAGGCCGTCGGCGGCCATCGCGGCGGCGAGGTTGACCGTCACCGAGGACTTGCCGACGCCGCCCTTGCCGGAGGCGACGGCGTAGACCCGGGTCAGCGAGCCGGGCTTGGCGAACGGGACCTCGCGCTCGGCGGTGCCGCCGCGCAGCGACGCCGCCAGCTCCCGCCGCTGCTCGTCGCTCATCACCTCCAGCTCGACCCCGGCGCGGGTGACGCCGGGCACCCGCTCCACGGCCTCGCGGACGCTGCTGATGATCGTCTCCCGCATTGGGCAACCGGAGACGGTGAGGTAGACCACGACCGCCACCGAGCCGTCCGCGGCGATCTCCACCGATTTGACCATCCCCAGTTCGGTGATGGGGCGGTGGATCTCGGGGTCGTTGACCGTCGCGAGCGCTTCGCGGATCGCGTCCTCGCTCGGCGCGGAGCCGTTGGGCTGGGGCGTGTCTGTTGCCATGCACAGATAGTACGGCTGCCCGAAGGGCGTCCCAAAGGGGTGGTGGTCGGGGAGACGGGGGTCCGTACGGCGGGTGAGGGGCCCTTCCGGAAAGGTCCTCAGCGGTCGCGTTCGTCACGCTCCGGGTGTGCGCCGTCGGATGTCTGCCGCGCCTCCAGTTCCCGCAGCAGCTCCTCCAGTTCGGAGCGCATCCAGTCGCGGGTGGCGACCTCGCCCAGGCCCAGGCGCAGTGCCGCGATCTCCCGGGTCAGGTACTCGGTGTCGGCGATGGAGCGCTCGTTCTGCTTGCGGTCCTGTTCGTGGGTGATCCGGTCGCGGTTGTCCTGGCGGTTCTGCGCCAGCAGGATCAGCGGCGCCGCGTAGGACGCCTGGAGGGAGAGGGCCAGGGTCAGGAAGATGAACGGGTAGTTGTCGAACCGCAGGTCGCCGGGGACGGTCACGTTCCAGCCGATCCACAGGATGATGGTGACCGTCATCCAGACGATGAAGCGGCCGGTCCCCAGGAAGCGGGCGATCTTCTCGGAGAGCCGTCCGAACGCCTCCGGGTCGTATTCGGGGAAGAACGTCCGGCGCGGCACCCGCGGTTGGTCCAGCCGCGCCCGCGGCCGGGGCTCCGGCCCCCGGTGCCGCTCCCCGGCGCCGCCCCGGCGCACCGCCGAGGCGCCGTGCAGCCGCCGCTCCCTGGCGTTCTCCCGGTCCTCAGCGCCCATCGGCACCCTCTCCGCGCGCCCGGACGGTGCCGTCGTGGGCCTGCGGGCGGCCGTGCAGTCCGGCCTCCCGCCAGTCGTCCGGCAGCAGGTGGTCCAGCACGTCGTCGACGGTGACCGCGCCCAGCAGCGCCCCGCCCTCGTCCACCACCGGCGCCGCGACCATGTTGTACGCGGCCAGGTAGCTGGTCACCTCGGGCAGCGGGGTGTCCGGCCTCAGCGCCGGCAGATCGGTGTCCACGATGAAGCTGACGAGGGTGAACGGCGGGTCGCGCAGCAGCCGTTGGAAGTGGACCAGGCCCAGGTACTTGCCGGTGGGCGTCTCGTCCGGCGGCCGGCAGACGTAGACCTGGGCGG
Source organism: Streptomyces sp. NPDC057743 (assembly GCF_042798755.1). Classification (NCBI taxonomy): domain Bacteria; kingdom Bacillati; phylum Actinomycetota; class Actinomycetes; order Kitasatosporales; family Streptomycetaceae; genus Streptomyces; species Streptomyces sp. NPDC057743. The sequence continues at coordinate 46,365 of NZ_JBHVJX010000021.1, forward strand.
CGAGCGCGGGGGAGAGGTCCGGGTCGCGCACCCGGGCCAGCGCGTCCGCGACGGTGGCGTCCGGGCGCAGCACGATCGGCTCGGTGGTCATCAGGCCGCCGGCGGTGCGCTCCTCGTAGGACATCAGCCGCCGGACGTCCGCGGCCTCCTCCGGGCGCATCAGGGTCAGCAGGCGCTCCTTCTCCTCCTCGGACAGTTCGGAGAGCAGGTCGGCGGCGTCGTCCGGGTCCATCGCCTCCAGGACGTCGGCGGCCCGCTCGTCCTTCAGCTTGCCGATGATCTCGACCTGGTCGACCTCGGGGAGCTCCTCCAGGACGTCGGCCAGCCGGTCGTCGTCGAGCGCCGCGGCGACCTCACCGCGGCGCTTGGGGGAGAGGTGGTGCAGCACGCCGGCCAGGTCGGCGGGGCGCAGCTGCTCGAAGGTGGCCAACAGGCTCTCCGCGCCCTGCCCGTGTTCCTCCAGGGTGAAGCCGGTCACCGCCGACCACTCGACGGTCAAGACCTCTCCCTTGCGGCGCAGCGGGCCGCCCTTGCCGCGTCGGACGAAGACCTTGTCGATCTCCCAGTCGCGGCGGGCCGGGAGTTGGGTGATGCCGATGTCGAGCACGGTGACCTCCTCGTCGGTCTCGACCATCCGCACCCGTCGGTCCAGCAGTTCGCCGAAGACCAGCGTCTCGGAGGCCCGCTGCTCGAAGCGCCGCATGTTGACCACGCCGGTGGTGACGATCTGGCCGGACTCGACGCCCGTCACCCGGGTCATCGGCACGAAGATCCGGCGTCGACTGACCACCTCGACGACCAGCCCCAGCAGCCGCGGCGGGCGGTCCCCGACCCGGAGCAGGACGACCAGGTCGCGCAGGCGGCCGACCTGGTCGCCGTTGGGGTCGAACACGGCCACGCCGGAGAGGTGGGAGACGAAGATCCGGGGAGTGACCACCGCCATGGAGAGCGCCGCCCTTCTCCCTTTCCGTCCTGATTGCTCCGTTGTTGATCAGAAAACAACGCCTTGATTCGGGTTCAGGCTAACCCGTCGGGGTGGGCCGTGCCCCGGCGGGAACGGCCGTATGGTGGCCGGCCGGAAGCGGCCCTACGGGCCGTCGACCCCCGGGTACGCTGCCGTGAGCTGTCGAGATCACCCGCATCAGGAGGCCGAGCCGACGTGAGCGCCATCCCCCCGGACACCACCCGCCGACCGCCGGCCGGACCCCGACGCCTCGGGCTGGTCGCGCGGGTGGCGGCGGCGTGCGCGGCGCTGACCGCGACGGTGGCCGGCTGCGCGGAGGACCCGGACGCCGGCACCAACGGCGTCGGCAAGCTGCCCGCCGCGCAGATCGCGGCCAAGGCGAAGGCGGCCGCCGCCAAGGCCGACAGCGTCCACCTCTCCGGAAAGGTCGTCAGCCAGGGCAGCACCTACACCCTGGACATGCGCCTGGCCGGGGACGGCGCCCGGGGCGAACTGTCCACCCAGGCCGCCTCGTTCCAGTTGCTGCGGGTCGGCAACGCGCTCTACCTGAAGGCCGATGCGTCGTTCTGGGCCGGGGAGAAGGCCGGCACGGGCGGCGGCAGCGCGGCCAAGCTGGGCGACAAGTACGTCAAGGTGCCCGCCGCCGACCCGGTCCACCGGCGCTTCAGCGGCTTCACCGACAAGGACACCCTGCTCGCCGGGTTGCTCGGGCTGCACGGCGAGTTGACGGCCGGCAACCGCGGGACGGTGGACGGGCACCGCACCGTCCAGGTGGCCGCCGGCGGAGGCGGCACCCTCGACGTCTCCCTGGAGGGCACCCCCTACCCGCTGCGACTCCAGCGCGCCGGCGGTGCGGGCGAGTTGAAGCTCTCCGACTGGGGCAAGGGCGTGGACCTCAAGGCCCCCGACAAGGAGCAGGTCGTCGACTACGGCCAGAAGATCGCCGGCGCCGGCTGACCGCCCGCGGCCGGGGCCTCAGCCCTTGCGGCCCCGGCGCAGCAGCTTCGGCAGCGCGGCCGGCACCGGCCGGCGGGTGAGCGCGGGCGAGGCCAGCGGCGGCTCGGCGCCCGAGTCGTCCGGCATCCGGCCCGGACGCTGCACCGTCTCGCCGGCCGGGACGAGCCGCAGCACCCGGCACTCCCGGGCCCAGCGCGTAACGAGCGTCTCGGAGTCCGGGGCGTTGAGCCGCTTGCCCTTCAGCTCCTCGACGGTGGCCCGCCACTCCTCACTGTCCGGCGCCAGTTCGCGGACCGCGGCCGGCCAGGCGACCAGCCGGCCGCCCTTGTCCTTGCTGCGCACGGTGACCGTCGCGGTGCCGCCGTCGGTGAGCCCCAGGCCGGCCAGCGGCTGCTCGGCCCCGACGCGTTCTCGCCCGGCGTCGTCGGCGGCGCCCACCAGGCAGAGGGCCCCGTCGTGCCAGACGTGCCACAGCGCCCGCGCCGGGCCGCTCGCCCCGCGCACCCAGACCAGGCCGGACTTCTTGGTGGCCTCTTCGATGAGGGCCTGATCCAGCAGGGTCTGCGACACCGTCTCCGTCATGGTCCGTAGCCTAATCGGCCGGCCGGAGGGGCGGCCCGCCGGCGCTACAGCCAGCCGTTGCGCTTGAACCCGCGGTGGATGCCCAGGCAGATGCCGACGGTGACCAGCAGCACCGTCGGGTAGCCGTACTTCCACTCCAGTTCCGGCATGTACTTGAAGTTCATGCCGTAGATGCCGGCGATCATCGTCGGGACGGCGAAGATCGCCGCCCAGGCGGTGATCTTGCGCATGTCCTCGTTCTGCGCCACGGCGGCCTGCGCGAGGTTGGCCTGGAGGATGGAGTTCAGCAGGTCGTCGAAGGAGAGCACCTGCTCGTTGACCCGGGCCAGGTGGTCGGCGACGTCCCGGAAGTACTTCTGGATGTCGCTGTCCACCAGCCGCATCGGCCGCTCGCTCAGCAGCTGCATCGGCCGCAGCAGCGGGGAGACCGCGCGCTTGAACTCCAGTACCTCGCGCTTGAGTTGGTAGATCCGCCCGGCGTCGCCGCCCTTCGCGGCCCCCTTGCCGCTGCCCTTCCCGGTGGTGCCGGAGCTGAAGACGTCGATCTCCACCTCGTCGATGTCGTCCTGCACCGCGCCGGCCACCGCCATGTACCCGTCCACGACCTGGTCGGCGACGGCGTGCAGTACCGCGGACGGGCCCTTGGCCAGCCGCTCCGGGTCCTCCTGGAGGCGGTGCCGCAGCGCGCGCAACGAGCCCTGGCCGCCGTGCCGGACGGTGACGATGAAGTTCGGGCCGGTGAAGCACATCACCTCGCCGGTCTCCACCACCTCGCTGGTCGAGGTCAACTCGGCGTGCTCGACGTAGTGGACGGTCTTGAAGACGGTGAACAGGGTGTCGTCGTAGCGCTCCAGCTTGGGTCGCTGGTGGGCGTGGACGGCGTCCTCCACGGCGAGCGGGTGCAGCCCGAACTCCCGGGCGATGCCGGCGAATTCGGCCTCGGTCGGCTCGTGCAGGCCGATCCAGACGAAGCCGCCCTCGTCGCGGACGCCGGCGATCGCCTCGGCCGGGGCGGGGTGTCCGGCCACCCGCTGGCCGTCGCGGTAGACGCCGCAGTCGACGACGGCGCTGTTGGGGCAGGCCGCGGCGGCGGAGGTGCCGCGGTAGGGGGATTCGTCGCGGCGCCGGGCGGGGCGGACGGCGGCACGCAGGTCGCGGATCATCGACATGGCAGGCTCCTTCGGGCCGGCCGCCAGCGGCGAACGCAGGCGCAACGCGGCCCGGAACGAGGACGTACGCGGCGACAAGCAGCCATACGTCCGCAAAGCGGGCGGCGCTCGGTGCGGTGCTACCGACGGCAGTTCGCTGACATCACGGAAGCTAAGAGTCGAGGGCGCTCTTCCGTCATCTGCGTCCGGAGCAAAGGAACTTCAGGCGTTTCGCCGCTGTGCGGCGGGGTACGGAAGCTCTCGGATCAGAAGGCTCGCCCGGCGAGCGGGAGGACGGGAGAACTATCGGTACTGCACGGTCGACTCGGATCCACCGCAGCCCCACCTCCTCCGGCCGGTCCCCGTTGGGGGACGTTCGTCATTCCCTGACCAGACGGCAAGGCTATCAGCCACCCGAAGCGCTGTGACGCCCCTTTGCCCGTTCCATAACGAACCGCTCCCCGGCGTGTGACGGGGGTCTCCCCGGCGGCCGTTGGGCGGCGCGGCCGGCCCCGGGCCCGGCGCCTATGCTCGCCGCATGTCTGACGTTCTTGAGTTGGTCGAGGCCCGGTTGCGCACGGCGTTGGGCGAACCGGACGCGCGCGCCGCCATCACCTTCCTCGGCACCGACCGCATCGAGGTGCTGCGCTTCGTCGACGGCGACGTGCTCCGCTACGCCACGCTCGGGATGTCCGCCCAACCCATGAACGATCCGGCGGCGGTACTGGCCGACCCGCACCGCGGCCCCCGGGCCGAACTCCTGCTCTCGGTGCGCGGCGGCCACGCGGACACCGACAAGGTCCTCCGCCCGCTCGCCGTCCTCGCCGCGTCACCGCAGGTCGAGGGCGTGATCGTGGCCCCCGGGGCGTCGCTGGACGTGGGTGAACCGCTGTGGCCGGGGGCGCCGTTCACCTCGGTCCTGGTGGGCGCGGCCGGCGGCCTCGTCGAGGACCTGGAGCTGGGGGAGGCGGGGCCGCACGGCGCGGCGCTGGACCCGGTGCGGTTCCTGCCGCTGCTGCCGATGACGCCCAACGAGGCCGCCTGGAAGCGGGTGCACGGCGCCGAGGCGCTGCAGGCCCGCTGGCTGGAGCGGGGCACCGATCTGCGCGACCCGCTGCGCGCTGGCGTGGCCCTGGACTGAATGGACCCGGCCCCGCCCGCCGCGCCCCTCGCGCGGCGGACGGGGCGTCAATTCCCTTCCGTCTCCTACTGGTTGGCGAAGACCGCGACCCCGTCCTCGGTCGCGTGCCGGGGTTCGAGCTGCTCGGCCCGCAGCGTCAGCGACCGGCGGCGGACCGCGACGATGCCGGCGCCGATCGCCGCGGCCAACGCCGCGACCACGAATGGGACATGGGGATCGGCCCACTCCGCGATCTTTGGGGCGAGGAACGGCGCGGCCGCCGCCGCGAACCACCGGACGAAGTTGTATCCGGCGCTGGCCACCGGCCGCGGGGTATCCGAGACCCCCAGCGCCAACTCGGTGAAGACGGTGTTGTTCAGGCCGATGAAGGCGCCGGAGAGCACGGTGCACACCACCGCGGTGGTGTGGTCGCCGTAGCCGAGGACGACCAGGTCGACGGCGAGCAGCAGCAGCGAGCCGCCCAGCACGCGCAGCGAGCCGAAGCGCTCCTGGAGCCGGGGCGCCAGCACCACCGAGAACAGCGCCAGCAGCACGCCCCAGGCGAAGAACACCCCGCCCGACTTGTACGGCGACATGTTCAGCACGAACGGGGTGAACGCCAGCACGGTGAAGAACGCGTAGTTGTAGAAGAACGCGGAGACCGCGGCCGAGGCCAACCCGCCGTGGCCGAGCGCCCGGACGGGGTCCAGCAGTGAGGTCCTGCGGGCCGGTCGGGGCTGTTCCTTGAGGAAGACGGTGATGGCGAGGAACCCGATGGCCATCAGGGCCGCGGTGCCGAAGAAGGGGTAGCGCCACTTCATGTTGCCCAACACCGCGCCCAGCAACGGGCCGCAGGCCATCCCGAGCCCGAGCGCGGACTCGTAGAGCAGGATCGCCGCCGCGCTGCCGCCCGCCCGTCGCCCGCCACCGCCCCGAGTGGAATCGCTGCGCGATGCCCTTATGGGATTCGCGGCCCCCACGATCACCGCCAACGAGGTGGAGACGAAGAGTGCGTTGCCCAGGCCCCAACCGGCGCGGAAGCCGACCAGTTCGCCGACCGAGGACGAGGTGCCGGACAGCGCCGCGAAGAGCACCACCAGGGCCAGCCCGGCGAGCAGCGTCTTGCGGCCGCCGATGCGGCTGGAGACGAAGCCGGTGACCAGCATCGCCACCGCGGTGATCAGGAAGTAGGAGGTGAACAGGAGGGAGACCTGGCTGTTCGAGGCGTTCAGACCCTTGGCGATGGACGGGAGGATCGGGTCCACCAGCCCGATGCCCATGAAGGCGACGACCGAGGCGCCCGCGGTGGCCCAGACCGCCATGGGCTGCCGGAGAAGCGAGGTGCCGCCCCCGTCCAGAGGATCGTGGGTGGCACCGCCGTGACCGCTCTGCTGCATGCCGGGGTTCCCCTTCCTGTCTCTGCGCGCTCACCAAAATCGTTGCTGTTTACACACGATAAGTTAGGTGTGCTAAAGAATGCAAACTGCAACTAGTTTTCCGGGGAGGGGGTTTGCGCGTGACGAGAACCGGCCAAGTGCGCGGTGCGGTACGTGATGAGGGGCGCACTGGTCGAGTGATCGTCCTTGACGGGGCGGCGACTCGGGAGGACCGTTGGTCCTTATGAGGGGCGAACCCAGTTGCCCGAAGTGCGGAGGCCGGGTAAGGGCGCCCGGCCTCTTTTCCGATACCTGGCAGTGCGCCGCCCACGGCACCGTGCACCCGCTCCAGCCGGTCGTCCCGCCGAGCGTCGAGGCGCTCGGCGTCGTCGTGCACCGCGCGCAGGTGCCCGTGTGGATGCCCTGGCCGCTGCCGGTCGGTTGGCTGTTCACCGGCGTGGCCTGTGCCGGTGACGACCGCAGCGGTGGCCGGGCGACCGCGGTGGCCTGCTCCGGGCCCGGCCCGCTCGGCGGCCCCGGTGAACTCCTGCTGGTCGCCGAGGAACTGGGTGTGGGGCTCGGCTCCCGTTATGCCGGTATCGACGGCCCGGACCCCGGCCCGCATCTGCGCGTCGACCGGCCGCCGCACGTCAAGGTGCTCGCCGCCGGCCGCCCGACCCCGATGTGGCAGGTCCATGGCGCGCCCCCCGACCGCGCGGTCTTCGCCGGCGAGGCCCGGGGGCTGTGGCTGTGGGCCGTCGCCTGGCCCGAGCAGTCCGGGCTGCTGATGTACGACGAGCTGGTGCTCACGGATCTGCGGGAGGCCGGCGCCGAGGTGGATCTGCTGCCCTGCGGGGCGCTGTCGCCGAGGATTCTGGGCTGAGGAAGCCGGTGTGGCTACGGATCATCGGCGGGGCGTCGGGGCCGGATGTGAGGCCGACTGACGAGGGCATGTCCGGTCGACCGGTATCCTTCTGTAGTCCGTGGTAGTGCCCCGCAGTCCTTACGGGGTGGTTCCCGGTGTGGTGTCCGCTTTGCGGCCCGCCGCCGTATCCGTCCCGCAGCAGTCTGGAGAACGTGCCGTGCGCATCGACCTGCACACCCACTCCACGGCCTCCGACGGCACGGACACCCCCGCCGAGCTGGTGCGCAACGCCCTAGCCGCGGGCCTGGACGTGGTCGCGCTGACCGACCACGACACCGTCGGCGGTCACGCCGAGGCGCGTGCCGCGCTCCCCGAGGGGCTGACGCTGGTCACCGGCGCCGAGCTGTCCTGCCGGCTCGACGGGATCAGCCTGCACATGCTCGCCTACCTCTTCGACCCCGACGAGCCGGAACTGGCCCGCGAGCGGGAGCTGGTCCGCGACGACCGGGTGCCGCGCGCCCAGGCCATGGTCGGCAAGCTGCGCGAGCTGGGCGTGCCCGTCACCTGGGAGCAGGTGGCGCGGATCGCCGGCGACGGCGCCGTGGGTCGCCCGCACATCGCCACCGCCATGGTCGAGTTGGGCGTGGTCGACTCGGTCTCCGACGCCTTCACCTCCGAGTGGCTGGCCAACGACGGCCGGGCGTACGTCGAGAAGCACGAGCTCGATCCGTTCGACGCGATCCGGCTGGTCAAGGCGGCCGGCGGGGTCACGGTCTTCGCCCACCCGCTCGCCGTCAAGCGCGCCGTGTGCCTCCCGGAGAGCGCGATCGAGAAGCTGGCCGAGGCGGGGTTGGACGGCGTCGAGGTCGACCACATGGAACACGACGCCTCGACCCGGGCCCGGCTGCGCGGACTCGCCGCCGATCTCGGCCTGTTGACCACCGGCTCCAGTGACTACCACGGCAGCCGCAAGACCTGTCGCCTCGGCGAATACACCACCGACCCGGAGATCTACGGAGAGATCGTGCGCCGGGCCACCGGCGCCTTCCCCGTCCCCGGCGCGGGCGGCTGAGCCCGCCGGCACCGGCCGCCCGGCCGTCCGCCGTACCGCGCGCCCGCGCCTGAGCCGGGCGCGCCGCGGCACGCCTTCTTCCGCTTCTCTCCCACGGGTCCGTCCGTCGGCCGTGCCGCATCCGGTCCCGTGCGTCCCCCTCCGTTCGCCCGTACCACCGCAAGGCCAGCACTGTGTTCGACGTCGCCGTCTTCAGTACCCTCTTTGTCACGCTATTTGTGATCATGGACCCCCCAGGTATCACCCCGATCTTCCTGGCCCTGACCTCCGGCCGGCCGGCCAAGGTGCAGCGCCGGATGGCCTGGCAGGCCGCCACCGTCGCGTTCTGCGTGATCGCCGTCTTCGGGCTCTTCGGCAAGCAGATCCTGGGGCGGTTGCATATCTCCACGCCCGCGCTGATGATCGCCGGCGGGCTGCTGCTCCTGCTCGTCGCGCTGAACCTCCTGACCGGCAAGTCCGAGGAGCCGACCCAGACCAAGGACGTCAACGTCGCGCTGGTGCCGCTGGGCATGCCGCTGCTGGCCGGGCCCGGCGCGATCGTCTCGGTGATCCTCGCGGTGGACCACGCGCACGACGTCGCCTCCCAGGTCGCGGTCTGGTCGGCGATCGCGGCGATCCACGTGGTGCTCTATCTGGCGATGCGGTTCTCGCTCATGATCATCCGCGTGATCAAGGACGGCGGGGTGGTCCTGGTGACCCGGCTGGCCGGGATGATGCTCTCCGCGCTCGCCGTGCAGCAGATCATCAACGGCGTGACGCAGGTGATCCAGGGCACCTGAGCTGCTCCCGGACGCCGCGAAGCCCCCGTACGGCAGGTCCGTACGGGGGCTTCGTGCGTCGTCGGCACCCGGCGTTACGTCACGTCCGGGGCGCGGTCAGCGGCCGGCGGTCAGCGCGCGGCGGCGGCGTCAGCAGGGCGGATGTAGATGCGCTGCCCTATGGCGGCGGCCTGCTGCACGATCTTGTTGACGGAGGCGGCGTCCACGACGGTGCTGTCCACGGCGGCGCCGTCGGCATCGTCCAGGCGCATGATCTCGAAGCGCATACGGGCTTCTCCCTTCGTCTGATCCTCCTGTGGAGATCTCTTCGAGCGGATCGCCCGGCATCGTCGTCGGGCGTTCCATACGGGTACAACGAGCCTACAGCTGAAATGATTCCCTACGCTAAGGAAATTTTTTCATGGGCTAAGGAATCCCTGCGCGCAACCACTGTGGTTGTGCCGCTCCGGCGCCCGCCCGGACAATGGGTCCGCAATGAACGACCGCCAGCCCACGGGCACCACCGACCTCGCGTCGCTCGCCGCCGGCATCGAGCGCACCAACGAGCTGCTCGCCCGGGTCCTCGCAGAGGTCGCCACCACACCGTCCACCCACGCGGTCTTCGCCGACGCCGGCTACGTCTACGCCGCGGCCGGGCGGCTGGTCGCCGGCACCGAGGACCGCAAGGCGTTCGGGCTGGACGCCGAGGGGCTCATCGAGGCGTTCATCGACAAGGCGCGCACGATCTTCCCGGACAGCCGGCTGCTGCGGGTCTACTGGTACGACGGCGCCCGCCGCCGGATCCACACCCCGGAGCAGCAGCGGATCGCCGAGCTCCCCGACGTCAAGGTCCGGCTCGGCAACCTCAACGCCCACAACCAGCAGAAGGGCGTGGACTCGTTGATCCGCAGCGATCTGGAGTCGCTGGCCCGGCACCGGGCGATCAGCGACGCGGTGCTGATCGGCGGCGACGAGGACCTGGTCTCCGCGGTGGAGGCGGCCCAGGGCTACGGCGCCCGCGTTCACCTGTGGGGCATCGAGGCCGCCCCGGGCGGCCGCAACCAGGCCGAGCCGCTGATGTGGGAGGTGGACAGCGCGCGCACCTTCGACCTGGACTTCTGCAAGCCCTATGTGACCCGGCGGACGGCCGGCGAGGGCGCGGAGGCGGGGGCCGGCGAGGGGCCGGTGCCGTCCCGCGAGGAGGTCCGGTTCGTGGGGGCGCGGGTCGCCGCCCAGTGGCTGTCCGAGCGCGGCCCGGCGTGGGTGGCCGAGCTGCTGCCCGGCCACCCGTATCTGCCCGGCACCGTCGACCAGGAGCTGCTCACCGCGGCGGAGGCGCTGCTCAAGCACTCGCTGCGCGGCCACGCCGATCTGCGGCGGGTGCTGCGCGACGGGTTCTGGGACCACATCCACGGGCGCTTCTAGGGTCTGGCCGATGGGTCAGCGTCCGGCCCCGGCCATGACCCATCGGACAGGTCCAGGTCCTAGCCATCGCGGACGGGGCGGCGGTCAGTCGAGCGCGCGCCAGAAATCCGCCAGCGCCGTCGCGGTCCGCTCCGGCCGTTCGGCGTTGGGGGAGTGCTCGGCGCCCTCGATGACGGTGCGGTGGGCGGAGAGCCGGCGGGCCATCGCGTCCATCAGCGGCACCGGCCAGGCGTAGTCGACGGCCCCGGAGACGACGTGCACCGGCAGCCCGGTGCGGGCCAGTTCGTCGACCCGGTCCGGTTCGGTGAGCATCTGCCGGCCGGTCGCGATCAGTTGCTCGGGGACGGTGTTCAGCCAACGTTGCCGCAGGAACGCGGCGATCTCGGGCGCCTGCGCGTCCGGGGGCGACCCCGCCGCGGTGGTCCCGGCGGCGTCGGTCGGCGCGGGATCCAGGGCCCGCATCGCCTCCCACACCCGCTCCATGGACATCGTGGTGAGCGCGTCGATCAGCATCCGCACCCGGTGCTGCTGCTCCGGATCGATGGCGGCCGGGCCGGAGCTGAGCGCCGTGAGCGAACGGAACGCCGTCGGATCGCGCAGCGCGGCGGCCCGGGAGATCAGCCCGCCGAGAGAGTGCCCCAGCAGGTGCGGCGGGCCGCCGTCGGGCGCCCGTACGGCCCGCGCCTGCGCCAGTACGTCCAGCGCCAACTCCGGCTGCTCGTAGGCGCGTTGGTCGCGCGGGCCCAGGGACTCGTGCTGCCCGCGGCCGTCCACCGCGACCGCCCGGAACCCGGCCGCGGCGAGCGGCGCCAGCAGGGCGATGAAGTCCTCCTTGCTGCCGGTGAACCCGGGCACCAGGAGGACGGTGCCGACGGGCGTGCCGTCGGGGCGGGCGTCGTGCACGGCGAACCCACCGCGCTCGGTGTCGAGCCGGTGCGCGCGGGCGCACGGCGGCAGGGTGAGGGTGGGCGGCGTGCTCATGGGGTGAGGTTATCGGGCGCTGACCGGCGCAAACGCGTTCGGGAGGGCGGCGCGGACCGGCCCGGCGAGCGCCCCCGAACGCCGGCGACCCGGCGCCCGCGCGAGGCGGGGCCGGGTCGTCAACTGCCGTGGGTGGAGCGGGAGATCAGCCCTCGGTGGGGGTCTCGGCGGCGGCGGTCTTCTTGGCGGGGGTCCGCTTGCGGGTGCGCTTGGGCTTGGCCTCCGCGCCGTCCGCGGCCTCCGGGGCGTCCGCGGCGACCTTCGCGGCCGCGGTCTTCCGGGTCCGCTTCGGCTTGGCGGGGGCCTCCTCGGCGCCCTCGGCGACGGCCGGCTCGGCGGCAACGGCCTTGGCCGCGGCCGTCTTTCGGGTCCGCTTCGGCTTCGCCGGCGCGGCTTCGGCGCCCTCGGCGGTCTCCACCGCGGCCTCGGCCGCGGGCTCGGCGGCCGCCACCTTACGGGTACGGGTGCGCTTGGGCTTGGCCGGCGCCTCCGCCTCCGCCTCCGTTTCCGCTTCCGCGACGTCGGTGCCCTCGGCGGCGGCCGTCTTCTTGGTGGCCGTCCGCTTACGGGTGCGCTTGGGCTTCTCCGGAGCGGCCTCGGCGGCGGTCTCCTGCGCGGCCTCGACCACGGTCGCCGGGGTCTTTGCCGCCTCGCTCACCGTCTCCGCGGCGGCCTTGGCGGCACTGCGGGTACGGCGCCGGCGCGGCTTGGCCGGCTCGGCGTCCGGCTCGACCGCGGGGGCCGGCACCGCGGCTGCGGCGACGGCGTCGCCGGCCTCGGCGGTCGTGGGCTCGACGGCCGCGGACTCGCCGGTCGTGGCCTGGGTCGCCCCGGCCGCCACCGCGCCACGGGTACGGCGCCGACGCCGGGGCGTCCGCCGTGCCGGTGCCTCGGTGCCCTCGGCCGTGCTCACCGCGGTGTCCGCGGCGTCCGTCGCCTGCGGCGCGGCCGCGGACTCCTCGACCGGCGTCCCGCCGCGCGTCCGGCGCCGCTGGCGCGGCGTCCGGGTGCGTCGGGGCTCCTCCTGGACGTCCTGCTCGGTGCGGCCGCCGGGCCGACGGCCGCGCCCGCGGCCCCCGGTCTCGCCCAGGTCCTCGACCTCTTCGGCGGCCAGCCCGGCCCGGGTCCGCTCGGCGCGCGGCAGCACGCCCTTGGTGCCCTGCGGGATGTTCAGCTGCTCGAAGAGGTGCGGGGAGGTGGAGTAGGTCTCCTCCGGCTCGTCGAACGAGAGCTCCAGCGCCTTGTTGATCAGCTTCCAGCGCGGGATGTCGTCCCAGTCGACGAGGGTGACCGCGGTGCCCTTGTTGCCCGCGCGACCGGTGCGGCCGATGCGGTGCAGGTAGGTCTTCTCGTCCTCGGGGGACTGGTAGTTGATGACGTGCGTCACGCCCTCGACGTCGATGCCACGGGCGGCGACGTCGGTGCAGACCAGGACGTCGACCTTGCCGTTGCGGAAGGCGCGCAGCGCCTGCTCGCGGGCGCCCTGGCCGAGGTCACCGTGGACCGCGCCGGACGCGAAGCCGCGGCGGGAGAGCTGGTCGGCGATGTCGGCGGCGGTCCGCTTGGTGCGGCAGAACACCATCGCCAGCCCGCGGCCCTCGGCCTGGAGGATGCGCGCGACCATCTCCGGCTTGTCCATGGAGTGCGCGCGGTAGACGTGCTGGGTGATGTTGGCGACCGTCGCGCCCTGGTCGTCCGGCGCGGTGGCGCGGATGTGCGTCGGCTGCGACATGTAGCGGCGGGCCAGCGAGATGACCTGGCCGGGCATGGTCGCCGAGAACAGCATGGTCTGCCGCTTGACCGGCAGCAGCTGGATGATCTTCTCGACGTCGGGCAGGAAGCCCAGGTCGAGCATCTCGTCGGCCTCGTCCAGGACGAGGGAGCGCACCTGCGACAGGTTCAGCTTCTTCTGACCGGCGAGGTCGAGCAGCCGGCCGGGCGTGCCGACGACCACGTCGACGCCCTTCTGGAGCGCCTCGACCTGCGGCTCGTACGCGCGGCCGCCGTAGATCGCCAGCACCCGGACGTTGCGGACCTTGCCCGCGGTCAGCAGGTCGTTGGTGACCTGCTGGCACAGCTCACGGGTGGGCACCACGACGAGGGCCTGCGGCGCCTCGGTGAGCTGCTCGGGGGTGGCCCGGCCGGCCTCGACGTCGGCGGGCACGGTGACCCGCTCCAGCAGCGGCAGGCCGAAGCCCAGCGTCTTGCCGGTGCCGGTCTTGGCCTGGCCGATGACGTCATTGCCGGAGAGGGCGACGGGGAGCGTCAGCTCCTGGATGGGAAAGGGGGAAACGATGCCGACGGCTTCCAGGGCCTCGGCGGTCTCGGGGAAGATCCCGAGTTCTCGAAACGTCGTAGACAGAGTCTTGCCTCTTCTGTGAGACGCGGTAAGAGGCGGCGGAGGGGGTCGTACCGCACCGTCGTACGGGTTCGTACGGCGCCGGCCCGAAGGGGCCGGACGGGGCGCGGGACCACTGCCGTCGCTCAGGCGCTCTCGCCGCGAGCGGTGTCCCTCCTGCCGTGCGTACGTGGGCACGCGCCGCGCGGAGGGCGGTCGGTTGGAGCCGATCGGGCCACCGACCGGGCATCCGCTTTCGTGGAACGACCCACCGATACTCGGCGGGTCCTTTAGCACTGTACCCCGGAAATCGTCCGTGAATCCGAAGGCGTGTATGACTGAGGAATTCATCACGGCACGCCGGAGCGGTGTCCACGATCACACGCAAGGGTGGCCGGGCCGTGGCTGACCAGGGCCTTCCAAGGCTCGTCAGGCGGGCTATTGTGCGGTCATGGAGACGCCTGACAACGCCGCTGCTGACGCGCAGGAACACACCGGAATCGCCGCCCAGGACTGGGCACGGGCATCCGCGGACCCGCAGTACCGGGCCGCCGTGATCGATCTGCTCGGCGCGCTCGCGTACGGCGAGCTGTCCGCCTTCGAGCGCCTGGCGGAGGACGCCAAGCTGGCCCCCACGATGGACGACAAGGCAGAACTGGCCAAGATGGCCTCGGCGGAATTCCACCACTTCGAGCGGCTGCGGGACCGGCTCTCGGAGATCGAGGCGGAGCCGAACGAGGCGATGGAGCCGTTCGCCGCGGCGCTGGACGAGTTCCACCGTCAGACCGCGCCCTCGGACTGGCTGGAGGGCCTGGTCAAGGCGTACGTCGGCGACTCGATCGCCAGTGACTTCTACCGGGAGGTCGCGGCCCGGCTGGACGCCGACACCCGGGACCTGGTGCTCGCGGTGCTGGACGACACCGGGCACGCCACCTTCGCGGTGGAGAAGGTCCGGGCGGCCATCGACGCCGATCCGCGGGTCGGCGGGCGGCTGGCACTGTGGGCCCGCCGGCTGATGGGCGAGGCGCTCTCGCAGGCCCAGCGGGTGGTCGCGGACCGCGACGCGCTCTCCACGATGCTGGTCGGCGGGGTCGCCGACGGCTTCGACCTCGCGGAGGTGGGCCGGATGTTCTCCCGGATCACCGAGGCGCACACCAAGCGGATGTCGGCGCTGGGCCTGGCGGCCTGAGGCGCACCGGCGACGGACACCGGACGGTCAACAGGCCGTCCGGTGATGCCCCCGCGGAACGGCCGGGCGGCGGGGCCGGCGGCGCGGCGGGCGCACCAGGACCGACAGCAGCGCCGCGCCCACTGCGACCGCGGCGACCATCACCTGCACCGGGTGGCCCGGGCCCAGGATCGAGCGGGTCAGCAGCGCGCCGAGCAGCGCGGCGACCGGGCCGGTGGCCAGCGTCAGGGTCGGGTCGGGGAACCGCTCCGGCAGCCAGCGTCGTGCGGACAGGGCGATGGCGTATCCGACGATCACGGCGCCGAGCGCTTCCCAGATCATGGCGTTCCCTCCCGCTGACGAGGCCGATCGGTCGAACAAATCGGTCGTAGGCGGTCGTACCCAAGGGCCGCCGGCAACAACCCTCCGGCGGGACCCGCTTGTCCGGCCAGCGTGCGCCCTCGTCCGGCCATCGGGCAAGGGATTTCGGCCACGCACCGACAACGACATGGGGCGGCGGCCCGGAGATGGTGTCTCCGGGCCGCCGCCCCATGCTCTTACTCGGCGTCGCTAGCGCCGACGTGGTCCGCCGCTCAGGGCGCGCCGAAGCCGACCTTGCGGGTCGACGGCTCGCCGATCTCCACGTAGGCCACCCGGTCCGCCGCTACGAGGACCTTGCGGCCATGGTCGTCCACGAGGGCCAGCAGCTCCGCCTTGCCGGACAGCGCCTCGCTCACTGCGCGCTCGACCTCTTCGGCAGACTGCCCGCTCTCCAGAACGATCTCGCGGGGCGCGTGCTGCACGCCGATCTTGACCTCCACGGCTTCTGTCCCTCCGAATGCTCTGGGGTTCCCCCAGCGTCAGCTGGGAGAGGTGCGCGGCCAACCGCGCGGTACGCAGCACACATTAGCCCGGTACGGGGACTCGGGCCGCCGCCGTCGCCCACGCCAGCAGCGAACACGCTCAGTGTGTGTCGTTGCCGTGCAGCGGGAATCCGGCGATGCCCTTCCAGGCGAGCGAGGTCAGCAACTGCACCGCGGTGGCCCGCGGGACGGTGCTCTCCGAGGACAGCCAGTAGCGGGCCACCACCTGGGAGACCCCGCCCAGGCCCACGGCCAGCAGCATCGACTCGTCCCGGGAGAGCCCGGTGTCCTCCGCGATCACCGCGCTTATCGCCTCGGCGCACTCCAGGGACACCTTGTCCACCCGCTCGCGGACGGCCGGCTCGTTGGTCAGGTCCGACTCGAAGACCAGCCGGAAGGCGCCGCCGGGGTCCTCCACGTACGCGAAGTAGGCGTCCATCGTGGCCGCCACCCGCTGCTTGTTGTCGTTGGTGGACTCAAGGGCCGCGCGCACCGACTGCAGCAGCGCGTCGCAGTGCTGGTCGAGCAGGGCCAGATACAGCTCCAGCTTCCCGGGGAAGTGCTGGTAGAGCACCGGCTTGCTGACGCCCGCCCGCTCGGCGATGTCGTCCATCGCGGCCGCGTGGTAGCCCTGCGCGACGAAGACTTCCTGGGCCGCGCCCAGGAGTTGGTTCCGTCGGGCTCGGCGTGGCAGGCGTGTGCCCCGCGGGCGCGCGGCCTCGGTCTGCTCGATGGCGCTCACGCTGCCTCCCAGTGATCGTTCCGTTCGCGGTCCGTACAAGGTGGTGAACCGCGGCCGTCATCGTACTTTTGGGTAACGGGACTGTGCGCGGTACGCGGCGAGAAATTCTGCCCGGCCCCGCTCCCCGATGCCGACATAACGCCCCAGGTCATCGGTATTCGTCTTCGTTGAGCTCGACGACCCGGGCCTGTTCGGCGCGGTCCGCCTCGTTCGCCGAGTAGTCCTCGCCGGTCATGGCGTCGTCGCGCTGGGGTGCGAGATCGGCGTGCTGCTCGGCGGCGTCGGCCTCGGGTGCCTCCACGTCGAACGGGCCGGCGGCCGGGGCCTCGTCCGATTCCTCGAAGGTGTCGGGATCTGTCGGGTCGACGCGCATGGTGGCTCCCTTTCCGGTGCTTGCCGGGGCCGTGGCCCGTCGTGGGCGTTCGCCCTGATACGAGCCTAGGAGAGCGGTTGCGGCAGCGCGATGCGGTGTGTGACGGCGAACACACAATTGGGGGCGTGATCGTCTCGTAACATCGACTGCATGTCTTCGACCGAGTCGCCGGACACCGCGACAGCCGCCGCCCTCCCGGTGCCGCCGGCCGGAACCGGTGCCCCGGACGAACTGGTCGACTGGGTCACGCTGGCCTCGCCGCCGCGGCTGACGCTGGCCGTGCGGCGCCCGGCCGCCCGCCGGGAGGCCCCGGCGGGTGCCGCCGCACTGGACCGCGAGCCGGCGCTCTTCGTCCACGGCCTCGGCGGCTCGTCCCAGAACTGGTCGGGGCTGATGCCGCTGCTCGCCGACCGGCTGGACGGCGTGGCGCTCGACCTCCCCGGCTTCGGCGAGTCGCCGCCGCCGGACGACGGCAACTACGCGGTGACCGCACAGGCCCGCGCGGTCATCCGCTATCTCGACGCGGCCGGTCGCGGCCCCGTCCACCTCCTCGGCAACTCCATGGGCGGCGCCGCCGCGACCCGGGTCGCGGCCGTCCGCCCCGATCTGGTCCGCACCCTCACCCTGATCTCGCCCGCGCTGCCGGAGCTCCCGCCGCAGCGCACGGCGCTGCCCACCGCGCTGCTGGCGATCCCCGGCGTGGCCCGGCTGTTCGCCCGGCTCACCCGCGAGTGGACGCCCGAGCAGCGCACCCGCGAGGTGCTGGCGCTCTGTTACGGCGACCCGGCGCGGATCACCCCCGAGGGCCTCGGCGTCCACACCGAGGAGTACGCCCGGCGGCTGCAACTCCCGTATTTCTGGGAGGCGATGGAGCGGGCCACGCGTGGTCTGGTCAACGCCTACACGCTCGGCGGCCAGCACGGCCTGTGGCGGCAGGCCGAACGGGTCCTGGCGCCCACGCTCCTCGTTTACGGTGGGCGCGACCGCCTGGTCTCCTCTCGGATGGCGCGGCGGGCTGCCGCGGCGTTCCGCGGCTCACGGCTGCTGACACTTCCGGAGGCGGGGCACGTGGCGATGATGGAGTATCCCGAGGTCGTGGCGCGAGCCGTGCGCGAACTGGTCGATGCGGTGGGCGCCCGGCGCGCCGCGGACGGGAGCTGACCGGCCCGTGGGACGACACAGCCGCCGGGGCGGGCCGCAGGGCCCGTCCGGCGAAGCGGCCAAGAGCGCCGGCAACACTCCCGCCGCCCCGGGGACGGGGCGCCGGCGTCGGACGCCCGACCCGGCCGGAAGCGCGCCCCGCGACGCCGCGGTGCGCGGCACTCACCCCGAGCAGCGCGAGACGAGCGGTGGCCGGGGCGCGCCGGGGATGCCGCCCGGCGTGCGGATTCCCCGCCCCCGGGCCGGCGAGCCCGGCGGGGGTGCGTTCGGTGTGCCCGGTGACGGGACGCCCCCGTTCGGCGTGCCGGCCGGGGAGCGGGGGAGCGTGCCGGGTCCGCGGCGCGAGTATCTGGAGGCGTTCGAGGCGCCGTTGGGGCGCGGTGCGGCGGAGGTCGACCCCGGGCCTCGTCCGGAGCGGCCCGTGGACGGTGCCGGCGGGGCGGTGGTCGACGAGGTCGACCGGGTGCCGGCCGGGGGCGGGGCGCGCGGGGTCCAAAAGGGCCACCGGGCGCGGACGTTGACCGGTGCGGCCGCGGCCGCGGTGACCACCGCGCTCGCCGTCGTCATCGCGAGCCAGGTCGCCGAGCAGCGCCAGGACGGCTCCGGTACGCCGCAGCCCCGCAGCGGCGACGACCGGACCGACGGCGGCGACGAGGCGTCGCGCTCCCAGACGCGGCCCGGCCAGGACGCCAAGGCCGCCGACTACGCCACGCAGATGGCGCGGGTCTTCCCGTTGGACCCGCAGTTGACCGCCAGCGGACGGTTCCGGCCGGCCGGCGGCGACGCGAAGGCGCCCGGCCACGGGAAGGTGCTGCGCTACCGGGTCGACGTCGAGGAGGGACTGCCGCTGGACGGCGAGCTGTTCGCCGAGGCGGTGCACAAGACCCTCAACGACGACCGGAGTTGGGCGCACGGCGGTCGACGGACCTTCCAGCGGGTGGGGTCCGGCGACGCGGACTTCGTGATCTCGTTGGCGAGCCCCGGTACCACCGCGAAGTGGTGCGCCAAGTCGGGCCTGGACACCACCGAGGACAACGTCTCCTGCGACTCGGCGATCACCGAGCGCGTGATGATCAACGCCTACCGGTGGGCGCAGGGCGCCAAGACCTACGGCGCCGACAAGATGCTGGCCTATCGGCAGATGCTGATCAACCACGAGGTCGGGCACCGGCTCGGCCACAACCACGAATCCTGCACCCGACAGGGCGCGTTGGCCCCGGTGATGATGCAGCAGACCAAGTTCCTCACCACGGACGGGGTGACCTGCCGGCCCAACTCCTGGCCGTACCCGACCGGGAGTTGAGCCGGGCGCCGTCGGCGTGAGACGGCCCGTCTCTCATGGCGAGACGTCTTCCGAGGTGGGCTGCGTTCACCGGCCGGTCCGCCGGGGAGGGGCCGGCCAGCCGGGTGGGCGATGTCCCTCAACGCCCGTACGCCCAGGGGCTGCTGGCCGCCGTCCCTGTGCTGGAGGCGCGGGTGGCGGCCGGGGAACGGGCGCTGCGGACAGGCCCTAGCCGGCCGGAGTTCCCGCCCAACGGCCCCATAGCGCGCAGAAACGCCCCCAGGGGTGGAAAGTCACGCGCGTTCACCCCTTCCGGTGGCGCGATGGACAACCGTCCATCGCGCCACGGGCCCCTTTGCGTAGCTTCTTCCTGCAGGTGGCGGGGGACATGCCGCGCCAGGACGCCGATATGGGAGGACGGGGGTGCCGTCGTGCGCATTGGACTGCTCACCGAGGGTGGTTATCCCTATGCGTCCGGTGAGGCCCACGCGTGGTGCGAGCGGCTCGTGCGCGGGCTCGCCGGCCATGACTTCGCGCTCTACGCGCTGACCACGACCCCCGGCCAGGAGGCCCGCGACCCGGTCGCGTTGCCGGCCAATGTGGAGCTCAGGGGGCGGGCGCCGCTGTGGGGGGAGAGCTCCGTGGCGTCCCGGCGGGGCGGCGAGCGGGGGGCCGGCCGGCGCGTCCGGCGGCGCTTCGTCGAGCACTTCGGCGACCTGGTGGCGGGCTGCGTCGCACCGCGGGTCGGGGAGGGGCCCGCCGCCGAGGACGGACAGGCGGACCGTTTCGCCAGGGGGCTCTACGGGCTCGCCGACCTCGCCCGCGACGGCGCCCCGCTGCCCGCCCTGCTCCGTTCCGAGGGCGCCGTACGGGTCCTGGAGGCGGTCTGTCACGGCCCGGGCGCGCCACCCGCCGCCCAGGGTGCCCAGGTCGCCGATCTCCTGGCGCTGGCCGCGGAGTTGGAGTCGGCGCTGCGCCCGCTCGCCCTGGACTGGTACGGCGACGCCGACCTCGCCCGGGTCGACCTCTGCCACGCCGCCTCGGCCGGCTCCGCCGCGCTCCCGGGATTGCTGGGCAAACGCTTCTTCGGGACCCCGCTCCTGGTCACCGAGCACGGCGTGCGGCTGCGCGAGCACTACCTCGCGCACCCCGATGCACCCCGCTCCGCCCCGGTCCGCGCGCTGCTCGCCGCCTTCCGGCGCGCCCTGGCCGTCGAGACCTACGCCCGGGCCACGCTGCTCACCCCCGGCTCCACCCGGGCCCGCCGCTGGCAGCAGCACTGCGGCGCGGACCCGGCGCGGCTGCGCACGGTCTACCCGGGCATGGCCGCGGGCCCGTTCGCCGCGGTGCCGGACGCCGCGCCGGACGACTCCGCGACCCTGGTGTGGACCGGCGCCATCGCCCCGGACAAGGACCTCGTCGGGCTGCTGCATGCCTTCGCCGACCTCCGCCGGGCGGTGCCGACCGCCACCCTGCGGATCATCGGCGGCCTCGGCGGCCACCCGGAGGCCGCCGGCTACCGCGCCCAGTGCCGGGCGCTGGCCGCCCAACTCTTCCCCGACGAGGCCGCCGACGCGCTGACCGCCGGCGAGAACC
This sequence comes from Streptomyces sp. NPDC057743, assembly GCF_042798755.1. Classification (NCBI taxonomy): domain Bacteria; kingdom Bacillati; phylum Actinomycetota; class Actinomycetes; order Kitasatosporales; family Streptomycetaceae; genus Streptomyces; species Streptomyces sp. NPDC057743. The sequence continues at coordinate 67,136 of NZ_JBHVJX010000021.1, forward strand.
CGGTCCGCTTCGAGGAGATCGGCGACCCCACCGCGCCCACCCTCGCCGACGCCTACGCCTGTGCGACCGTGGTGGTGCTCTCCAGCGCGGTCGAGGGGTTCCCGCGCTCCCTGGTGGAGGCGATGTTCTGCGGCCGCGCCACCGTCTCCACCGACACCGGCGCGGTCTGCGAGGTGATCGGCGGCACCGGCCTGGTCGTCCCGCCGCGCAACCCCCGCGCGCTGGCCGACGCCTGCCGGGCGCTGCTCACCGATCCGGAACGGCGGGCCCGGCTGGGCGCCGCGGCCCGCGCCCGGGCCCTCGAACTGTTCACCGTCGAGCAGAACATCGCGGCATTTCGTGGCATCTACCTGGAGCTGATCGCGCACGCCCCGGCCCGTCCGGTCGGGTGCGCGGCCGCGGCCGGGGGCGATGCCCCGCGGCCCTTCGCCCGGCCCGCCGAGTCGCATGTGCCCGGCGGACCGGCCCCTGTCGGCACCGTCCGCACCCCGAGCTGGGCGCGGGCCGAGGAGGCCGACCGGGCGGGCGGACGGTCCCGGCGTACGCGGCACGGAGCGGCCGGCGGGCGGGCCGCCGGACAGGTGTGGTGAGGGTGAGGGAGACGGCAATGGTGACAGTGGTGCTGGATGTGCTCTGCGCGATGGGCGTGGTAGGCGCGGCCTTGGTGACGGGGATGACGGACGTGGCGCACGAGGGGAGTTGGGGGAGCCCGGGCGGCGCCCGGCGGTCCGACCTCCCGTGTACCGGCCGAAGGCTGCCCGTCCCCGGCGGGCGCGGCCCCGCCCCGTGTGCCCGGAAGCGGGGGAGGGGAGCCGGCGCATGACCGCACCCGAGAGCGACACCGCCCTCCGGCCCACCCGACCGACCCCCCGGTTCGGCCCCGCCGACCCGGTCAAGATCCTGATGCACCGTCATCGCGCCCTGTGCGAACGGGCCGTTGACCCCTTGGAGATCGCCGCCGGGCTGGAGGCGCACGGCGTCACCGACCGCACCGCGGCCCGCTTCCGGCACCGCGACGTCTTCTCGCTGGCCGAGGAGCTCTACGCCCGGGTCCCGCGCGCCGAAGCGCCGGGGCCGGAGGAGCCGGCCGGGCCGCCGGACGCACCACCGGACGCACCGCCGGACGACCCCGGCCCGGCCGTCGGGACCGCGGCCCCCGCCCCCGGCCCCCGTTTCGCCCGCGGCGCGGTGCAACTGCTGCCCGGCGCGGTCGGCCTGGCCACGCTCGCCGCACACGCCTCGGTCGCCCCCACAACGCCGCACGCCAGGACGGCCGTTGACGCCGCCGGCCTGCTGCTCACCCTGCTCGCGCTGCGACTGGCGCTGCGCAACGGACCGCTGCGCCCCCGCCGCGGCCCCGGCTCCCGTACGGCCCTGCTCTGCGCCGCCTGGACCCTGGGGTACGCGGTCTACGGCGACTGGCTGCTGACCCAGGTGCTGCAGGGCGGGCCCGAGGTGCCGGGCCCGCACCCCCGGGCGGCCGTGGCGACCGCCGTCGCGCTGGTCTGCGCCGTCGCCCCGGCCGCCGGCTGCGCCGCCGCCTTCGCCCGACGCGCCCGGCGCGGCCTGGCCGCCAGCCGCGCACTGAGCGAACTCGCCGCCCGGGTACGGCCGTTGCTGCTCGGCGTCACCCTGCTCTTCGTGGCCGTCGCGGGGGCGCTGGCGGTCGGCGCGGCGCTGCTCCTCGGCGCCGGCGGGAGCCCCGGCGGCCGGTGTGCCGTCCCGGCGGCGACCGCGCTGGCGGCGCTGCTCTTCCTCGCCCGGCTGCTCACCGTGCACGGCTTCCCGGTCGCCGCGGCGGCCGGCACCGGCCTCGCCGCCGCCCTCGAAGCGACGGCCCTGGGCCTGGCCCTCGCCGCCCGGCTGCCCGAACTGGCCCCGCTCGGCACCCCCGTGACGGCCCTGGTCACCGCCGCCGGCCCGGCCGCGGTCCCGGCGCTCGGCTGCGCGCTCGCGGCCCCGGTCCTCCTGGTGCACGGGCTGCGGGTGCTCACCGGCGCCTGCGCCCACCCGCCCTTCCCCACGCTCTCGACCCCGTTCGAGCAGGGGAGGCCCCACTCCCCGCAACGACGGGCCGCGCGCGACCCCTTGACGTCCCCCGCGCCCGACCGGCGCGGGGCCGCCCCCCTCACCGACGCGGCGGAGGGACACCGGCCATGACCCGTCCCACCCGCCCGTCCGGGCCCCCGTGCCACGCGCACCCCGCGGCGCGGCGCTTCGGTGCCGCCGCTCCGCACGCCCCGGCCCCCGCACCGCGGACCGCACCCCCCACCTGGCCCCCGCCCCCAGGGGCGGATGCCGATGCCGCGGCCGGAGCCGGCGGAACCCACCCGCTTCCCTCGATCCGCATGAGGAGACGACACATGAACGTCCACCCGACCACACGGCACGCGCGCAGGGGGGACGCACGATGAGGGTGCTGCTCATCGGCGCCAACGGCTACCTCGGCCGCTATGTCGCCGACCGCCTGCTCGCCGACCCCGCCGTCCAGCTCACCGCGCTCGGCCGGGGGGACGACGCCGACGTCCGCTTCGACCTCGCCACCGGCAGCCCCGGGGCGCTCACCCGCTTCCTCGACGCGGTCCACCCCGGCGTCGTCGTCAACTGCGCGGGCACCACCCGCGGCGGCGCCCGGGAGTTGACCCGGCACAACACCGTCGCGGTCGCCACCATCTGCGAGTCGCTGCGCCGCAGCGGCTGCGGCGCGCGCCTGGTCCACCTGGGCTGCGCCTCCGAGTACGGGCCCTCGCAACCCGGCTCGTCCACCGCCGAGGACGCGGTGCCGCGCCCCGGAGGCCCCTACGGCGTCAGCAAGTTGGCCGCCACCGAGCTGGTCCTGGGCTCCGGGCTGGACGCCGTGGTGCTGCGGGTCTTCTCGCCGGTCGGCCCCGGCACCCCGGCCGGCTCCCCGCTGGGCCGGCTCGCCGAGGCGATGCGCCGCGCCATGCAATCCGGCGACAACGAGCTGAAGTTGGGCGGCCTGGGCGTCCAACGGGACTTCGTCGACGTCCGGGACGTCGCCCGGGCGGTGCACGCGGCCTCGCTGTCCGCCGCGCAGGGCGTGGTCAACATCGGGACGGGGCGGGCGGTGCGGCTGCGGGAGGCGGCCGCGGTGCTGGCCCGGGTCGCCGGGTTCGGCGGCTCGCTGCACGAACTCGACTCCCCGCCGGCCCGGTTGGTGATCCCGGCCCCGGCCTCCGAAGGCCACCCCGCGGGCGGCCCGCCCACCGCCTATCCCTACCCGGACGGCTGCGGCACCTGGCAGCAGGCCGATGTGCGCACCGCCCGCGACCGGCTCGGCTGGCGCCCGCGGATCGGCCTGGAGGAGTCCCTGGCCGACATCTGGATGGAGGCCGCGTGTCGCATCTGAGCGCTCCCCTGGACAGCGCCCGCGCCCCCACCGGGGTCGGGCCGCTCGGTGTGGGGGTGCCGGGCTTCGCGCACCCCTTGCTGGCCCCCGCCGAGTGGGCGGAACTGCTGCGCGCCGCCCGCGGGTTCGTGCTGCCCCCGGAGCCCGACGGGGTGGGCTCCGGCCCCGGCTACCGGCTGATGACGCCGGTGCACTGGGCGGTGCTCAACGTCTGTAACGGGCCCGGCGCCCGCCCCGACCCGCACTGCCTCCCGGCCGCCGCCCGCGTCCGCGAGGCAGGCGGCCGCGCGCAGCGCGTCGGTGGGGGGTGGTGGTCGGGCGACGGGAGGGCAGGCGTCCGCCTGTTGGGACACCTGGACCTTGGGCGGGGCGCCCGCCCGTTCGCCGAGCTGATCGCCGACGCCCACCGCTACCGCGAGTGGTACAAGGTCGACGGCTTCTGGCTGGACCGTTGCCCCACCGACCGGACGCTGCTGCCGGCCACTCGGCGGCTGGCCGGCGCCCTGCGGACCCTGGAGGACGACGGCTACCTGGTCTTCTCGCACGGCGCCCACCCGCACCCCGGGTACGCCGAGTCCGCCGACCAGTTGGTGACCTTCGCCGGCTCCTGGGCGGACTACCGCTGGTCACAGGTGGCCGAGTGGACCGCGGACTACCCGCCGGACCGCTTCTGCCACCTCGTCCACGGCGTCCCGCGTACGCACCTGGACGAGGCGCTGCGGATCGCCCGCTGGCAGGGCGCCGGCACCGTGTACTTCACCGACCGCCGGGCCGCGGGGGCGGCGGACGCCGCGGCCGTCGCCTGGGAGTCGCTGCCCGGCTACTGGGACACCTTTGTCTCGCGCATCGGACCAGGTGTCTCGGAATGAAGAAGGGCGTGGCAGTGTTACGGGAAGAGCCAACTCCGCCGTCCCCGGTTCCGGCCGGGGCGGAGGAGCCCCATCGAGACCGACCAACGGAGTCCCCGTGTCGCTGCCACCCCTGGTCGAGCCCGCTCCCGAGCTCACCGTCGACGAGGTCCGCAGGTACTCCCGCCACCTGATCATCCCCGACGTCGGGATGGACGGGCAGAAGCGGCTGAAGAACGCCAAGGTGCTGTGCGTCGGCGCCGGCGGCCTGGGATCGCCCGCGCTGATGTACCTGGCCGCGGCCGGCGTCGGCACCCTGGGCATCGTCGAGTTCGACGAGGTCGACGAGTCGAATCTGCAGCGCCAGATCATCCACAGCCAGGCGGACATCGGCCGTTCCAAGGCCGCCTCCGCCAAGGACACGGTCCTCGGCATCAACCCGTACGTCACGGTCAACCTCCACGAAGAGCGCCTCGACTCCAGCAACGTCATGGAGCTCTTCGCGCAGTACGACCTGATCGTGGACGGCACGGACAACTTCGCCACCCGCTATCTGGTCAACGACGCCTGCGTGCTGCTGAACAAGCCGTACGTCTGGGGTTCCATCTACCGCTTCGACGGCCAGGCGTCGGTGTTCTGGTCCGAGCACGGCCCCTGCTACCGCTGCCTGTACCCGGAGCCCCCGCCGCCCGGCATGGTCCCGTCCTGCGCCGAGGGCGGCGTGCTCGGCGTGCTCTGCGCCTCCATCGGCTCGATCCAGGTCAACGAGGCCATCAAGCTGCTCGCCGGCATCGGTGACCCGCTGGTCGGCCGCCTGATGATCTACGACGCTCTGGAGATGACGTACCGCCAGGTCAAGGTCCGCAAGGACCCCAACTGCGCGGTCTGCGGCGAGAATCCGACCGTCACCGAGCTGATCGACTACGAGGCGTTCTGCGGTGTGGTCTCCGAGGAGGCCCAGGAGGCGGCGGCCGGTTCCACGATCACTCCGCAGCAGCTCAAGGAGTGGATCGACAACGACGAGAAGATCGACATCATCGACGTCCGGGAGCCCAACGAGTACGAGATCGTCTCGATCCCCGGCGCCCGGCTGATCCCGAAGAACGAGTTCCTGATGGGCACCGCCCTCCAGGACCTCCCGCAGGACAAGAAGATCGTCCTGCACTGCAAGACCGGCGTCCGCTCCGCCGAGGTCCTCGCGGTCCTGAAGTCCGCGGGCTTCGCCGACGCGGTACACGTCGGCGGCGGCGTCATCGGCTGGGTCAACACCGTCGAACCGGAGAAGCCGGTCTACTGAGGCGGCTGCTCCACCCCATCACGCGGAAGGCGCCGGTCCGTTCATACGGACCGGCGCCTTCGGTGTGTCTGCGGGGCGGAACCGGAACCACCGGCTCCGTCCCTCAGATCTCGCCCCGGCGGGACAGGAAGGTGAAGGCGATCCACCCTGGCAGCACCGGCAGCCAGAAGGTCATCAGGCGGAACAGCAGGACCGCGGGCAGGGCCGTGTCGGCGGCCAGCCCCGAGACCGTCAGCGCGCCCCACAGTGCACCCTCAACGGCGCCCACCCCGCCCGGCGTCGGGGCCGCCGAGCCCAGCGCGTTGCCGGCGAGGAAGGCGACCGCGATGGTCGCGTAGCTGAGCTGATCGCCGCCGAACGCCCGGATCGAGGCGTCCAGGCACATCACGTTCGCCGCCGTCAGCAGCAGCATCCCGCTGATGCCGGTGACCAGCTTCCGCGGCCGCTGGAGGATGTCGAGCATCCGCGGCACCACGCCCGCGAACAGCGACCGCACCCGCGTGACCACGAACTTCCGCAGCACCGGGACGGCCGTGACGATCAGCACCAGCACGGCGACCGTCAACAGGCCGGCGATGACCGTACGGGACGGCGAGATGTCCTGGGTCTGCTCGGTGCCGGTCAGATAGCCGAACGCCAGCAGCAGCATGATGTGGCTGCCCAGCCCGAACAGCTGGGAGGCGCCGACGCTGGCCACCGCCAACCCCGGGCGCACGCCGGCCCGTTGGAGGAAGCGGGTGTTCAGCGCCACTCCGCCGATCGCCGCGGGCGCCACCAGCTTCACGAAGTTGCCGGCGATCTGCGCGATGACCGTCTTGACGAACGGCACCTTTTCCGTGACGAACCCCAACAGGCTCATGGCGGCCGCGGGGTAGGTCAGCGCGGAGAAGACCATCGCGACCAGGACCCACACCCACCGGGCCTTGCTGATCACGTCGTTCAGGTCGAAGTTGCTCAGCTGGGACAACAACAGATAGGCGGCGAACGCCCCGGCGATCCAGCTGACCAGGATGCGCGGACTGAGCCGTTCCAGTTTCGCCGGCTCGATGACCGCGGTCGGTCGCATCAGCAGCACCTGGCGGCGGATCTGGGCCAGCAGGTCCTCCTCCCTGACCTCCTCCGACGCCTCCTCCAGGGCCCGCTTCTCGGCGTTCTTCTCCGCGTTTCGCTCGGCCCGCAGCGCCTTGCGGTCCTTGGGGGCCTCGGCGGCGCGGGCCTCCCGGGCCTCCTTCGCGGCCTGTGAGGCGGCCAGCACCGCCTCCCGCTCCCGTTTGGCCCGCTCCCGGGCCCGCTGGCGCAGGGTGGCGCGGGTGGTGCGGCTGAGCGCGATCGGCTGGAGCAGCGGCAGGCTGTCGGCCACCGCGTCCGGGCCGAGCACCTCGACGGCCGCGGCGACCGCCCGCTCGGCACCGACCCGCAGTCCGCAGGTGGCCAGCAGCTGGGCGATGTCCATCCGCAGCACCAGATCGCCGGCGGCGATCTCCCCGCCGCGCAGGTCGGTGAGCACGATATTGCCGGAACGATCCACCAGCAGCGCGTCCCCGACCAGCCGCCGGTGCGCGATCCGCCGCGACTGGAGCGCGGCCACCTGGCGCCAGGCGCTGTGCATCAGCTCGTCGGTGATCTCCTCGTCCGCGAGCTGGTCGAAGCGGCGGCCCTCGATGTGCTCGTAGACCAGCATCACCGCGTCCGGGCCCAGCTCGGAGGTGGCGATCAGCTTGGGCGCATTGGCCCCGGCCGCGATCGCCGCGTACGCCAGCAGCGCCTCCTGCTCCAGCGCCTGGCGCAGCGACTGGAGGCTGCGGCGCTGGTTGATCCCGCGCAGCGACAGCCGCCGCCACACCCGGTAGAAGAAGCCCTGCGCCTGCTGCTCGCGGTCGACGACGGTGACGTCGATCGGTGCGCCGTCCTCCAGGGCGACGAGGTAGCGCCGGCCCCGGTCGGCGTGGTCGGGGCTGCCGTCCTCCGCGCGCATCGCGCTGACCGGCCGGAAGCCGACCCGTCGCAGACCGGCCAGGAGGTTCTGGCCCGTGGGGCGGACGTTGGGGGAGCCGACGGCGTAGAGGGTGCCGAACGCGACGGTCCAGCCGATGAGGATGGTGACCACGATCGCGAACGGGGTGGTGTACCGCCCGATGAGCACCGCGAACGCGTCCAGCAACAGGACGCACCACATCGCCACCCGCCAACGGGGCCGCCGGGACATCCCCACCGCCGTCATATAGGCGATCACCGGCGCCAGGTAGCTGTGCACCGGCGCGGAGAGCGACCCGTTGGCCAGCGGCTGGGTGAGCGCGCTGCGGATCGAGGCGGGGGCGGCCTCGGCCACCCACAGGTCGGTGGCGAGCGACACCCCGTGCGCCAGCACGGCGGCCAGCACGCCGTCCGCGATCCGCAGCCCGTCCCGTTTGATCAGGCGCTCCACGGCGTAGGCCACCGGCACGATCAGCACCAGGACGCTGGAGGCCAGCCCCGCGAGGTTGATCAGCAGCGGCGGCGCCGCCCCGGCGCCCTGCCCGATGTCGTTCTTCAGGCCCTGGGTGGTGCCGTGCGCGAACGTCGCCAGCGCCAGCACCAGCGCGATCCCGGCGATGCCGAGGAGCAGCCGGAGCAGGTCGGCGGGGCGGTGCACCCGGGCGGGCAGCAGCGGCTCGTCCACCGCGAGCCGGTCGACGTGGAACTCGCCGCTGTCCTCGGTGCCGCTCTCCGCGCGGTGCGCGCCTATACGGGGCGGCGGCCCGCCCCGGGGGGTGTCGTCCGCGGCCTTGTGGTGCTCGGACCGCTCGTCCGGCTGTGCGGCGCCCTGGTCCCTGTCCTCCGTCCGCCGGCCGGGCTCGTGCCGCTCGGGTGGCTCGGGCGCCGTGGGCCGTCCTGGCCTCGCGGACGCCTCGGGTCGTTCGGCCTTCTCGATCGTGCTCGCCTTTTCGGTAGCGGGAGTCGTCGCCGGCCCCCGTTGCTGCGTCCCCGGGGTCGCCGCCCGCGGCCCCTGCGGCTGCGCGGTCTCTGCGGTCGGTTCCGGAGTGGTGCCGGTGTCGCCGGCGGCCAGCACCTCAGGGGCGCCCGCCTCCCGTGGAGGTGCCGCACCCTGCTGCTCGGCCGTCTCTTCTTGATCTCGTATCACCAGTCACCGTCCGGAAGATGGTGGCACGGCCGTCCGGTCCGGGGAGGCATCAGGGTGCATTTGGGGGCCACGGAAAGCGGAACCGCGGCCACCGCACCGGGGCCCCCGCCGCCCGCCAAGCCTCTCCGGTCGGCGCGGGACCAGGCGTCCAAGCCCATTGTCGGTGCTGTGCGGCAGGATGGGCCGAATGAAGGGGACCGGAGACATGGACAGCGCCGGTGCCGCCGGCGATCGGGCCGCGCCGGAGGCCCTGCCGGACTACGCGGAGCGGGTCCTCGGCGTCGCCGAGGAGATCCCGCCCGGCAGGGTCATGACCTACGGGGACGTCGCGGAGTGGCTCAAGGACGAGGACCATCCCGAAGGCCCGGCACGGGGCGGCCCCCGCCAGGTGGGGCGGGTGATGGCCCTCTACGGCAGCGCGGTGCCCTGGTGGCGGGTGGTCCGCGCGGACGGCGTGCTGCTCCCCGGCCACGAGCTGCGCGCCCTGGCCCACTACCGGGACGAGGGCACGCCCCTCAAGGGGGCCTCGACGGCCACCGAGGGCCACATACCGCGGATCGACATGCGGCGGGCGCGGTGGGACGGCGACGCCGCATCCGAGGACGAGGGGCGCTAGGCCCTGTCGTCAAACTCCCGCCTGTCGTCCGGCGCCCGGCACGCACTCTCGCCGCACCGGGCGACGACCCCAGTACGTCCAGTACAGGGGCCATCGCCCGGCACGCCGAGAGCACGCACCGACCACCGCCCGGCCCGCCCTCCGGGCGAACGACGGGAGTTTGACGACAGGACCTAGGGCCTATCCGCCCCCGCCCCGTCGGATAGTCGCTAGGGCGCTTCTGACGGATCTCCGGGGCCGGCTCCCGACCCGGTACGGTCGATGGGGCCGCCGTCCCGGCCGCGCCCCGGCGCGGGCGTCCGGACGGCTCCGGCGGCACCGTCCGCACCCCGACCAGCACCTCCCTCCCAGGACCGGCGATCAAGTTGAGCTCCTCCCTTCCGGCCGTTCCGCCGGCGCAGCCCCGCGAGGCCGCGCGGCGGGGCGCCCCCGGCGCGTACCGCCTGGTGCGCACCCCGCCGGAGCGGACCGCGCCGCCGACCCTGGACGCCGCCCAGTGCGCCGTGGTGGAGCACCGGCACGGGCCGCTGCTGGTCCTCGCCGGGCCGGGGACGGGCAAGACCACGACGCTGGTGGAGTCGGTGGTGCGCCGCGTTCAGGCGGGGACGGACCCCGAGCGGATCCTCGTCCTCACCTTCAGCCGGAAGGCCGCGGTCGCCCTCCGGGACCGGCTGGCCGCCCGTCTGGCCGACGAGGGGGGCGGGCCGTCCGCCGCCCGCCGGCCCGACGCCCCCCAGGCCACCACCTTCCATTCGTTCTGCTACGCCCTGGTCCGCGCCCACCAGGACGCCGACCTCTTCGCCGACCCGTTGCGGCTGCTGTCCGGCCCCGAGCAGGACCTGGTCGTCCGCGAGCTCCTGGAGGGCCAGGCGGAGTTGGCCGGTGACGGCCGCGCCCGGGTGAGCTGGCCGGACGAGCTGCGGGCCTGCCTGACGACCCGAGGCTTCGCCGACGAGGTCCGCGCGGTGCTGGCCCGCAGCCGCGAACTGGGCCTGGGTCCGGACGCGTTGGGCGATTTCGCCCGCCGCACCGGCCGCCCCGACTGGCAGGCCGCGGCCGCCTTCCTCGCCGAGTACCTCGACGTCCTGGACGCCCAAGGGGTGCTGGACTACGCCGAGTTGGTGCACCGCGCGGTGCTGCTGGCCGAGCTCCCCGAGGTCGCCGCCCAACTGGCCGGCGCCTACGACGCGGTGTACGTGGACGAGTACCAGGACACCGACGCCGCCCAGGTGCGGCTGCTGCGGGCGCTCGCCGGCCACCAGGGCGCGCCGGCCGCCCCCGGTTCCCCGGGCCGCACGCTGCTGGCCTTCGGCGACCCGGACCAGTCGATCTACGCCTTCCGGGGCGCCGACGTCAACGGCATCCTCGACTTCCCGGAGACCTTCCGGCGCGCCGACGGGAGCCGGGCCCCGGTGGCCGTGCTGCGCACCTCCCGGCGCGCCGGCGCCACGCTGCTGGCCGCCACCCGCCTGCTCACCCGCCGGATGCCGCTGACCCGGCTCCCCGTTGACGCGGTCCGCGCGCACCGGGAGCCGGCCCCTGTCCGTGACGGCGGCCGGGTCGAGGTGTTCACCTACCCGACGCCCGGCGCCGAGCTCGACAACATCGCCGATCTGCTGCGCCGCGCCCATCTCGAACAGGGCGTGCCCTGGCGCGAGATGGCCGTTCTGGTGCGCGCCGGGGGGCGCTCGATTCCCGCCGTGCGCCGAGCGCTCACCGCCGCCGGGATCCCCCTCGACATCGACGGCGACGACCTCCCGCTCCGCCACGAGCCGGCCGTCGCGCCGCTGTTGACGGCGCTGCGGGTGGCGGCCGGCGTACCGGGCGGGCCCGCCGCCCCGGTGGACGCGGCACCGGACACCCCGGACACCCCGGAAGCCCCGGACACCCCGGACACCGGGACCGCCGCGCCAGGGCGGACGGCCGCCCCCCGTATCGACATCGACCCCGAGACCGCCATCGACCTGCTGTCCTCCCCGTTGGGCGGGATGGACGCGGCCGATCTGCGGCGGCTGGGCCGGGCGCTGCGCGAGGAGGAGCGGGCCGCCGGCCATCCGGTGCCGCCGCCCTCCGACGAGCTGATCGCCCGCGCGCTGGCCGAGCCCGAGCGCCTGGTGGCCCACGACCCCGGCCACGCCCGCGGCGCCCAGCGGCTCGGTCTGCTGCTGCGTAAGGCCCGGGAGCTGCTCGCCGGCGGCGGGACGGCTGAGGAGGCGCTGTGGGAGCTGTGGGACGGCACCCCCTGGCCGGGCCGGCTGGAGCGGGCCGCCCGGCGCGGCGGGGCCGCCGGACGCAACGCCGACCGCGATCTGGACGCGGTGGTCGCCCTGTTCGAGACCGCGGCCCGCGCCGAGGAGCGCACCGGCGGTCGCGGCGCCCGGAACTTCCTGGAGGAGCTGGCCGCCCAGGACATCGCCGCGGACACCCTCACCCGCCGTACGGTCCGCCCGGACGCGGTCCGCCTGATGACCGCGCACCGCGCCAAGGGCCTGGAATGGCGGCTCGTGGTGGTGGCCGGAGTCCAGGAGGGCCTCTGGCCCGACCTGCGCCGCCGCGGCTCCCTCCTGGAGGCGGACCGGATCGGACGGGACGGCCTGGCCGAACCGCTCACCCCGGGCGCCCTGCTCGCCGAGGAGCGCCGGCTGTTCTACGTGGCCGCGACCCGGGCCCGCGAGCGCCTGGTGGTCACCGCCGTCAAGGCCGCGGCCGAGGACGGCGACCAGCCGTCCCGGTTCCTGACCGAACTCGGCGTCACCCCCCAGGACGTCACCGGCCGCCCCCGCCGCCCGTTGACCGTCGCCGCGCTCGTCGCCGAACTGCGCGCCACCACCGTCGACCCGGACGCCGGTCCCGCGCTGCGCGACGCCGCAGCCAGGCGGCTGGCCCGGCTGGCCGCGTTGCGCGACGACGAGGGCCACCCCCTGGTGCCGGCCGCACACCCGGACAGTTGGTGGGGCCTGGAGGAGCCCACCCACAACTCCGTCCCGTTGCGCGAGCGCGACCGCCCCGTGGTGCTCTCCGGCAGCGCCCTCGACCAACTGGCCAACACCTGCGCCCTCCAGTGGTTCCTGGGGCGCGAGGTGAAGGCCGACGCCCCGGCCACCGCCGCCCAGGGCTTCGGCAACGTCGTCCACGTCCTCGCCGACGAGGTCGCCTCCGGGCGCACCCCCGCCGACCTGACCGTCCTGATGGCGCGCCTGGACTCCGTCTGGGACGCGCTCGCCTTCGACGCCCCCTGGAAGTCCCGCCAGGAGAAGGACCAGGCCCGCGCCGCCCTGGAGCGCTTCCTGCGCTGGCACGTCATGGAACGCGAGAGCCTCGGCCGGGACACCGTCGCCACCGAGCACGGCTTCGACGTCACCCTTGCCGCCGGCGCCTACGAGGTGCGCATCCGCGGCAGCATGGACCGCGTCGCACGGGACGCCGAGGGGCGCGCCTACGTCGTCGACTTCAAAACGGGCAAGCAGAAGCCCACCGGCCCCGAGGTCGCCCGCCACCCGCAGCTCGCCGTCTACCAACTCGCGGTCCGCGAGGGCGCCCTCGACGACGCCTTCGACGGACAGCGGCCGGAGGCCGGCGGCGCCGAGCTGGTCCACTTGCGGCTGGGCGCGCCCCGTAAGGAGGGCGGCGAGGCGTTCCCGGCCGTCCAGGCGCAGCCGCCGCCGGAGGGCGACTGGGTCGGCGAACTGCTCGCCACCGCCGCCGGCCGCGTCCTGGAGGAGCGCTTCACGCCGACCACCGGCGCGCACTGCACCCACTGCGCCTTCCGGGCCTCCTGCAGCGCGCGCCCCGAGGGCCGGCAGATCGTCGAGTGAGCCGCCGCACACCCGCCGTCGTACCGCGCTGACCTGCGCCGATACCGGCCGAGGCGGGACTGTCAGTGGCGGCCGTTACGGTGTCCGATGTGTCAGCTCACCTCACCGACCCCGAGCAGCTCAAGGAGCTGCTGGGCATCCCGTTCACCCCGGAGCAGACGGCCTGCATCACGGCGCCGCCCGCCCCGCAGGTCATCGTGGCCGGGGCCGGTTCGGGCAAGACCACGGTGATGGCCGCGCGGGTGGTGTGGCTGGTCGGCACCGGCCAGGTCGCCCCCGAGCAGGTCCTCGGGCTGACGTTCACCAACAAGGCGGCCGGCGAGCTGGCCGAGCGGGTCCGCGCGGCCCTCCTGGCGGCCGGCGTCACCGACCCCGACCCCCTCCCGGGCGCGGCCGCCGGCGCCGAGCCCCCCGGGGAGCCGCGGATCTCCACGTACCACGCCTTCGCCGGCCAGCTCCTGAAGGACCACGGCCTGCGCATCGGCCTGGAGCCCAGCGCCCGCCTGCTCGCCGACGCCACCCGCTTCCAGCTCGCCGCCCGCACCCTGCGCGCCGCCCCCGGCCCGTATCCCTCGCTCACCACCTCGCTGCCCACCCTCGTGGAGGACCTCCTCGCCCTCGACGGCGAGCTGTCCGAGCACCTGGTGGACCCGTCCGCCCTGCACGCCCACGACACCGCGCTGCTCGCCGAGTTGGCGCACGCCAAGCTCGGCAACGCCGATCTGCGCAAGGTCCCCGAGGCCGCCCGCGGCCGGCTGGAGCTGCTCGACCTCGTCGGCGCCTACCGCCGCGAGAAGCGCCGCCGCGACCTGCTGGACTTCGGCGACCAGATCGCCCTCGCGGCGACGCTGGCCACCACCCGCCCGGAGGTCGGCGCGCTGCTGCGCGAGGAGTTCCGCGTCGTCCTCCTCGACGAGTACCAGGACACCTCCGTCGCCCAACGGCTGCTGCTCGCCGGCCTGTTCGGCGCCGGCGCCGGCCCCGCCACCGGGCACGCGGTCACCGCCGTCGGCGACCCCTGCCAGGCCATCTACGGCTGGCGCGGCGCCTCCGTCGCCAATCTGGACGACTTCCCCGCCCACTTCCCGTTCGCCGACGGCACCCCGGCCCGCCGCTTCGCGCTCAGCGAGAACCGCCGCAGCGGCGGCCGCCTCCTGGACCTCGCCAACGGCCTGGCCGCCCCGCTGCGCGCGATGCACGCCGGTGTCGAGGCGCTGCGCCCGGCCCCCGGCGCCGAGCGGGACGGCCAGGTCCGCTGCGCCCTGCTGCCCACCCACGCCGAGGAGCTCAGCTGGCTCGCGGACTCCCTCGCCCACCTGGTCCGCACCGGCACCCCGCCCGGCGGGATCGCGGTGCTGTGCCGCTCCGCCGCCGACTTCGCGCAGATCCAGGGCGAGTTGGTGGCCCGGGACGTCCCGGTGGAGGTGGTCGGCCTCTCCGGGCTGCTCCACCTCCCCGAGATCGCCGACCTGGTCGCGGTCTGCGAGGTCCTCCAGGACCCGACGGCCAACGCCTCCCTGGTCCGGCTGCTGATCGGCCCCCGCTGGCGGATCGGCCCGCGCGACCTGGCCCTGCTGGGCCGCCGGGCGCGCGCCCTGGCCCGCCCCGGTGCCCCCGCCGACGACGACCCGGAGCGCCGCCTGGCCGCGGCCGTCGAGGGTGTCGACCCGGCCGAGACGGTCTCCCTCGCCGATGCGCTGGACACCTTCCTGGAGGCCGGCGGCCCGGACGACGGCCTGCCGTTCTCTCCACAGGCCCGGGTCCGCTTCGCCCGGCTGGCCGCCGAACTCCGCGATCTGCGGCGCTCGTTGGCCGACCCGCTGATGGACGTGCTGCACCGGATCCTGGCCGTCACCGGCCTGGAGGTCGAGCTGTCCGCCTCGCCGCACGCCCTGGCCGCCCGCCGCCGGGAGACCCTGGGCACCTTCCTGGACCTCGCGGCCGGCTTCGCCGCCAAGGAGGGCGGCGCGGCCCTCGACGGTGAGGCCACGCTGCTCGCCTTCCTGGGCTTCCTGCGCACCGCCGTCCAGTTCGAGAAGGGCCTGGACAGCTCGCTCCCGGGCGGCGAGAACACCGTCAAGGTGCTCACCGCCCACAAGTCCAAGGGCCTGGAGTGGTGCGTCGTCGCGGTGCCCGGCCTGGTGACCAAGCAGTTCCCCAGCGAGCAGGCCCGCGAGTCGTGGACCGGCCGCGCCAAGGTGCTGCCGCACCCGCTCCGCGGCGACGCCGCGACCCTGCCCGAGGTGGGGGAGTGGAGCGCCCGCGGCATGAAGGACTTCAAGGAGGCGATGCGGCACCACCAGGAGACCGAGGAACTCCGCCTCGGCTACGTCACGTTCACCCGCCCCCGCTCCCTGCTGATCGGCTCCGGCCACTGGTGGGGCCCGAGCCAGAAGCGCCCGCGCGGCCCGTCCGCCTTCCTCACGGCGCTGCGCGAGCACTGCGAGGCCGGCCACGGCGAGATCGAGGTCTGGGCCGACCCACCCGAGGAGGGCGCCGAGAATCCCGCCCTCGCCGAGGCCGCCGCCGACCGCCCCTGGCCGCTGCCCCTGGACGAGGCCGCCACCGCCCGCCGCCGCGCGGCCGCCGCCACCGTCCGCGCCCACCTCGCCCGCCAGGCCCCCCAGACCGCCCCGGCACCCCCGGCCCCCGGATACGACCCGGAGTGGCCGCCGCCCCCGGACGACGAGGAGTGGCCGGCCGCCTACGAGGACGCCCCGTTCCCGCCGCCCCCGGAGGACGACCCGTACGGGGAGCCCCCGTACGAGGACGAGTTCCCGTACGAGGACGCGCCCCCGTACGGGGAGGACACCCCGGCTGCCGAGCCGTCCGCCGACGCCCCGCGCCCCCGCCTCGTCGCCCAGCGCTCCGCCGAGCCCGACCCGGCCGCTCTGGAGGGCGCCGCCGACGGCACCGCGGGCACCGGCGCTGCCGACGGCACCGCCGGCCAGGAGGACATCCCCCCGCTGCTCCCCGAGGAGCGCCGCCTCGCGGCGTCCTGGGACCGCGATCTGACGGCGCTGGCCGCCGAGTTGCGCAGTTCCCGCACCCGGGTCCGCGATGTCCCGCTCCCGGCCTCGCTCACCGCCACCCAGCTCCTCCAGGTCGCCGCCGACCCGGACGGCTTCGCCCGCGAGCTGGCCCGCCCGATGCCGCGCGCCCCGCAGCGCGCCGCCCGCCGCGGCACCCGCTTCCACGCCTGGGTCCAGTCCCGTTTCGAGGAGCTGCCGTTGCCGCTGCTCGGCCCGGACGAGCTCCCGGGCGCCGAGCCCGGCGAGGAGCCGGAGATCGCCGACGAGCAGGACCTCCAGGCGCTCAAGGAGGCGTTCGCCCGCAGCCCGTACGCCCGGCGGGCCCCGTTCCGGGTGGAGGTCCCGTTCCGGATAACGCTCGCCGGAAGGGTGATCCGCGGCCGGATCGACGCGGTCTACAAGGAGCTGGGTCCGGATGGCGACCGCTTCGAGATCGTCGACTGGAAGACCGGCCGGAACCACCCCTCGGGCGCCGGCGGCGCCGACCCCCTCCAGCTCGCCGTCTACCGCCTGGCCTGGGCCGAGCGGTACGGCCTGGCCCCGTCCGAGGTC
The DNA here is from genome assembly GCF_042798755.1 of Streptomyces sp. NPDC057743. NCBI lineage: Bacteria > Bacillati > Actinomycetota > Actinomycetes > Kitasatosporales > Streptomycetaceae > Streptomyces > Streptomyces sp. NPDC057743. The sequence continues at coordinate 83,787 of NZ_JBHVJX010000021.1, forward strand.
GGCGCCGCGTTCCTCTTCGTCCGCACCGGCGAAGTGGTCAGACCGGCCCGCCTACCAGGCCGGGAGGGGCTGGAGCGGATCTTGCGGGGCGAGACCGCCGGCCGGTATCCCCCAGAAGGCCGATAGGCTCGGGCGTATGAGCACCACCCCGGACAACGCCGTCCGCGCGTACATCGCCGGCCACCGCGACGCCTTCCTCGACGACCTCGCCCAGTGGCTGCGCATCCCCTCGGTTTCCGCCGACCCCGAGCGCGCCGCCGACGTGCGCCGCAGCGCCGAGTGGCTCGCCGCCAAGCTGACCGAGACCGGCTTCCCGGTGACCGAGGTCTGGGAGACCGGGGGACTGCCCGCGGTCTTCGCCGAGTGGCCCGCCGGGGACCCGTCCGCCCCCACCGTGCTCGTCTACGGCCACCACGACGTGCAGCCCGCCGCCCGCGAGGACGGCTGGCACACCGACCCCTTCGAGCCGGAGACCGTCGACGGGAAGCTGTACGCCCGCGGCGCCGCCGACGACAAGGGGCAGGTGTTCTTCCACACCCTGGGCGTCCGCGCGCACCTGGCCGCGACCGGCCGCACCGCCCCCGCGGTCAACCTCAAGCTGCTCATCGAGGGCGAGGAGGAGTCCGGCTCGCCGCACTTCCCGGCCCTGGTCAAGCAGCACGCCGACCGCCTGGCCTGCGACGCGGTGATCGTCTCCGACACCGGGATGTGGTCCAAGGACACCCCCACCGTCTGCACCGGCATGCGCGGGCTGACGGACTGTCAGATCGACCTGTACGGCCCCGACCAGGACATCCACTCCGGCTCGTTCGGCGGCGCGGTGCCCAACCCGGCCACCGAGGCGGCCCGGCTCGCCGCCGCCCTCCACGACGCCGACCGCAGGGTCGCCGTCCCCGGCTTCTACGACGGCGTGATCGAGCTCACCGACCGCGAGCGGGAGCTCTTCGCCGAGCTGCCCTTCGACGAGGAGGGCTGGCTGCGCACCGCGCACTCGCACGCCACCCTCGGCGAGGCCGGCGCCACCACCCTGGAGCGCATCTGGGCCCGCCCCACCGCCGAGGTCAACGGCATCGCCGGCGGCTACCAGGGCCCCGGCGGCAAGACCATCGTCCCGTCCTCGGCCCAGTTGAAGCTCTCGTTCCGGCTGGTCGCCGGCCAGGACACGGACGCCGTCCAGCAGGCCGTCCGCGCCTGGGTCGCCGAGCGGCTCCCGGCCGGCATCCGCCACGAGATCACCTTCTGGGGCGCCACCCGGCCCTGCCTCACCCCGCTCGACCACCCCGCGCTCCAATCCGTGGTGCGCGCCATGGGCCGGGCCTTCGAGACGGAGATCCGCTTCACCCGTGAGGGCGGTTCCGGCCCGGCCGCCGACCTCCAGGACGTGCTCGGCGTCCCGGTCCTGTTCCTGGGCATCTCGGTGCCCTCCGACGGCTGGCACGCGCCGAACGAGAAGGTCGAGCTCGACCTGCTGATGAAGGGCGTCGAGACCGCCGCCCACCTCTGGGGCGACCTGGCGGACGCCTGGCGCCCGTCCTGACCCGCGCCCACCGCCGTACCGCTCCGCGTCGCACGCAGCAATCACCCACGCCATAGGGGGAGTTGGAAACAGCAGTGACCACCTGGACCGACCGCACGGCCGACCGGCCGATCACCTTCAGCGCGCCGAGCGGCATCGACCGCAGTGCCCACCACCGTCTGGACGAGGCATGGCTGGCGGCGGCCTGGAGCCACCCGACGACGCGCGTCTTCGTCGTGTCCGGGGGGCAGGCGCTGATCGACGACACCCCGGACGGCCGCACCGAACTGATCATGACGCCGTCCTTCGAGGCGCCGCTGACCGAGGCCCACCGCTACTACCTCGGCACCGACGAGGACGGGGTCAGCTACTTCGCGCTCCAGAAGGACGCGCTGCCCGGCCGCCTCGACCAGTCCGCGCGCGCCGCGGGACTGCGCGAGGCCGGGATGCTGCTCTCCCCGCGGGACGCCGGCCTGCTGGTGCACGCCGTGGCGCTGGAGAACTGGCAGCGGATGCACCGCTTCTGCTCCCGCTGCGGCGAGCGGACGGTCATCGCGGCGGCCGGCCACATCCGCCGCTGCCCGGCCTGCGGCGCCGAGCACTACCCGCGCACCGACCCGGCCGTGATCATGCTCGTCACCGACGACCAGGACCGCGCCCTGCTCGGCCGCCAGGTCCACTGGCCCGAGGGCCGCTTCTCCACGCTCGCCGGCTTCGTCGAGCCGGGCGAGTCCATCGAGCAGTCGGTCGCCCGCGAGGTCTACGAGGAGGCCGGGGTCGTCGTCGGCGACGTCGAGTACGTCGCCAGCCAGCCCTGGCCCTTCCCCTCCAGCCTGATGCTGGGCTTCATGGCGCGCGCCACCTCCTCCCAGATCCAGGTGGACGGCGAGGAGATCGAGGAGGCCCGGTGGTTCTCCCGCGACGATCTGGCCGCCGCCTTCGCCTCCGGTGAGGTCCTTGCGCCCTACGGCATCTCCATCGCCGCGCGGCTGATCGAGAAGTGGTACGGCAAGCCGCTGCCCAGGCCCTGAGTGTCCGCGGCCCGGGCCGCAGGCACGATGGGGCCGCCGACCGGCTCCCTCACCGGACCGGTCGGCGGCCCCGCCATGGTGGTGCGCCGGGCCCTCAGGCCGCGGCGACCTTCTCCTTGACCTGCGCCAGGGACGGGTTGGTCAGCGTCGAACCGTCGGCGAAGAGCACGGTCGGCACCGTCTGGTTGCCGCCGTTGGCCTTCTCCACGAACGCCGCGGACTCCGGGTCCTGCTCGATGTTGATCTCGGTGTAGGCAATGCCCTCGCGGTCCATCTGGCCCTTCAGCCGACGGCAGTATCCGCACCAGGTCGTGCTGTACATCGTCACAGTGCCCGCCATGCGTCCTGCGCTCCTTCGGGGGTCGTCTCGATCGTGATCACGTGCCACGCGCGTCCTTTCCGACGCCGTGGCACCGATGAGCACAACGCCCACCGGCCCCCAACCATTCCCGATCGGCCCGCCGCCGCGCCACCGCCGTCCCCACCAGCGCTCATCGGTACGACCGGTCCCCGGGCACTGTGGACGACGTTCCCGGGCGTCCCCGCGGACCTGGCAGCATGGCGGGGTGACAGCAGCAACGGACGCCACTTACTTCCCGCAGGTTCCGGCGACGGCCGACGCGGTGCTCGACGGGCTCGACCCCGAGCAGCGCGAGGTCGCCACGGCCCTGCACGGGCCGGTGTGCGTCCTGGCCGGCGCCGGCACCGGCAAGACCCGCGCGATCACCCACCGCATCGCCTACGGCGTCCGGGCCGGGATCCTCCCGCCCGCCAGCGTGCTCGCGGTCACCTTCACCGCCCGGGCCGCCGGCGAGATGCGCGGCCGGCTCCGGCAGCTCGGCGCGGCCGGCGTGCAGGCCCGCACGTTCCACTCCGCGGCCCTGCGCCAGCTCCAGTTCTTCTGGCCCCGGGCGGTCGGCGGCGAGCTGCCGCGGCTGCTGGACCGCAAGGGCCCGCTGGTCGCCGAGGCCGCCGCCCGCTGCCGCCTCAAGCTCGACCGCAACGAGCTGCGCGACGTCACCGGCGAGGTCGAGTGGTCCAAGGTCACCCAGACCGTGCCCGCCGACTACCCGGCCGCGGTCGTCAAGGCCGGCCGCGAGGCCCCCCGCGACCCCGCCGAGATCGGCCAGATATACGCCACATACGAGCAGCTCAAGCGGGACCGCGGCACCATCGACTTCGAGGACGTGCTGCTGCTCACGGTCGGCGTCCTCCAGGACCGGCACGACATCGCCGAGCAGGTGCGCGCCCAGTACCAGCACTTCGTCGTCGACGAGTACCAGGACGTCAGCCCGCTCCAGCAGCGGCTGTTGGACCTGTGGCTGGGCGAGCGCGACACCCTGTGCGTGGTCGGCGACGCCAGCCAGACCATCTACAGCTTCACCGGCGCCACCCCCGACCACCTCCTCGACTTCCGCGTCCGCCATCCGCACGCCACGGTCGTCAAGCTGGTCCGCGACTACCGCTCCACCCCCCAGGTCGTCCACCTCGCCAACGGCCTGCTCTCCCGGGCCCGGGGCCGCGCCGCCGAGCACCGCCTGGAGCTGGTCTCGCAGCGCGAGCCCGACGTCGAGCCGGCGTTCACCGAGTACGCCGACGAGCCCGCCGAGGCCGAGGGCACCGCCCGCCGGATCCGCGACCTGATCGCCGCCGGCGTCCCGGCGAGCGAGATCGCGGTCCTCTTCCGCATCAACGCCCAGTCCGAGGTCTACGAACAGGCCCTCGCCGACGCCGGCGTGCCCTACCAACTCCGCGGCGCCGAGCGGTTCTTCGAGCGACCCGAGGTGCGCGAGGCCGGCGTCAAGCTGCGCGGCGCGGCCCGCTTCGGCGGCAACGACACCCTGCTGGACGGCGCGGCCGGCCTGCCGTCCGAGGTGCGCGCGGTGCTCAGCGACATGGGCTGGACCGACCAGCCGCCGGCCGGCTCCGGCGCCGCCCGGGACCGCTGGGAGTCGCTCGCCGCCCTGGTGCGCCTCGCCGAGGACTTCGCCCGGGCCCGCCCCACCGCCACCCTCGCCGACCTCGTCGCCGAACTCGACGAGCGGGCCGGCGCCCAGCACGCCCCCACCGTCGAGGGCGTCACCCTCGCCTCCCTGCACGCCGCCAAGGGCCTGGAGTGGGACGCGGTGTTCCTGGTCGGCCTCACCGAGGGCATGCTGCCGATCCACCACGCCCGCACCGACGAACAGGTCGAGGAGGAGCGCCGGCTGCTCTACGTCGGCATCACCCGCGCCCGCCGCCGGCTGACGCTGTCCTGGTCGCTGGCCCGCTCGCCCGGCGGCCGGCACTCGCGCAGCGCCAGCCGCTTCCTCGACGGCCTGCGCCCCGGCTCCGGCCGGTCCCGTTACCGCGCCGCCGGCGGCCAGGCCACCGGCGGCGTCGAGCGTGGCCGCGCCACCGGTGGGCAGGCCCCCGACCGGCCGCGCCGAGCGCACCGCAGCCCCGCCCGCTGTCGGGTCTGCAACCGCACGCTGACCGACCCCGGCGAGATGAAGCTGATGCGCTGCGAGGACTGCCCCTCGGAGCTCGACGAGGGGCTCTACGAGCGGCTGCGGGACTGGCGCTGCGCGCAAGCCGCGGTCACCCGCCAGCCCGCCTACTGCGTCTTCACCGACAAGACCCTGATGGCCATCGCCGAGACCGTCCCGGCGAGCGCCGAGGAACTGGCCGTCATTCCCGGCGTGGGCCGCCGCAAGCTGGACCGCTTCGGCGCCGACGTCCTGGCGATCTGCGCCGGTGAGGAGCCCGGCGGGGACGCCACCGGGGGGCGCGCGGGGGGCGCGGAAAACTCGTTGGAAAAATAGTTTGCGCACGCGGAGCGCATCCCCATAGCCTGCGGGAGCAACGGAAACAACGGAACTTCCGAGATCCGATGGATCCGTGCTGTACTTGAACGCCCGGATCGGGATTTTCCCGGTCCCCAAAGACGCCGAGAGGAGGCGAGACCCGTGATCAGCTTCATTGAGACCAACAAAATGACCGATCTCTCGGTCGTCGCCCCCTGCGCTCTCGGCGTTTCGCTCCTTGGTACCGGTCTGTCCGGCTCCGGCCGCCTGTCCGGTATTGAGGTCGCGCGTCCCGAGGCCCTCGCCGTCCCGACGGCGGGCGAGCGCGTCGCGCGACCGACCCAGGCACCCGCGGCAGCGGTAACGACGGCGAATTGCTTTGCCCTCGTGACGGCGGCCCATGGTGCCGAATCCCGGAAGCAGTACCAGCACGACATGTGGGCCTACCGCGGCCTCGAACCCTGGAGAGATCCAGCCTGATCGGCGATCAGGTCGGCACCTTCCAGGGCCGCGGAACCCACACCGGGATCCGCGGTCCTTTTGTTTTGCCCATCGCGCCCGCCACCAGCCGGGCCGCAACAGACGAGGAACACACACCAGTGCAACTCACGACGCACACCCCGTCAGCCACCGACCTGATCCCTCCGCCTGACCTCCAGGAGAACCCCTTGTTGCCCCTCACCGAGCTCGACGACGAGATCGACCGCCTCGGCACCGCCGTCCCCTGCCGCACCTACGACCCCGAGGTCTTCTTCGCCGAGTCCCCGGCCGACGTCGAGTACGCCAAGACGCTGTGCCAGACCTGCCCCGTGCGCGAGGCCTGCCTGGCCGGCGCCAAGGACCGCCGCGAGCCGTGGGGTGTGTGGGGCGGTGAGCTCTTCGTCCAGGGCGTCGTCGTACCGCGCAAGCGTCCGCGGGGCCGTCCGCGTAAGAACCCGGTCGTGGCATGAGCACCGCGCGCACAGGAACGATCGACCGTCCCGCCACCCGGGACCCCCAGAAGCAGGACCCCACGATGACCCCGTCTTTCACTGAAACCCCCGCACCCGCGAACTCCGGCGCGCTGAAGTCGCGTCAGAACAGGAACCTCGCCATGCAACTCATGCCAGAAGCCCTGGCCAGGGCCCATGTGGAGCAACGCCTCCAGGAAGCCGAGTCCGAACGCAGGGGGCATCGGCTCGCCGCCGCGCGGCGGATGCAGCGGCGCGCCGAGCGCGCGTCGCTGCGTGCCCGCCGGGCGCTGGCCATGGCCGTGATGCAGTGACCGGGCGTCCCGGCACCGCGCACTGAACCACCCGCGCTACGGGGCCCGTTCGATCGGACGGGCCCCGTACTGCGTTGCGTCCCGTTTCACGACTCCTGCGGGGATATCGTCGGATGGTGGACCAGAAGACGCATCAGACGCGGCAACAGGCGGAGTTGACCTCCGACGGCACGGTCGACGGCACGGTGTGTGCGCGCTGCGGCGCGGTGGCCGAGGGCTCCCCGCCGACCTGGACCTGCTCGGTCGAGAACGGCGAGCGCCGGTACTTCTGCGACCGCTGCGCCCGGGACAACATCCGTGCCATCGAGGGCAGGCTGGACTCCAGCTGGTGGTGACGGTCAGGCCGGACTCTCCGCCGGGCTCCCGGCGGCACCGTCCGCGCCCGCCTCCCGCGCGACCACGCTCTCCCCGACCTCGTCCTCCCCGGTCGTCTCCTTCGCCGCCGCGTCCTCCTCGTACGCGTCCGGCAGGAACCCCGGCAGCCACGCCGCCAACTCATCGCGCAGCCGCACCGTGGCCCCCAACTGACACAGCACCCCGATGGTGCTCAACGTCACACGATGTATCAGGAGGTAGGCGGGCGGGAGGTTGAGCTGCTTGCCCAACTGGTGGGCGGGGGAGCGCGGATCGCCGATCCGGGCCGCCTGCTGGCGCATCCAGCCCCGGGTGAAGGTGAAGGCGTCCACCTGCGCGGGCTCGATGATCGGCAGCAGATACTCCAGCACCGCGTCGGGATCCAGGGCGATGGACTCCTTGACGAAGCCCTCCTCGCACAGCATGCGGTAGACCGCGTCCGCCTCGCCGTCCAGCGCCATCCGCAGCGAGGCGCCGATCGTCGGCGGCAGCCCGTCGGGCAGCCGGTCGACGGTGCCGAAGTCCAGGACGCCCAGCCGCCACTCGGCCACCGGGCCGTCCGGCGACTTACCGGGCAGCAGCCGGAAGTTGCCCGGGTGCGGATCGGCGTGCAGCAGGCCGGTGCGCGCCGGGCCGGAGAAGAGGAAGCGCGCCAGCAACTGCCCGGCCCGGTCCCGCTGTTCCTCGGTGCCGTCGGCGATCACCTCGGACAGCGGCACCCCCGTCAACCACTCCGTCACCAGGACCTGGTCGCCCTGATGCACCACCGCCGGCACCACCACGTCGGGGTCGGCGGCGAACTCCGCGGCGTGCGCCTGCTGGGCCTCGGCCTCCAGCGCGTAGTCCAGTTCCTCCGAGACCCGGTCGCGCAACTCGGTGATGAGCGGCTTGATGTCCATGCCGGGGATCAGCGGCCCGAGCAGTCGGGCGAACCGGCTGAGCTGCGTCAGGTCCGACAACAGCGCCGGGCCCGCCCCCGGGTACTGCACCTTGACGGCCACCTCGCGGCCGTCGTGCCACACCGCCCGGTGCACCTGCCCGATGGACGCCGCCGCGGCCGGCTTGTCCTCGAACTCCGCGAACAGCTCCCGCCAGTCGGCGCCCAGTTGCTCGGCCAGCACGGCGTGCACGGTGCTCGTCGGCATCGGCGGCGCCGCGTCCTGGAGCTTGGTCAACGCCGCGCGGTAGGGGCCGGCGATCTCCTCGGGCAGCGCCGACTCGAAGACGGACAGCGCCTGGCCGAACTTCATGGCACCGCCCTTCAACTCTCCGAGCACCTTGAAGAGCTGTTCCGCGGTGCGCTGTTGGAGCTCGCGGCCGACGATCTCGGCGGACCGGCCGCCGAGCCGTTTGCCCAGGCCCCAGGTGGCACGGCCGGCGAACCCCAGTGGTAGCGCGGCCAGCTTGGCGGTCCGGGTGACCGCCTTGCGGGGAAGATCAGACATGCGCCCCTCCAACTCACACCGTCCCCTACCGGGGTTACCCGGTCATTGTTGCGTGTCGCGGCCGGGGAACCGAGGCGTCCGCCGGGCCCCGCTCCGCGGCGGCACCGCAGCCGCAGTCGGGATGCGGGGCGATCCGCACCGTCCGTACGCTCGCACACGGCAGCGGCAGTTCCATCCGCGCCCCCGTGCACGGCGGTGGCTCGCCGTCGAGGAACGCCAGCGCCTGGACGGCGGTGAGCCCCGCGACCGCCGTGGCCAGCGCGGCGTCGCAGGCCGGCACCGCCGGGGTGCCGCGCCCCGAGCGCCACTGCGCGAGCAGCCGCGGCCAGGCCGGCTCGGCGTCCGTGCGCCGGAGTTGGTCGCAGCCGGCGCAGGCCGAGACGCCGGGCACCACCAACGGGCCCACCACACCGGTGCCTTCCAGCACACCCGCGTAGAGGTGCGGGATGCCGGCGGTGAGCAGCGGTTCGGCGAGCACGGGATCGGGGGCGTAGGCGCCGAGGCCATCACGCGGGGCGAGCACCATGAGGGAGATGCCGGGCTCACCGGACTCGGTGACCGGGGCGCCGGACCGGGGCCGGCCGCTCCACGGGGACGACTCCCGGACCAGCCGGCCGGCGGCCTCGGCCCGCCGTTCGCCGATCTGCCCGGCCGCCGGCCCGCCCGGCACCACCTCCCACGGCGCGACCGCGCCGCCGTCCACCACGTCGACCCGGCCGACCCCCGACGCCGACAGCAGCGCCGCGAGCTGCGCGCCGACCCGCCCCGCCCCCTTCACCTTGACCCGGACCGACCGCCGCGCCCCCATCCGCGCGAGCGGCCCTGACGCGCCCCCGCGCTGGCGCACCGACAGCGCGCCCAGATCCGCCCGTAATCGCTCGACGGCCGCGCCGTCCGCCCGCAGGGCGTCCGCCGCCGGTCCGTCCGCCGCCGGCGCCTCCAACAGCCCGGCCGCGCCGAGCCGCTCCACCACTGCGCGCGCCCGCTCCGGCGGCACGTCCAGCGCCACCGCCTCGTCGAGCAGTTGGGGCAGCGAGCGCGTGCCGTCGAGCAGCTCGATGAAGCAGCCGGTCGCCACATCGACCGGCCCGACCGACTGCGCATGGGCCGGTGCCACCCCGAACCACACCGTCTCCCGGTCCCGCCAACCGCGCCGCAGCGCGGGCTTGAGCATCGGATGCATGTCTTGTGCCCCCGTTCGTTCTCGACCGGACTCCAGCATGCGCCGAACGCCCGAGCGCGGCGGAAGTTATCCACAGGCGGCGGTCATTCGTCGTACAACGCGTGCACGCCGGGGGCGTTCAGGTGGCGAACCGTCCGAGGGGCGGGACTTCCCGCAGCGTCAACGGGTAACGTCGGGCGCGTGCCCGCCGACCCTTCCCCACGCGGATCCGGGGAGACGCCCCTGCGCCGCGCCGCCGATCGCCCGCGCCGGGACGAGCCGAGCCCACCGGCCCGCGCGGTCGAAGTGCGGCGCAGCACGCGGCGGCGCCGAACGGTCTCCGCGTACCGCGAGGGCGACCGCACCATCGTCCTGATCCCGGCCCGGATGTCGCAGTCCGAGGAGCAGCGCTGGGTCTCGGTGATGCTGGACAAGCTCGCCGCCCAGGAGAGCAAGCGGATGCTGGGCGACGGCGATCTGGCCGAACGGGCCGAGCGGCTCTCCGGGCAGTACCTCGACGGGCGGGCCCGTCCGGGGTCGGTGCGCTGGGTCACCAACCAGAACACCCGCTGGGGGTCGTGCACCCCGGCCGAGGGCAGCATCCGGCTGTCGCACCGCCTCCAGGGCATGCCCGAGTACGTCATCGACTACGTCCTGCTGCACGAGTTGGCGCACCTCCTCGTCCCCGGCCACGGGCCGGAGTTCTGGCGCCTGTTGGAGTCCTATCCGCGCACCGAACGGGCCCGCGGGTACCTCGAAGGCGTGGTGGCCGCCGACCGGCTGCCGCATCTGCCGGCCGCCCGTCGCCGCTGACAGGGCCTAAGGGGCCCGGGCGCGCACCGGGGAGGCCCGCTGTCCGTGCCAGCCGTTAGCCTGGCGAGGGTACGGATTCAACGCGAGGGCGGGGGAGGGCCGGTGTCCATGGCCAGGGAATTCCAGCGGGGCCACAAGGCCAGGCTTGCCGATCTGACGACGGAACGGGAGCTGTACGTCGGGGTACAGATCGCCGGTCCCGGATTGGTCGTCGACATCAGCTGCTTCGGGCTGGACGCCGACGAGCGCCTGTCCGACGACCGCTACTTCATCTTCTACAACCAGCCCAAGTCGCCCGAAGAAGCGATCCAGTTGCTCGGTGCGCAGGGCGGCGACACCGAGTCCTTCCGGATCGCCCTCGACCGCATCCCGCCGCAGGTAAGGAAGTTGACCTTCACCGCCACCCTCGACGGCGACGGGCAGATGTCGCAGATCGGGCCGGGCTTCCTGCGCATCGTCGCCGGTGGCCAGGAGGTGGCCCGATACCCCTTCACCGGCGCCGAGTTCAGCACCGAGCGCGCGGTGATGCTCGGTGACCTCTACGTCAAGGACGTCTGGCGGTTCGCCGCCGTGGGCCAGGGCTTCGACGGCGGCCTGGAGGCGCTGCTGACCAACTTCGGCGGCGAGGTCCTGGAGGAGGACGAGGGCGCCGGGGAGGCGACCGGGCCCGCCGGGGAGGCGCCGGCGCCACCCGTCACGGCACAGGGCGTCCCCGCCCCCGCACCCGCACCGACACCCGCGCCCGTCCCGCCGGCACCGCCCGTCACCGCGCAGGGGGTGCCCGCCCCGGCGCCGACCGCCCCGGATCCGCGCGAACCGGCGCCGTACCAGCCGCAGTCGGCCCCGCCCCCGCTGCCCCAGCCGGCCGCCGCGCAGATCCACAGCGCGCCGACGCTCGTTGCGCCGCTGGTCCCGCCGGGTGGGACGCCGCCGCCCCAGGGCGTCCAGGCTCCGCCCCCACCGCCCCCGCCGCCGGCCGTCGGGGTGCCGGGTCCGCCCCCGCCGCCGCCCCCGCTCCCGTACGGCCAGGCGCCCGGCGGTCAACAGCCCCCGCCGCCGCCCCCGTACGGTCAACAGCCACCCCCGCCGCCCCCGTACGGTCAACAGCCACCCCCGCCGCCCCCGTATGGCCAGCAGCCCCCGCCGCTGCCATACGGTCAGCAGCCTCCGCCGCCTCCGTACGGGCAGCAGCCGCCCCCGCCGCCCGGTGGGTACGCCGCACCCCAGGGGCCGCCGGTGCCGCTCCCGCCGCCGCCCGGTGCGTACGGTCAGCCGGGCCAGCAGCCGCCGCCTCCGGGGGCCCCGCACGCCCCGTATCCGGGGCAGGGCGCGCCGGCTCCCGAGGGTGCCGGCGGACAGTGGCGTCCGGAAGAGGAACCGCCTGCGGGCCCCGGCGACCCGCAGGGCCACCCGCACCGGGGGCGCTGAACCGGCGCGCCCGTGAGGGCCCGCGCGAAGGCCCCACATGCGTTCGGCGCCCGCCCCGTTGGGGGCGGGCGCCGGAATCGACGCAACGTCAGGTGGCGTGTGGGGGCGTCATGTCGTGGCCGACAGCAGCGCCCGGGTGTCCGCCACCAGGTTGACCACCGACGCATCGGCCACCGAGGGCACCTCGTCGTAGCGGAACCACCGCAGGTCCAGCGACTCGTCGCTGATCGCCGCGACCGCGTCCGGCGGCGCCAGCGCGGCGTACTGGACGTCCAAGTGCACGGCGCAGGGCGTCTGATGGCGGTCCAGCCGCACCGGCGCACCGCCCAGCAGCGTCAGCCCCCGCGCGATCCCGGACTCCTCGCGCGCCTCCCGCAGCGCCGCGTCGGCCAGCGAGGCGTCCTCGGGCTCGCAGTGGCCGCCCATCTGGAGCCACATCTCCAACTTGCGGTGCAGGGTGAGCAGCACCCGACCGCCCTCGGGGTCGATCACCAGCGCGCTGGCGGTGAGGTGCCCTTCCTTGCACGGCTTCCACATGCCGTCCCGATGGGCCGCGAGGTGGTCCAGATAGGCCAGCCGCAGCCGCTCCTGGTCGGCCGACGGCGCGGGCCACTCCTTGAGCACCCGCGCCGCGTCCTCCCGCAGGGTCACTGGGCGCCGCCGCCCTTGCCCTCGTCCTCGGGGCCGCGCGCGCCGCCCTCGTCCTTGGTGCCGTCCGACGGCGCCGCACCGGCGTCCCCGGGCCGCTTGGTCAGGTCCGGTCCGGCACCGGACGCCGCCTCGCCCAGCATCTTGTCGAGCTCGGAGAAGTCCGGGTGCTCGTGGTGGACGAAGCCGTCCGGGTCGTCCAGATCGGCCGCGGTCGGCAGCATGTCCGGGTGCTCCCACAGGCCGTCGCGGCCGTCCAGGCCCCGCGCGTCCGTCAGGGAGGCCCACAGTCGCGAGGCGTCCCGCAGGCGCCGCGGACGCAGTTGGAGGCCGATCAGCGTGGCGAAGGTCTGCTCGGCCGGGCCGCCGGTGGCCCGGCGCCGCCGCAGCGTCTCGCGGAGCTTGTCGGCGGACGGCAGGTGCGGCTTGGCCGCGGCGTGCACCACCGCGTCGACCCAGCCCTCGACGAGCGCCAGCGCGGTCTCCAGACGGGCCAGCGCGGCCTTCTGCTCCGGAGTGTCCTCGGGCTGGAACATGCCCTGCTGGAGGGCGTTTTGGAGCTCCTCGGGGTGCTGCGGGTCGAGCTGGCCGACCACGTCCTCCAGCTTGGTCGTGTCGACCTTGATGCCGCGCGCATAGCCCTCGACGGCACCGAAGAGGTGCGAGCGCAGCCACGGCACGTGGGAGAACAGGCGCTGATGGGCGGCCTCGCGCAGGGCGAGGTAGAGCCGCACCTCCTCCTCGGGGACGCCCAGTCCGGCGCCGAACGCCGTGACGTTCGCCGGCAGCAGCGCGGCCTTGCCGGCCGGGCCCAGCGGCAGCCCGATGTCCGTCGAACCGACGACCTCGGAGGCCAGCACGCCCAGCGCCTGACCGATCTGGGTGCCGAACATCGCGCCGCCCATGGAGCGCATCATCCCGAGCAGCGGGCCCGCCATGGCCTGCATCTCCTCGGGCAGCACGTCGCCCATCGCCGAACCGACCCGCTCGGCGAGCGGGTCGACCAGGTCCTTCCACACCGGCAGGGTCTCCTCGACCCACTCGGCGCGGCTCCAGGCCACCACCGTGCCGGCGCCTGACGGGAGCGACGTCACACCGTCCAGCCAGAGGTCCGCGAGCCGCACGGCGTCCTCGACCGCCGAGCGCTCACCGGGGGAGACGCTGGCGTCCTTGCTGCCGTCCTCGGCGCCCTGCGCGACGGTCTGCCGCGCGATGTCCTTGGCCATCTCCCAGTTCACCGGGCCGCCCTCGTAGGAGAGCATCTGGCCGAGGCGCTGGAAGGCGGCGCCGAGGTCGCCAGGGTTCATCTGGCCGCCGGGTCCCCCCATGCCGCCGAAGAGCGCCGCGAACGGATTGTCCGCGTCGCCGCTCCCGCCGCCGAACCCGAAGGGGTTCGCGGGGCCCTGGCTACCTCCCTGGCCGCCCTTCTGCTTGCCGTTGTCGCCGTCCTCCGGCTCCTCCGGCGGAAGGCCGAATCCAAATGGGGTGTCACTCACGGGTTTCCTCGGCTCGTAGGGCCGCCGGCCCTACGCCGACGGCGGCTGCCCGACATCACCTCCAGCGTAGACACTCGCCCCGCCCTGGGGCTCGGTGCTTCGCTGTCCCGGTGGCTGCGGCAGGATGGACGCCACCTGGTGCGAACGCGTCAGACGCGCCCGCACTGAAGACAACCGCTGGAGACGCCCGGTGAGTTCCCCAGATCCGACCGTTCGCGCAGCGCGAAACGCTGCCGCCACAACAGAACAGGCCGACCGCGGCCCGTCCGATACCGGCCGGCCGCTGCGCCGCCCCGTCGTCGCCGTCACCGGAGCCGCCTCCGGGGTCGGCGCGCTGCTCACCCGCGCCCTGGTCGCGTCCGACGAGGTCAAGCAGGTGGTGGCCATCGACGAGCGGGTCGGTGACGTCCCCGAGGCGGAGTGGCACGTCCTCGACGTCCGCGACCCCGCCATCGCCGACAAACTGCGCGGAACGGACGTCGTCGTCCACCTCGCGCTCGATCTCGACCTGGAGACCGACGCCGCCGCCCGCACCGCCTACAACGTGCGCGGCACCCAGACCGTGTTGACCGCCGCCGCGGCCGCCGGCGTTCACCGGGTGGTGCTGTGCACCTCCGCGATGGTCTACGGGGCGCTGCCCGACAACGACGTCCCGTTGGCCGAGGACGCCGAACTGCGCGCCACCGCCGACGCCACCGGGGTCGGCGACCTCCTGGAGATCGAGCACCTGGCGCGCCGCGCCCCCCGCGCCCACCCGGGCCTGAACGTCACCGTGCTCCGCCCCGCCGTCCTGGTCGGCGGCACCGACACCGCGCTGACCCGCTACTTCGAGTCGCCGCGCCTCCTGGTCGTCGCCGGATCCCGCCCCGCCTGGCAGTTCTGCCACGTGGAGGACCTGGTCAGCGCCCTGGGGTACGCCGCCCTGGAGAAGGTCGAGGGCGAGCTGGCGGTGGGCTGCGACGGCTGGTTGGAGCAGGAGGAGGTCGAGGAGCTCTCCGGTATCCGGCGCATGGAGCTGCCGTCCTCGGTGGCGCTGGGTGCCGCCGCCCGGCTGCACCGGATCGGCCTGACGCCGTCGCCCGCCGGGGACCTCGCGTACACCATGCACCCCTGGGTGGTCAGCGGCAGCCGGCTGCACGACGCGGGCTGGCGGCCCCAGTGGACCAACGAGGAGGTCCTCGCCGAACTGCTGGAGGAGGTCGCCGGGCGGCACACCGTCGCCGGCCGCCGGCTCGGCCGCAAGGACGCCACCGCCGCGGGCGCCGCCGGTGCCACCGTCGCGCTCCTGGGCACCGCAGCCCTGGTCCGCCGAGCCCGCAAGGCCCGCCGCCGCATCTGACGCCACCCGCCGGGACCGCCGGCCCGCCCGTACACCTCCCGAAACGGCCACCGGGGCCACGGGACTGTACGAGCCTCCATACGCGGCCGCGGACGCCCGGTGGAAACGGCCATTCCGCGGCGCCCTCCCGGTACGGCACGATGGGACCATGTCTGGCACGCACTCCCGCACCGGCCGCGACCACCCTGGTGAGCAGGCCGCCAAGGACCCCATCCGGCTCCTGGAGATCCGCGGCACCGCGCTGTCCGTGGACGAGGTCTTCGCGGCGGTCGGCGACGCATCGGCCGGCGGCACGGCCCTCTTCGTCGGCACCGTCCGCTCGCACGACGGCGGTGCGGACGTGGACGGCCTGGGCTACTCCGCGCACCCGTCCGCTAAGGCGGAGCTGCGCCGGATCGCCGAGAAGGTCGTCGCCGACTACCCGGTCCGTGCGTTGGCCGCCGTCCACCGGGTGGGCGACCTGGCCATCGGGGACCTGGCCGTGGTCGTCGCGGTCGCCTGCCCCCACCGGGCCGAGGCGTTCGCGGCCTGCCGCAAGCTGATCGACGACCTCAAGCACGAGGTCCCCATCTGGAAACACCAGACGTTCTCGGACGGTACCGAGGAATGGGTAGGCGCGTAGCGCCTTCTTCTGGGGGTGGAGGTCGGGTGACGGGCGGGCGGGTAGGCGCGTAGCGCCTTCTTCTGGGGGTGGAGGTCGGGTGTGTGCCCCGTGCCTCTGGGGCCATGCGGCCGAACCGGTGCCTTGGGTTCCGGTTGCGTAACTCCGCCCTCGCGACCAGCGTTGACGTGGCAGATGGTTAATCTGCTTATTCGTCGATTGCGGGTGTGCAAGGGGTAAGGGAGGTCGCCATGGGAGCGCTCCTCTGGCTGCTGATTCCGGTGCTGGCCGGGCTGGCCGCTGCGATGTGGAGCAGTTGGGCCATGCGCAACCGCCGCTCCGGGGACGTCGCCGAACTGGCGGGCTACGCCCGGTTCCGCGCCGCGATGGAGCGGGAGCACGCCCCGGCAGCGACCGCCCCCGAGCACGCCTCGGACCTGGTCTGACGCCGTAACGACGTGTCCGGCGCGATCGCCGGCCCCGTACGGACGGCCCCGCGGGCCGGTTGTCGTACCCGTCCCGTACTGTCGTTCCATGCCACGCCGCACCGCGACGCTGCTCGCCTCGACCTTGATGCTGATCGCGCTGCTCTGCGCCGGGGTGCTGATTCCCGTCCCGTATGCCGAGATGTCGCCGGGGCCGACGGTCAACACCCTCGGTGAGCACAACGGGGAGCCGGTCCTGCAGATCTCCGGCCGGAAGACGTATCCGACGTCCGGTCACCTCAACATGACCACGGTCCGGGTCACGGGGCCGGACTACAACATGAACCTCCTTGAGGCGGTCTACGGCTGGTTGGACCCGAGCAGTGCGGTGGTGCCGCACAAGACGCTCTATCCCGAGGGGCAGACGGCCGAGCAGGCCGACCAGCAGAACGCCGAGGAGTTCAGCCAGTCCCAGGAGAGCGCCAAGGCCGCCGCGCTCAAGGAGTTGAACATTCCGGTCGCCACCCAGACCGTCGTCGGGGCGGTCCTGAAGGACAAGCCGGCCGACGGGGTGCTGCACGCCGGCGATGTGATCAAGGCGGTGGACGGCAAGGACGTCCAACAGACCAGCGACGTCGTCAAGTTCGTCACCCAGCACAAGCCGGGCGAAAAGGCGGTCTTCTCCATCATTCCGGCCAAGGAGGCGGCCGCGGCGGAGAAGAAGGGCAAGCGGCCCGAGGTCCCCGTCAAGCAGCTTGCGATCACCACGGCGTCGGACGGCGGCCGGGCGGTGGTCGGTATCCAGGCCCAGTTGGACCACATCTTCCCGTTCCCCATCGACGTGAAGCTGGCGGACGTCGGCGGCCCGAGCGCCGGGCTGATGTTCGCGCTGGGCATCGTCGACAAGCTCACCCCGGGTGGCGATCTGACGGGCGGCAAGTTCGTCGCCGGTACGGGCACCATCGACGATCAGGGCAAGGTCGGCCCGATCGGCGGCATTTCGATGAAGACGATCGGCGCGCGGGAGAAGGGCGCGGAGTTCTTCCTGACGCCCAAGGAGAACTGCGCGGCCGCGGCGAAGGACACCCCCAGCGGCCTCCGGCTGGTGAAGGTCGGCTCCATTCAGGACGCGGTCAAGGCGCTGGAGAAGATCCGCAAGCACGACACCGCCGGCCTGCCGAGCTGTAGCCCGGCAGGCCGGTAGCGGGGGCGACCGGCGGGCCCGTCCGGCCCGCCGCGGTCGTTACTCCTCGAAGGTCGCGGACAGCGCCTCGGCGAGGCCGGGCACCAGCGACTTGCCCGTCAGCACCTCGGAGGTGGAGTCCTTCTCGCGCAGTCGCAGCGCGGACTCGCGGGCGCCGTCCCGGAGGACGGCCACCGTCATCCGCACCTCCTGGCGGTCGGGGTGCTTGGCGACCCACTCGGCGAGCTGCTCCCCGCTCATACCGGCCGGCTCGGCCTCCTCGGCGGACGGCGGCAGCATCAGGCGCTCCACGGTGAGCGCGCAGCCGACGACGGCGTCCGGCCAGGCGATGGTGGCGAGGAACTCGTCCAGCGGGGCGCCGGCGGGGATCTCGTCCTGCTCGATGGGGGTCAGGGAGGTGCCGGAGGACTCGTCGATGCCCAGTTGGGCGGCGAGCGAGGGCTCCTGCGCACGGAGCTTGGCGGTGTCGACGAGGGCGAACAGTCGGGCGGGCTGGTCCCAGCCGAGTCCGGCGGCGTACTCGTCGATTTCGAGCACCGCGCGGGTCAGTGGGTCGGCGGCGAGGGGGGTGCCGTCAACGGGGAGGTTGGTCATGCCCAACATCGTGCCTTGTAGACCCCGGAAATCGGGAACCGAGTAAAGCCGTCGTAAGTTGCATCACTGGGTCCTACTATCGCCGGGCCTGCTCCACACGACAGCGAACTTCGAGGTGCGCACCTTGGCTTTCCAGATGCCGGACCGCGGCGGAGGCCCCTCCGGGCCACGGATCAGAGTCGGCCGACCGTCGCGGCGGTTGAGAACCCTGCTCATGACGGTGGGCGCGCTGGCCGTGCTGGCCATGCTCTTCGTGATGTTCTCGGGCTTCTGGACCGACTGGCTCTGGTACCGCTCGGTCCACTTCTCCTCGGTCTTCACCACCACCCTGTGGACCAAGATCGGGCTGTTCTTCGCCTTCGGCATCGTCATGGCGGTCGCCGTCGGCATCAACATCTGGCTGGCGCACCGGCTGCGGCCGCCGCTCGCCGCGATGTCCATGGAGCAGCAGAGCCTGGACCGCTACCGCATGAGCATCGCCCCGTTCAAGAAGTGGGCGCTGATCGCGATCACCGCGGTGATCGGGCTGATTGCCGGGGCCTCCGCCTCCGGCGAGTGGCGCACCTGGCTCCAGTGGGTCAACCGCGTCCCGTTCGGCACCACGGACCCGCAGTTCCACAAGGACGTCTCGTTCTACGCCTTCGATCTGCCCTGGTACCGCTTCCTGTTGAGCTTCGGCTTCGCCTGCGCGGTGCTGTCCCTGGTGGCCGCCGCCCTCACCCACTACCTCTACGGCGGGCTGCGGCTGACCAGCCCCGGTTCCCGGGCCACCGCCGCGGCCACCGGCCACCTCTCGGTGCTGCTGGGCATCTTCGTCTCGCTGAAGGCGGTCGCGTACTGGCTCGACCGCTACGGCCTGGCGGTGAAGTCCAGCGGCCTGAAGTCGGCCGACAACTGGACCGGTCTGCGCTACGTCGACGCCAACGCCTATCTGCCGGCGAAGACGATCCTGTTCTTCATCGCGGCGATCTGCGCGGTGCTGTTCTTCGCCACCCTGTGGCGGCGCACCTGGCAGCTTCCGGTGATCGGCTTCGGGCTGATGGTGCTCTCCGCCGTCCTGATCGGCGGGCTGTACCCGGCGATCGTGCAGAAGTTCCAGGTCCAGCCCAACGAGCAGGCCAAGGAAGCGCCGTACATCGAGAACAACATCAAGGCGACCCGGGACGCGTACGACATCCAGGACGCCGAGGTGACGCCCTACAAGGGCAACAACAAGCCGGCCACCAAGGAGGACAGCCAGCGGCTGCGGGACGCGGCGGACACCACCGCCAGCATGCGGCTGCTCGACCCGAACGTGGTCTCGCCGGCCTTCCAGCAGCAGCAACAGGTGCGGTCCTACTACCAGTTCCCGTCCACCCTGGACGTCGACCGGTACAAGGACAAGGACGGCAAGGAGCAGGACACCGTCATCGGCCTGCGCGAGCTGAACATCGCCGGCATCCCCGAACGCAACTGGATCAACGACCACTTCAAGTACACCCACGGCTACGGCGCGGTCACCGCCAAGGGGACCGAGACCGCCGACGGCGGCGCCCCGGACTACACCGAGGCCAACCTCCCCTCCCGTGGACAGCTCCCCCCGTACGAACAGCGCGTCTACTACGGCGAGAAGACCACCCAGTACTCCATCGTGGGCGGGCCGCAGAAGGAGCTGGACTACTCCGACGACAGCGGCGAGAAGGGCTACCGCTACCAGGGCAAGAGCGGGGTGAGTCTGTCCAACCCGATCAACCGCGCCGCGTACGCGGTGGCGTTCGGGGAGCCGCAGATCCTCTACTCCGGCGCCATCGGGGACAAGTCGCGGATCCTGTACAACCGCACGCCCAAGGAGCGCGTGGAGTCCGTCGCCCCCTGGCTGACGATCGACGGTGACGCCTACCCAGCGGTGATCAAGGGCCGCATCCAGTGGATCGTGGACGCGTACACCACCAGCAACGGCTACCCGTACGCCTCGCGCACCACCCTCGGGGACAGCACCGCCGACTCGCTCACCAACGGTCAACGCGCGGTCGTGGCCCAGCAGAACCAGGTCAACTACATCCGTAACTCGGTCAAGGCGACGGTCGATGCCTATGACGGCACGGTCAAGCTCTACCAGTGGGACACCAAGGACCCGGTCCTGAAGACCTGGATGAAGGCGTTCCCCGGCACGGTCGAGAAGAAGAGCTCCATCAGCCCCGAGCTGAAGGCCCACCTGCGCTACCCGCAGGACCTCTTCAAGGTGCAGCGCCAGCTGCTGACCACGTACCACGTCACCGACCCGGGCACCTTCTACACCGGTTCGGAGCGCTGGCAGATCCCGAACGACCCGACCACCAAGTCGGGCAACGCGGTGCCGCCGTACTACCTCAGCATGAAGATGCCCGACCAGAAGGACCGGGCGTTCTCGCTGACGACCACCTTCACGCCCAACAAGAAGGACAACCTGGGCGCCTTCATGGCGATCGACGCCGATGCGAACAGCAATGACTACGGCAAGATCAGATTGCTGAAGCTGCCCGCGCAGACCCCGGTGCCCGGACCGCAGTTGGCCCAGTCGAAGTTCAACTCCGACCCGGCGATCGCCAACGAGCTCAACATCCTCAAGAAGTTCGGCGACTCGGAGATCGAGTACGGCAACCTGCTGACCGTCCCGTTGGACGGCGGTCTGCTCTACGTCGAACCGGTCTACCTGCGCGGCGCCAACACCAACTACCCGCTCCTGAAGAAGGTGTTGGTGAGCTACGGCGACAACAAGCCCGTCCTGGAGAACAGCCTCAAGGACGCGCTGGACGTGGTCTTCGGCAAGAAGGCGCCGAGCGCGGGCACCAGCCCGGAGAATCCGCCCGGCGGCGGCCAGACCGGCGAGCAGCCGCCCGCCGGCCAGACCGTCCAACAGGCCCTGTCCGACGCCGAGAAGGCGTACGACGAGGGCGAGAAGGCGCGCGTGGCGGGCGACTGGGCCGCGTACGGCGACGCCCAGAAGAAGCTGAAGGCCGCGCTGGACCGGGCGGCCAAGGCGTCCGAGAAGGGCGGGAAGTCGAGCGGCTGAGCCCGCCCGGGCACGGTGGCCGCCGGCGCGAACCGGCGGCCACCGCGCACCGAGTGTCAATTGCGGTCCCCGTGACGTGATACGTTGGAGTCACAACGGCGCGGGGTGGAGCAGCTCGGTAGCTCGCTGGGCTCATAACCCAGAGGTCGCAGGTTCAAATCCTGTCCCCGCTACTGAAAGACCAAGGCCCGGATTCCTTGAGGATCCGGGCCTTTGTCATGCGTTCGTGTCAAAGCGACCGACAGGCGGGTCGGACGCCCCATGTGGGAAAGCTGTGTGCTTGAGTTTGGCATGTCGCCGTGTCGGGAAGTCGACAAACCGCTGAAGTGACCTCACTTGCTGCGGTATACCAGGTGTACGCGCGTTACAGGTGATGCGACGATGGTTCTTATGGGGGACAAGGCAAGGTTGTTGGAGACGGACCGGTTTGTGCAGGCGCCCGACGACGGGCGCGATTCCGAGAGGGCGATGGACGCGATGGAGGCCGACGGCACGGCCGAGGCGTCCGACGCGGTGACCGAGTCCGGCTACCGCCGCGCCGCCGAGGCGGGCGACACCGCCGCCATGAGCGCCCTGGGCGCACTGCTGTTGCGCCGCGCCGATCTGGACGGCGCCGAGCCCCACCTGCGCTCCGCGGCCGCCGCCGGGGACCGGGCCGCGGCCAACAACCTCGGCGTCCTCCTGCACCAGCGGGGCTACGGCGACGAGGCCGCCGGCTGGTGGCGGATCGCCGCCGTCGCCGGTTCCGCCGCTGCCGCGCACGCCCTGGGCCGTCACTACCGCGAGCGCGGCGACGAGCCGGCCGCCGAGTACTGGCTGCGTCAATCCGCCGAGTCCGGCCACTACTTGGGCGCCTACGCCCTCGCCGACCTCCTGGAGCACCGCGGTGACATCGGCGCCGAGCGCTGGTTCCGGACCGCCGCCGAGCGCGGCCACCGCGAGGCCGCCTACCGCCTGGCCCGGCTGATCGAGGAGGGCCGGGACGCCGAGCGCCGAACGGCGCCCGCCTACGGGGAGTTGACCCAGCAGGCCGAGGTCGAGCAGTGGTACCGCCAGGCCGCCGCCCGCGGCCACCGGCGGGCCGCGCTGCAACTGGGTGCGCTGCTGGAGGAGCGCGGCGAGATCCAGGAGGCCGGCCGCTGGTACCTCTCCGCGGCCAAGGACGGCGAGGCCCGCGCCGCCTGCGCGTTGGGCTTCCTGCTGCGCGACGCCGGCGACGAGGAGAGCGCCGCGGAGTGGTGGCGGCGCGCGGCCCAGGACGGTGACGGCAACGCCGCCAACGCCCTGGGCGCGCTCCACGCCGACCGCGGCGAACTCCAGACCGCCGAGCGCTGGTACCGCGCCGCGCTGGACGCCGGGGACATCAACGGGGCCTACAACCTCGGCCTGCTCTGCGCCGAGCAGGGCCGGCCCGGCCGGGGCGAACAGTGGTACCGCCGGGCCGCGTACACCGGTCACCGCGAAGCCGCCAACGCGCTGGCGATCCTGCTTCTCCAGCGCGGCGACGCCTCCGGGGCCGAGCCGTGGTTCTCCAAGGCGGCCGAGGCCGGCAGCGTGGACGCCGCGTTCAACCTCGGCATCCTGTTCGCCGGGCGCGGCGAGGAGCGGCTGGCGCTCTCCTGGTACGAGCGCGCGGCGGCCGCGGGGCACACCGAGGCCGCGCTCCAGGTGGCCATAGCGCAGCTGCGGGACGGCGAGGTCAAGGAGGCCGAGCGGAACCTGCGGTGCGCGGCCGGCGGCGGCAGCGCCGAGGCGGCCTTCCGGCTCGCGGACCTGCTGGACCGGCGCTCCGTGGAGGCGGACGGCGAGCGGTCCGAGGGCGACGAGACCCGACAGTGGTACGAGCGGGCCGCCCGGCAGGGGCACCGCCGCGCCCAGGTCCGGGTTGGCATGTTCGCGGCGGCGCGGGGGGACGCCGTCGAGGCGGCGAACTGGTACCGCACGGCGGCCGAGGCCGGCAGCCGCAACGGCGCCTTCAACCTCGGCCTGCTGCTGGCCCGCGAGGGCAGCCTGCCCGAGGCCACCCTGTGGTGGCAGCGCGCCGCCGAGGGTGGGCACGGCCGGGCCGCGCTGCGGCTGGCGCTGATCGCCGCCCGGCGCGGGGCGCTGGCGGAGGCCCAACGTTGGTGCGTGCGGGCCGTGGAGCTGGGGCCGCCGGAGGTGGCCGAGCGGGCGGCCCGGTTGCGGGCGGCGCTCCAGGAGGAACTGAGCGCGTGACGGTGGCCGGGCGCGGTCCGCGCCCGGCCACCGGGGCCCGGCCCGAGGGTCGGCCACGGGGGCCCGCGGAGGGGATTTGCGCTGGTCGTCGCGGTGGGGTTAAAGTTGACACACAACGGCGCGGGGTGGAGCAGCTCGGTAGCTCGCTGGGCTCATAACCCAGAGGTCGCAGGTTCAAATCCTGTCCCCGCTACTGAAACCGAAGGCCCGGATCCTCAAGGATCCGGGCCTTCGGTGTTGTCGGGGTGGTGGCGTCGCGCCCGGTGGGGTGCGCGGTTGGCTGCGCGTGTGGTGGTGGAGCGCCGGAGGTTCTCTCGCGGTGTGCTCACCCTGGGGGCCGGTTGGCCTCGGTGATCAAAACGTTCGACATGGTCAACGCGCATGGCGTTGCGGCGATATGACGTCTCGTCAGGTGAGGCGGCAGGGGCATGCGCGTCCCGTGCGTGGGCAGATACGCGGGCGTGGTGGACGCGGGGAGTGGCCGGAGCGTCGTTGGCTGGGTCGGCGGTGGGCCGTGGCTCCGTGGGAGGAGTGGGCCCGCGGGGTGGCCGACGGGGTGGCGCGCGGTGGCGGCCGGGGTCCTGGGGCGCGGCCCGGACGGGGGCCGGGCCCAAGTCAGGAGTCGGTGTTGCAGTTGGGGCAGATGCCCCGGTAGGTCACGGTGACCTCGGAGACGTCGAAGCCGTAGCGCTCCGGCTCGGGCAGGGCGGACAGCGGGTCGCCGTGCACGTGTACGTCGCGGATGGTGCCGCAGCGCGAGCAGACCAGGTGCTGGTGGTCGTGGTGGGCGTTGGGGTCGTAGCGCTTGGCGCGGCCGTCGGTGCTCACCTCGATCACCTCGCCGAGCGAGACCAGTTCACCGAGGGTGTTGTAGACCGTGGCGCGGGAGATCTCAGGAAGGCGCTCCGACGCCTTGGCGTGCACCTCGTCGGCGGTGTAGTGGACGTGGTCCCCGTCCAGGACCTCGGCGACGACGCGGCGCTGTGCGGTCAGCCGCCAGCCGCGTCCCCGGAGTCGTTCCAGCAGGTCACTCATGCCAATCACCTATCAGTCAGATAGCCACCAGGGTACCAGCGGTCGTCCATCACCGGATCGTGTACGACTTTCGGCCACTTCTTGACTTAGACAATGTCCAATGTAGGATCGGGTTCGGCGAAAGCCAAGGGCAGGTGTACGAAAGACATCAGGAGGCGCACGTGTCGGTAGAGAGCACCACCGGACCGCTGACCACGGAGGCCGGGGCCCCGGTCGCGGACAACCAGAACAGCGAGACGGCCGGCGTCGGCGGCCTCGGTCTGATTCAGGACCAGCACCTGATCGAGAAGCTGGCGCACTTCAACCGCGAGCGCATCCCGGAGCGCATCGTGCACGCCCGCGGCGCCGGCGCGTACGGCACCTTCACCGTGACCGCGGACGTGACGAAGTACACCCGCGCCAAGTTCCTCTCCGAGATCGGCAAGCAGACCGAGACGTTCCTGCGCTTCTCGACCGTCGCGGGCAACCTCGGTGCGGCCGACGCGGTGCGCGACCCTCGCGGCTTCGCGCTGAAGTTCTACACCGAAGAGGGCAACTACGACCTGGTCGGCAACAACACGCCGGTCTTCTTCATCAAGGACGCCATCAAGTTCCCCGACTTCATCCACACCCAGAAGCGCGACCCGTACACCGGCTCGCAGGAGGCGGACAACGTCTGGGACTTCTGGGGCCTGTCGCCCGAGTCCACCCACCAGGTGACCTGGCTCTTCGGTGACCGCGGCATCCCGGCCAGCTACCGCCACATGAACGGCTACGGCTCGCACACCTTCCAGTGGAGCAACGAGGCGGGCGAGGTCTTCTGGGTCAAGTACCACTTCAAGACCGACCAGGGCATCAAGAACCTCACCCAGGACGAGGCCAACAAGCTGGCCGGCGAGGACCCGGACAGCCACCAGCGGGACCTGCGCGAGTCCATCGAGCGCGGTGACTTCCCGAGCTGGACGGTCCAGGTGCAGATCATGCCGGCGGACGAGGCGGCCAACTACCGCTTCAACCCGTTCGACTTGACCAAGGTCTGGCCGCACGAGGACTACCCGCCGATCGAGATCGGCAAGCTGGAGCTCAACCGCAACCCGGAGAACATCTTCGCCGAGGTCGAGCAGTCGATCTTCTCCCCGCACCACTTCGTGCCGGGCATCGGCCCCTCGCCCGACAAGATGCTCCAGGGCCGCCTGTTCGCCTACGGCGACGCGCACCGCTACCGCGTCGGCATCAACGCCGACCACCTCCCGGTGAACCGCCCGCACGCGACCGAGGCGCGCACCCACGGCCGGGACGGCGTGCTCTACGACGGCCGCCACGCCGGCCAGAAGAACTACGAGCCCAACAGCTTCGGCGGCCCGGTCGAGACCGGTCGGCCGCTGTGGCAGCCGGTCGCGGTCTCCGGTGAGTCCGCCAAGAGCGCGGCGCCCTCGCGCGCCGAGGACAACGACTTCGTCCAGGCCGGCAACCTCTACCGCCTGATGTCCGAGGCCGAGAAGGAGCGCCTGATCAACAACCTGGCGGGCTTCATCGCCAAGGTCTCCCGCGACGACATCGCCCAGCGCGCGATCGAGAACTTCCGCAAGGCGGACGCGGACTACGGCAAGCGACTGGAGGCCGCGGTCCAGGCCCTGCGCGGCTGACGTTCCCGGCGCCGCGGCCGCCGCCCGCGCGGTGGCGGCCGCACCACGGGACGATCCGTCGTCGCTTGCCGTACATGCCGAAGAGGCCGGAAGCCATGGGGCTCCGGCCTCTTCGTGCGTGCGCCGCCCCGTGCCCGCACGGGGCGGGCCCAGGGCCGGGGCGCGCGGTGGCTTCGCTCATGCCGCCGCGGCCGCCCGGGCGGGGACGCCGGACCAGCAGCTGATGATGTCGCGGACCGAGACGATGCCGACGGGTTCGAGGTCGTCGAGGACGACGAGGTGGCGGAAGCCGCCGCGGACCATGGCGCCCGCCGCGTCGTCCAGGGTCCAGTCCGGGGTCGCGAAGACCACGTCCGAGGTGGTGTGGCCCTGTGCGGTCTCCCGGTCGGGATTCTCGCCCGCGCCAAGGGAGTTGAGGATGTCGCGCTCGGTGAGGATGCCGATGCCGCAGGTGTCGTTGTCGAGGACCACGGCTGCGCCGATGCGGCGGGCCGCCATCAGTCGCGCCGCTTGGCGGAGGGTGTGAGCCGGCCCGATGGTGAGGACCACCGTGCTCATGGCGTCTTTGACGAGCATGGGCATGGAGAGGAGCCACCTCCTTGGGGGCAGTGAACATGCGAAACGGTTCACAAGTTCACAAAGTGGGGGCTTCTCATGTTCACATGCTCCGGGGCGCACAACAAGGGGCAGATGCTGGACATCAGTCCGAACATCCGCCCCTGTGCAGGTCAGACGGGGTGTGCGCGGCGTGAAAGCCGGCGCCGTTCGCCCGTGCGGGATCAGCTCCGGTCGTCGCCGACGTGGGAGAGCAGGTCCTCGTGGAGCAGGCCGTTGGAGGCCGCCGCGTTGCCGCTGTGCGGGCCGGGCCGGCCGTCGAGTCCGGTGAAGCGCCCGCCGGCCTCCTGGACGATCACCGCGCAGGCCGCCATGTCCCACAGTGACAGCTCCGGCTCCGCGCAGATGTCCACGGTGCCCTCGGCGACCATCATGTACGGCCAGAAGTCCCCGTAGGCGCGGGTGCGCCAGCACTCCCGGGAGAGGTCGAGGAAGCCGGCGAGTTTGCCGCGCTCCTCCCAGCCGGTCAGGGAGGAGTAGGCGAAGGACGCGTCCTGTAGGCGGCCGACCTGGGAGGCGTGCAGCCGGTTCGCCGAGGTCAGGCTGCGGCCGGTGAAGGCGCCCAGGCCCTCCGCGGCCCACCAGCGACGGTTCAGCGCCGGCGCGGAGACCAGCCCGACGACCGGGCGGTCGCCGCCCTCGCCGCGCTCCATCAGGGCGATCAGGGTGGCCCAGACCGGCACCCCGCGCACGTAGTTCTTGGTGCCGTCGATCGGGTCGATGATCCAGCGGCGCGGGCCGGAGCCCTCGCTGCCGAACTCCTCGCCGAGCACCGCGTCCCGCGGCCGGGCGCGCTGGAGGTGGCTGCGGATCAGTTCCTCGGCGGACTTGTCGGCCTCGGTCACCGGGGTCATGTCCGGTTTGGTCTCCACCTTGAGGTCGAGGGCCTTGAACCGTTCCATGGTCGCGGCGTCCGCGGCGTCCGCCAGGACGTGTGCCAGGCGAAGATCATCGTGATAGTCGGGCATGGGCGAACAGTATCGACTGGTATACGCGGGAGCCACACGGCCATGCCGCGCCCATTGGGTGGTCTGTCCGTCGGTGTCGGCCGGGTTCGCGCCGGCGGTGCGCGTAGCGGGCCTTGACAGTCCCTGACGGCGCGTCAATTCTGTGATCTGGCCCACAAGTCGGGTGGGTCGGGGAGGTGGCGGATGCCCTCGGCGCGCGAGGCCCTGCTGGACGCCGCCTATGCGGCGCTGCTGAACCGGTCCTGGGCGGAGGTCCGGATGGTGGAGGTGGCGACCGCGGCCGGAGTCTCCCGGCAGACGCTCTACAACGCCTTCGGCAGCAAGGAGGGCCTGGCCCGCGCCCTGGTCCGTCGGGAGACCGAGAGCTATCTGGCCGGGGTGGAGCGGGCGCTGGCCGTCGGCGGCCCGGACGGGCCGGCGGGCGACGCGGTCGCGCGGGTGGCCGCAGCGGCCGCCTGGACGCTGCGCACCGCGCGGGCGAATCCGCTGGTCAGGGCGGCGCTGACGGGGTGTTGGGGGGAGCGGCTGCCGGCCGGGCAGGCCGGGCCCGCCGAACTCGTCGGGTACTTCCGGGACCGGGCGGTGGCGGCGCTGGCGCCCGGCCGGCCCCGGGAGGAGCTGCCGGCCCTGGGCGCCGCCTGCGAGACCGCGGCCCGGCTGACGCTGTCCTGTGTGATCGTCCCAGCGGGCCCCGCGCCGGACGCGGAGCCGGCGGGAGCGCTCGTGCAGCTGCCGCGGCAGCGGGTGCCGGAGGCGGAGACCGAGGCGGTCGGCCGGCTCGTCCGGAAGGCGTTCGTCGGGCTCACGGCCTGATAGCGCGACCCGGACGGGCGCTCTTGTGTGCTTCGGCGTGCTTCAGTGCGCCGAGCCGGACAGTTGGAGCCCGATCACCCCGACGACCACCAGCGTGATGGAGACGATCTTCAGCGTGGAGACCAGGTCGCCGAGGAAGACCATGCCGTAGATCGCGGTGCCGGCCGCGCCGATACCGGTCCACACCGCGTACGCCGGGCCGACGTCCAGCTTCCGCAGCGCCAGCGTCAACAGGCCGAAGCTGCCCAGCGCGAAGACCGCGAAGGCGACCGTGGGGTAGAGGCGGGTGAAGCCGTGCGAGAGCTTGAGGCAGACCGCGAAGCCGGTCTCCAGCAGCCCCGCCACCACGACCAGCAGCCACGCCATATCCCATGCCTCCGTCAGCTCGGGGGCCGCTCCAGCCAGTTGAGCACTTCTGGCGGGGCCGGACCGGATCGGACGGGATCGGACCGGACCAGACCGGACCGCGTCCTGGTTGAAGGCGATTATGCCCGCGGACCGGACGGTCGGCAGGGGAGCGCCGCGCTCAGTCGCCCTCGCGCCGCTCGCGGGTGGCCAGCAGCCGGCGCAGGGAATACAGGCGGGCCGGATCGGCGTGCCCCTCGGCCACCCAGGCGTCCAGCGCGCAGTCCGGCTCGTCGTGGCTGCACGCGCGGGGGCACTCGACGGTGCCGGGCTCCAGGTCCGGGAAGGCGTGGATGACCCGGGACGGGTCGATGTGGGCCAGCCCGAAGGAGCGGACGCCCGGGGTGTCGATGACCCAGCCGGTGTCGTCCGGGAGCGGCAGCGCCAGCGCCGAGGTGGTGGTGTGCCGGCCGCGGCCGGTGACCGCGTTGACGTGCCCGGTGGCTCGGCGGCGCTCCGGCACCAGGGCGTTGACCAGGGTCGTCTTGCCCACCCCGGAGTGCCCCACAAACGCCGTCATCCGGCCGGTCAGCTTCTCCCGGACCCGCTCGGCGGCGGCGCCGTCGGCCAGCTCCTCGCGGTTGGTGACCACGTACGGGACGCCGAGCGTGCCGTAGGACTCCAGCAGCGTGTCCGGTGGTGCGAGGTCGGACTTGGTGAGCACCAGGAGCGGGTCCAGCCCCGCGTCGTAGGCGGCGACCAGGCAGCGGTCGATCAGCCGGGGGCGGGGCTCCGGGTCGGCGAGCGCGGTGACGATCGCGAGTTGGTCGGCGTTGGCGACCACCACCCGCTCGAACGGGTCGTCGTCGTCGGCCGTGCGGCGCAGCGTGGAGGAGCGGGCCTCGACCCGGACTATCCGGGCCAGGGTGTCCTTGGCGCCGCTCAGGTCGCCGACCACCGCGACCCGGTCGCCGACCACCGCGCTTTTGCGGCCCAGTTCGCGGGCCTTCATGGCGGTGACCGTGCGGCCCTCGATCAGGCAGGTCAGGCGGCCCCGGTCGACGGTCAGGACCAGGCCCTCAAGGGCGTCCTCGTGCTTGGGGCGGATGCTCGTCCGCGGGCGGTTGCCCTTGCGGTTGGGGCGGACGCGGACGTCGTCCTCATCGGGGTTCTTGCCGTAGCGGCGCATCGTGCGACGACCCTCAAGCTCTCCGGGCGGGGGCCGACGTCGGATCGAGCATCCGTGTCCACAGTGCCGGGAAGTCCGGCAGGGTCTTGGCGGTGGTGGCGACGTTCTCCACCTCCACGCCCTCGACGGCCAGGCCGATGATCGCGGCGGCGGTGGCCAGCCGGTGGTCCTCGTAGGTGTGGAAGATCCCGCCGTGCAGCGGGCGCGGCCGGATGTGCAGGCCGTCGGCGGTCTCGGTGACGTCGCCGCCGAGCTCGTTGAGCTCCTTGGTGAGCGCGGCCAGGCGGTCGGTCTCGTGCAGCCGGAGGTGGGCCACCCCGCGCAGCGTGGAGGGCGAGTCGGCGAGCGCGGCGACGGCGGCGATGCCCGGGGTCAGCTCGCCGACCTCGCCGAGGTCGACGTCGATGCCGTGGATCCGGCCGCTGCCGGTGAGGGTCAGGCCGTCGTCGGTCAGCTCGCAGGAGCCGCCCATGGCGGTGAAGATCTCGCGCAGCGCGTCGCCGGGCTGGGTGGTGTGCTCGGGCCAGTCCGGGATGGTGACCTTGCCGCCGGTGACCAGGGCCGCGGCCAGGAACGGCTGGGCGTTGGAGAGGTCCGGCTCGACGACCAGGTCGCGGCCGAGCAGCGCGCCGGGGGTGACCCGCCAGACGTTCGGCTCGCCGCCGGCCTCCGGGGTGTCCACCTGGGCGCCGACGCTGCGCAGCATGTCGACGGTCATCCGGATGTGCGGCATCGAGGGCAGCGCCGCGCCGACGTGCCGGACCTCGACGCCCTGGTTGAAGCGCGGCGCGGAGAGCAGCAGGGCGCTGACGAACTGGGAGGACGAGGAGGCGTCGATCTCCACCGCGCCGCCCTCCAGGGCGCCGCCGCCGAAGACCGTCATCGGGAGCGCGCCGCGGTTGTCGTCGTCGATCCGGGCGCCGAGGGCGCGCAGTGCGTCGATGACGCCGCCCAGCGGGCGCTCGTAGCAGCGCGGGTCGCCGTCGAAGCGGACCGGGCCGTCGGCGAGCGCGGCGACTGGGGGCAGGAAGCGCATGACCGTGCCGGCGTTGCCGACGTCGACGGTGGCCGGGCCGTGCAGGCCGGCGGGGATGATCCGCCATGCCTCGCCGCCGGAGCCGGCGGAGCCCGAGGAGACGGTCTCCTCGATGCCGACGCCCATGGCGCGCAGCGCCTCGGCCATCAGCAGGGTGTCGCGGGAGCGCAGCGGGCGGCGCAGCCAGCCGGGCTCGGAGGACAGTGCGGCCAGCACCAGGCCGCGGTTCGTGACCGATTTGGAGCCGGGCACGGTGACGGTCGCATCGACCGCCCCCGGGGCTACGGGGGCGGGCCACAGGGCAGGGGGAGCGGGGCTCTCGGTCATGCCCTTACTTTAATGGCTGGACAAGGGTCCCGATCTTGATCAAAAGCGGCGCAACCTGTGCGAAACACGGCCCTGCCAGAACAACCGCAGGCAGATGGCGTCTTCGGGGCAACAGGGGCGAGCCAGACATACGGAATGTGGGTTACTGGATGCCGTCGAGAGGGACATCGGCTCCTCATATACCGAGCAGCCAGCGCCCGCCGCCCAAAAGGGAGCAGACCGTCACCACGTGGAAGAAACCGAGCCAGACCGCGGCCGGGACGTGGGTGAGCCGCGCCAACTGGTCGGGGTCGGAGTCCACTGCGCCGCCCCGGCGCCGCTTCCCCTGGAGTTCGAACGGCGGCCGCACCCCGCCCAGCAGCAGGAACCACACCACCGCGTACGCGAACACCGCCTGCACCTGGGGATCGGTCAGCCAGGACACCAACAGGAAGGTGCCGCCGGCCAGTACGACGGTGAGCACGCCGTACGCGTTGCGGATCATCACCAGCATCGCCAGCAGCAGCGCGGTGGCCCCCCACAGCAGCGCCGTGATGTGCCCGGTGGCCAGCAGCGCGGCGCCGGCCAGGCCCAGCAGGGACGGGGCGAGGTAGCCGGCCGCGGCGGTCAGGATCATGCCGAGGCCGTGCGGCTTGCCCCGGGAGACCGTCAACCCCGAGGTGTCCGAGTGCAGTTGGATGCCGTCCAGCCGGCGGCCGGTGAGCAGGGCGATCAGGCCGTGGCCGCCCTCGTGGGCGATGGTGACGGCGTTCCGCGACAGCCGCCAGGCGGTGCGCGGGACGATGGCCCCCAGGGCCAGCACGCCGGTGATGATCACCAGCCAGAGCGCCGGGCCGGGTTGGGCCGAGACGACCCGGTCCCAGACGTCGGTGATGCTGTGGGTCTCCATGGTCTCCGCGTCTCCCTTCGAGGTGCATGGCAGTGTGGCATGCATGTGCGGTAGGTATGCAGCGAGCCGGAAGCCCGAGGACCTGGTGGGGATCTTCGGCGTCCAGCAGTGGGAGCCCACGGAGACCCTGGCGCCCAGTTGGAACATCGCCCCGACGGACAACGTGCAGGCGGTGTTGGAACGTCCCCTCAAGGGCGAGGCGGCCGCCGCCTTCCCTCCGGGACCGGTGCGTCAGCTCCGGACGCTCAAGTGGGGCCTGGTCCCGTCGTGGGCGAAATCACCCGAGGGCGCCGCGCGGATGATCAACGCGCGGGCCGAGACGGTGCACGAGAAGCCGTCGTTCCGGCAGGCGTTCGCCGCGCGTCGCTGCCTGCTCCCCGGGGACGGCTACTTCGAGTGGGTCACCGGCGCCGGCGAGCGGGAGCTGGAGGAGCAGGGGCGCAGGAAGCGGCCCCGCAAGCAGCCGTACTTCGTCACGCCGGCGGACGGCTCGGTGATGGCGATGGCCGGCCTCTACGAGTTCTGGCGGGACCGCACCCTGCCCGGGGACCACCCGCTGGCCTGGTGGGTGACCTGCACGGTCGTCACCACCGAGGCCGAGACCACGCCGCTGGCCGGGGCCACCGGCGGCGAGGGCCCGCAGTCGCTCGCCGCCATCCACCCGCGGATGCCGCTGGTGCTGCCGCCGGACCGCTGGGACGCCTGGCTGGACCCGACCCGTACCGACCCCGACGAGCTGCGCGCCCTGCTGGCCCCGCCGCCGCCCGGGCTGATGCGCGCCTACCCGGTCCCCACCGACGTCAGCAACGTCCGCAACAACGGTCCCGAGCTGGTCACCGAGCTCGACGGTCCCGAGGTCGGCACGCTGTTCTGAGCCGCCGCGCGGGCCGGGCCGCCCCGTGCGGGGCACCGCGGGGCAGGATGGGCGTATGAGCACGAGGGCGAATGAGAGCGAGACGGTCACGACGCCGGTGGGCGACGCGCGGATCTCCTGGTTCCGCGAGGCCCAACCGGCCCGGGCCGTGGTCGCCGTGAGCCACGGGGCCGGTGGGGGCATCGAGGCCCGCGACCTGATGGCCCTGGCGGCCGCGCTGCCGGCCCGCGGCTACACCGTGGCGCTGGTCGAGCAGCCGTGGCGGGTGGCCGGCAAGAAGGTGGCGCCCGCGCCGAAGACCCTGGACGCGGCCTGGACCGCGCTGTGGCCGGCGCTCACCAAGCCCGGGCTGCCGGTGGTCGCGGGGGGCCGGAGCGCCGGCGCCCGGGTGGCCTGCCGCACGGCCCGGGAGCTGGGCGCGCACGCCGTACTGGCGCTGAGCTTCCCGCTGCACCCGCCGGGCAAGCCGGAGAAGTCCCGGGTCGAGGAGCTGACCGGCGCCGGGGTGCCGACCCTGGTGGTGCAGGGCGGCCGGGACCCGTTCGGGCGGCCGGCGGAGTTCCCCGCGGGCACCGAGATCACCGAGGTGGCCCACGGGGACCACGGCTTCGCGGTGCCGAAGTCGGCCGGGGTGAGTGAGGCGGAGTCGATGGCGGTGCTCACCGACGCGGTGCTGGCGTGGCTGGACAGGGTGTGCGGCTGACCCGGCCCAGGCAGTGCGGCTTCCGGTGACTTTGGGCCCCGGCGCCGCCTGCCGCAGCGCGCGGAAACGGCCGGCCGGACCGGGAATGATCTGGCGGGGTGCCGCTGTTGTGCCATGCGTACGCAGTGGAGAACGTTCAGCGCGCAACGAGGAATGGGAGCCCGCCGCATGGGAATCGCTTGCCCGGCCCGCCCGGCCGCCGACCTGCAGTGGCCGAAGACGCAGGTGACCCAGTCCGCCCTTGTTGGAGCGGCGGGGGCACCGGATCGTCGTCTATTCTCCGAATCGAGAGGGTCCGCGGCGCAGGCAGCGGGGCCCGCCACGGTGTTGGAGGAGGTGGGTCCGGTCACCGGAGCCGACGAAGGGACCGACGGCCCGGCCGCGGGGCAGACCGCGGGCGGGGCGGAGAGCGACGCCGAGCGCAATGCGCGCTTCGAGCGGGACGCCCTCGTCTTCCTGGACCAGATGTACTCCGCCGCCCTGCGCATGACGCGCAATCCGGCCGACGCGGAGGACCTGGTGCAGGAGACGTACGCCAAGGCGTACGCGTCCTTCCACCAGTTCCGGGAGGGCACCAACCTCAAGGCATGGCTGTACCGGATCCTCACCAACACCTTCATCAACTCGTACCGCAAGAAGCAGCGCGAGCCGCAGCGCAGCGCCGCCGACGAGATCGAGGACTGGCAGCTCGCGCGCGCCGAGTCCCACATGTCGACGGGGCTGCGCTCCGCCGAGTCGCAGGCGCTGGACCACCTCCCGGACTCGGACGTGAAGGCCGCGCTCCAGGCGATCCCGGAGGAGTTCCGAATCGCCGTCTATCTGGCGGACGTTGAGGGCTTTGCGTACAAGGAGATCGCGGACATCATGGGGACACCCATCGGCACGGTGATGTCCCGTCTCCACCGCGGTCGTCGCCAACTGCGCGGCATGCTGGAGGATTACGCCCGTGAGCGCGGGCTGGTCCCGGCGGGGGCGGCTGCCGCCGAGGCGCAGTCCGCGGGCACGCCGGAGTCGCACGACCGGAAAGGCTCGGGATCATGAGCTGCGGAGAGCCGCACGAGAAGGACTGCTCAGAGGTCCTTGACCACCTTTACGAGTACCTCGACCGCGAGATGCCGGCCGGGGAGTGCGCCGAGTTCCAGGTCCATCTCGACGAGTGCTCGCCGTGCTTGGAGAAGTACGGCCTGGAGCAGGCCGTCAAGAAGCTGGTCAAGCGGTGCTGCGGGCACGACGACGTCCCCACCGACCTGCGTTCCAAGGTCATGGGCCGGATCGACCTGATCCGGGCCGGGGAGGCCGTGCCCGAGGTGAGCGTGTTGGACCAGGCGCGGCACGAACAGGCCCAGCGGGAGCGGGCGGACGCCGCCGGCACCACGCCGCCGCCCGCCCCGCAGGCCGACTCGGCCGGCAACACCGCGCACGCCGAGTAGGACCCGCCCCAACGCCCGCGCGCCGAACAGGTGCGCGTCGCACTCACCCCTGGGAGTGAGGGCGGAGCGGTCCGTCCCACCCGATTCATCGATGCGCCCCCTGTGGCGCCCCGGTCCCTCTATCCTCGCCGGACCCCGAGGCACGCGGCGCTCCGCCGCGACGGAGCGCCTTGGGCAGGGTGAGGAGGGCGCGATGCGGGAACTTCCGGCGGCCGCGCGGGTCTACATCGGCTGCGCCGCCCTGGCCGCGGCGCTCTGCGCGGCCCCCGCCCTGCGGCTCGGCGCCGCCGCCCCCTGGACCGGCGCCCTGGCGCTGGCCACCCTGCACGGCCTGTGCGAGCGGATCCGCCGCTGCCCGTTGACCGACGGAGAGCCGCGCCGCGCCCCGGGCCCCGACGGACCGCCCGGCACCTTCCCGCCGGGCTGGGCCGCCCCCGTGCTGCTTGCCGGATCCTTCCTGCTGCCCCCGCCGTTGGCCGCCCTGGTGGCCGCCCCCGGCGCCGCGCTGGCCCCGGCCGCCCGGCCCTGGCCGATCGCCCGCCGCCTGTGGCACACCGCCGAACTCGCCCTCGCCGCCTGGGCGTCGGCCCAGGTCTTCCGGGCCGTCGGTCCCGCCGCGCCGGCCGCGGCCCCCTTCCCGGAGCTGCTGCCGCCCGCCCTGGCCGGCGCCGGCGCCTGCTGCGCCGTACTGGTCGGGCTGGGCGGCGGGGTGTTGGTCCTCGCCGAGCGGCATCCGGCGCGCACCGCCTGGCGCGGCCTGGCGGCCCGGCTGCCGCTGGCGTACCTCGTCCACGGGCTGACCGGGCTGATGATGGCGGTGCTCTGGCGCAGCGTCTACGGGCCGCCCGCGGCGCTGTTGGTGCTGCTGCCGGTCCATCTGACCTGTTGGGCGTGGGCCCAGTACCAGCGCGAGCGGGCCGCCCACCAGGCCACCGTCCGCGCCCTCGTCCGGGCCGTCGACCTCAAGGACCGCTACACCCGCGGGCACAGCGAGCGGGTGGGTCGGGCCTCGGTGCTGATCGCGCGGGAGTTGGGTCTGCCGGAGGACCGGCTGGAGGTGCTGCGGTTCGCCGGGATCCTGCACGACGTCGGCAAACTCGGCGTGCCCACCCGGGTGTTGCGCAAGGACGGGCCGCTGACGCCTCAGGAGCGGCGGATCATCGAGCTGCACCCGGAGTACGGGCACGAGATCGTCCGCGGCATCGGCTTCCTGGGCGAGGCCCGGGCGGCGATTCTCCACCACCACGAGCGGATGGACGGCAGTGGTTACCCCTACGGCCTGAGTGGCGCCCAAATCCCCGAGTGCGCCCGGGTGGTGGCGGTCGCCGACGCCTTCGACGCGATGACCTCCACCCGCTCCTACCGGCGCGCCCGCCCGGTGTCGGCCGCCGTCGCCGAGCTCCGCCGGTGCGCCGGGACGCAGTTCGACCCGCGGATGGTCCGGGCGCTGGCCGCCGCCCTGGACCGGTACGGCTGGCGGCCGGAGCGGGTGACCGCGGGGGAGGGGCGGGCGCCGGAACCGGCCCCGGCCGGGCGCGGAAACGTCCCGCCAACTCGGCTGTCCCACGGGCCCGGTGCGGCCCGCGGCGCCGCCCGATGACCGGCCGACCGGCCGGCTGGCTGCACGCCCCGGCCGTCGCG
This sequence comes from Streptomyces sp. NPDC057743, assembly GCF_042798755.1. NCBI lineage: Bacteria > Bacillati > Actinomycetota > Actinomycetes > Kitasatosporales > Streptomycetaceae > Streptomyces > Streptomyces sp. NPDC057743. The sequence continues at coordinate 120,631 of NZ_JBHVJX010000021.1, forward strand.
TTGGCCGGTTGGGGCCTGGGGCACACCCTGTGGCACGGGATCGCCGGGCCGCGCGCCGCGCTGGCCTTCGGGGCGCTGATCGCGGCGGGCGAGGCGGTGCGCCGGGTCCCGGTCGGGGCCGGCCGCGGGCCCGAGCGCCCCGCGGCGCGGCCCTCTCGGACGCCGTACCCGGACGCCGTCCGCGCGGCGCCGCCGGTGCCCGGTCTGCGGGAGGGCGCCCCGCTCGGCGCCGCCGGGGCGCTCGGCTACGCGCTGCTCGGCGAGGTGGGCGGCCGGCCGGCGGTCCACGGGGTGCCGGGGACCCTCGCGGTGGTGGTGGCGGCCCAACTGGTCGGCCTCGTCCCGTACTTGGTGCGCGGCGGGGGCCCGGTGCTCGATCCGTTGGCCCGCCGGGTGCTGACCGTCGCGTTCGCCGCCACCTGCTGCCAACCCCTCTACGCCGCGGGCGTGTTGCGCGCCTGGGGCGTCGCCGGTCCGGCCCGCCCGCTCTTCCTGGCGGTGCTGCTGGCGCTCACCGCGCTGTGCGACGCGGTGGTGGCGGCCGCGCTGATCCGGGCCCGGACCGGCTGGCCGTACGGGCCGCTGCTGCGCGACGAGTTGCGGGCGCTGCCCGGCATCGGCACCGCCATCTGTGCCACCGGGGTGGTCAGCGCGCTGGGCGTGGCCGTCGCCGGGCTGTGGGCGCTGCCCGTCTTCTGCCTGCCGCTGCTGCTCGCCCAGAGCGCCATTGGCCGGTACGCCGCGGTGCGCGCCACCTACCGGCAGACCGTCGCCTCGCTGGCCCGGGCCACCGAGGTCGCCGGCTGCACCCCGCCGGGGCACGCCCGTCGGGTGGCCGCGCTCGGCCGCGAGGTGGGGCGCGAACTCGGGCTCGGCGGGCCGGACTTGGAGGTCCTCGAACACGCCGCGCTGATGCACGACATCGGCCAGCTCTCGCTCGTCGACCCGGTGCCGGCGGGCGCCACCGCCCCGTTGCCGCCCGCCGAACAGCGCCGGATCGCGTTGCTCGGCGGCGCCGTGGCCCGGCAGACCGGGGCCCCGCCACAGGTCGCGGTGATCGTCGAGCGGCAGGCCGATCCGTACCGGGATCAGCCGCTCACGGCCCGTATCGTCCGCACCGTCAACGCCTATGAGGACCTGGTGGCTCAGGGCGTGGGGCCCGCGGCGCGGCTGCGGGCGCTGGAGCGGCTGCGGCTGGCCACCGCCCGGGACCACGAGCCGCGGGTGGTCGAGGCGCTGGCCCGGGTCCTGGCCCGCGCGGACCGGGCGGGTTGAGGGGCGCCCGGGGCGCGAACACCGGCGATTGCGCCCCGTGGAGGGCTCCCGCGCACACCGTTGCGCAGTGTTCCGGGGCCGTCCACCGCCCGGGAACCCATGGGTAATGAGCGGCCCGCGAGATGGGCATGGTTGGATGCGAAGGGAGCCCCCTGAAGGGGGGTTCAGGGGGTCGGCGCAGGGCATGAGCCGCACGGGGGTGCTGTGCACCGGGCTGAGCCCGACGGCAATCTGTGGCAGGTTGTCGAGTGGGTCCCCAGCAAGCCCCGGGCGCCGCCCGGGACACCTCCGGAGCGGCACAAGAGCAACCAGCAGGCGGGAATCGTGAGGATCTTCGGCAAGGTACGGCACCGGCCCTCCGCCTCGTGGCGGCAGGCGACCGACCGGGCTTTCACGCTGATCGGCGACGGCCGTTACGAGGACGCGGGGGCGCTGCTGACGCGCGCGGCCGACATGGAGCCCTGGCTGTCGGAGTCCTGGTTCAACCTCGCGCTGCTGCACAAGTTCCGGCACGACTGGGAACAGGCCAGGGCCGCGGGCCTGCGCGCGGTGGCGCTGTTGGACCGCGAGACCGGAGCGCCCGACTGGTGGAACGTCGGCATCGCGGCCACCGCCCTCCAGGACTGGCCGTTGGCCCGCCGTGCCTGGCAGGCGTACGGCCTGAAGGTCCCCGGCGAGGGCTCGCCGACCGGGGAGCCGCTGGGGATGGCGCTGGGCAGCGCCGCGGTGCGGCTGTCCCCGGAGGGCGAGGCCGAGGTGGTCTGGGGCCGCCGGCTGGACCCGGCCCGGATCGAGGTGCTCTCCATCCCGCTGCCGTCCTCGGGCCGGCGCTGGGGCGAGGTGGTGCTGCACGACGGCGTCCCGCACGGCGAGCGGACCACCACCGGGGCCGGCGGCGAGACCCGGACGTTCCCGGTCTTCGACGAGATCGAACTGTGGGCGCCGTCTCCGGTGCCCACCTGGGTGGTGCTCCTGGAGGCCGCCACCGAGGACGACCGGGACGCCCTGGAGCAACTGGCCGCCGACGCCGGCTTCGCGGCCGAGGACTGGTCGTCGTCGGTGCGGCTGTTGTGCCGCACCTGCTCCGAGAGCCGGATGCCCAGCGACGAGGGCGACGGCGAGCACCTGGACCCCCACGACCACAGCGAACCGGGCCACCCCGGGCCGCTGGGCCACCGCACCGCGGGCTCCGGCTCGCTGTGGGTGCCCGAGCGCGAGTGCGGGATCGCGGCGCCGGCGGCGTTGGTGCGCGGGCTGCTGGACGGCTGGGTCGCGGACAGCCCGGACACCCGGGAATGGCGCGATCTCGAAGAGGTCTGCTGAGGCGGCCGACGGCGTTTCGCCGGCCCCGGAAACCGTCGCCCGCAACGGATTAGGCTGTAGGGCGTTACCCGAGGGTTTTGCAGGAAGGCGTACGGCGGAGATGGCCCAGCAGGACAGCGAGCAGCAAGCGAGCGACGAGTTCGTCGACGACGTCACGGACGCCAAGGAGCGCGAGGAGGCCCACCGGGAGCGCGGTACCTCCCGTCCGATCACCGTGGTCGGCAACCCCGTGCTGCACAAGGAGTGCAAGGACGTCACCGAGTTCGACGACAAGCTGGCGCAGCTGATCGACGACATGTTCGCCAGCCAGCGCACCGCCGAGGGCGTCGGCCTGGCCGCCAACCAGATCGGCGTGGACCTCAAGGTCTTCGTCTACGACTGCCCGGACGACGAGGGCGTCCGGCACGTCGGCGCGGTCTGCAACCCCGTCCTGGAGGAGCTGCCGGCCGGGCAGCGGGTGCTGGACGACTCCAACGAGGGCTGCCTGTCCGTCCCCGGCGCCTACGCCCCGATGCCGCGCCCGGACTACGCGGTGGTCCGCGGCCAGAACGCCAAGGGCGAGCCGATCGTGGTGCAGGGCACCGGCTACTTCGCGCGCTGCCTCCAGCACGAGACCGACCACCTCTACGGCTACCTCTACATCGACCGGCTCTCCAAGCGGGAGCGCAAGGACGTGCTCAAGCAGATGGCCGAGCAGGAGCCCCGCTACGACGTCGTGCCCAACGACTGAGCGCGGCGGCGAGCGGGGCTTAAGGCCCTGCGCGGGCCCGTGCGGCCCTACGTGGCGTTCTGATAGGCGGCCCAGACCCGGGGCGGGAGCGAGGTGCCCAGTCCGGTGTCGGGGCCGCCTACGCCGTTCATCGGCAGCAACTGGGGTGCGCCCGGCTTGTTCCGGAACAGTGTGATCGCCGTGGTCGGTTCGGCGCCGTCCGCCTCCTTGGGGGCGCGGTCGGCGCGGACCCCGGCGCCGGGGGCGACCTTCGACGACGGGCCCCAGGCGTCGGCCGGCGGCGGGGTGCCCACGAACCACGCCGACTTCATCCGGTCCCCGGACTCGGTGGCCCCGGCCGCGACCGGCTGCCGCGCCGACTCGCCGCCCACCGGACTCAGCGCGCGCCAGCCCAGCCCCTCCAGCGTGGCGGTCATCTCCTGCGCCACCGCCGGGGCGAGCACCTGCTGCGGCTCGCCGCGCGCGAAGCCGGCAACGCCCTTGCCCTGGTGGGACATGCGGGTCACCGCGTACGGCTCGGCATGCTGGCCGCCGTTGGCGAACGTGGTGTACGCGCTGGCCAGCCGGATCGCGCTGGGCGCCGAGGTGCCCAGCGGGAAGGTCTGCTCCAGTTGCGCCAGGCTCTCCTTGTGCAGCCCGGCGCGCAGCACCAGGTCCCGGATGCGGGCAAGCCCCAGCTTCTTGCCGGCCTGGACGAACGGGGCGCTCTCGCCGCGCATCAGGGCGCCGCGCAACTCCTCGGCGCCGCCGGCGGATTCCGCCGGGCGCGGCTGGTCCCCGTACTGCTCGGCCTCCTGCTGGAGGGCGGTGGCCAGGACGAACGGCTTGAAGGCGGAGCCGGCCGGGACCGCGGAGGTGTCCGCGTTGTTGACGAAGTGCTTGGTGGCGTCGGCCCCGCCGTAGAGCGCGACGATGGCGCCGTCACCGGGGCGCACCGAGGCCGCGCCGAATTCCGCGTAGCTGTCCTCGGCGCGCTTCTTCGGGTCGAGGTTCTTCTTGCGGACGTCGGCGACCGCCTTCTCCAGTTGGCGGGTGCGCCGTTTGTCGAAGGTGGTGTGGATGCGGTAACCGCCGCGGGCGAGGTCCTTGTCGGTCAGCCCGGTCGCGCTCTTGACGAACTTGTTGGCGACGTCGACGAGATAGCCGATCTGGCCGGCCTGGCTGGTGGGTTTGGTCACCGGGCGCGGCTCGGGGAAGGTGCGGTACTGCGCCCTTTCCTGCTTGCTCATCGCGCCGGTGGCGACCAGCCGGTCGAGTATCCACTTCCAACGCGCCACCGCCCGCGCGTGGTTGGCCTTGCTCAGTCCCGGGTCGTACTGTTCCGAGCCCTTCAACAGGGCCGCCAGCAGGGCCCCTTGGCTGGGATTGAGATCCTTGGCGTCGATGCCGTAATAGGCGTGCGCGGCCGCCTGTATTCCGTTCGAACCGCGGCCGAACCAGCTGGTGTTGAGATATCCCCGCAGGATCTCGTCCTTGGACTTCCGGTTGTTGACCTTCAGCGCGATGATGAATTCCTTCACCTTGCGGGTGGCGGTCTGGTCCGGCGAGAGATAGGTGTTCTTCACATACTGCTGGGTGATGGTCGAACCGCCCTGGGTGTCCCCGCCGGAGACCATGTTCACCGCGGCCCGGGCGATTCCGGTGAGCGAGACCCCGTGGTCCTGGTAGAAGGTGGCGTTCTCCGCCGCTATCACCGCGTTCCGGACGTGCTTGGGCACCTTGTCGAGGGCGATGTTCTGGCGGTTGACGGCGCCGACACTGACCATCTGGCTGCCGTCCGCCCAGTAGTAGACGGTGGCCTCCTGGGCGGCCAGCGCGTTCTCGTTGGGAATGTCGATCTTCACATACACGACCGCGAACAGCCCCGCGAGGCAGAGCAGGACGAACCCGCCCGACCCCAGCCAGAGCCGCCAGGACGGCAGCCAACGGCGCACTCCCGTACGGCCCTTGCGGGGATAGTCGATGTATCGGCGTCTTTTCCTTCCCTCCATGCATGCGTAGATGCGGTGGGCAGGACTCCGGTTGCCGCTCCGGCCGCCCGCTAATCGAACGCTCACATTCGGCGGGCGGCCCCGGGAAGACCGGACGGCCGGACGGCGGGGCAGGCCGCCGTCCGGCCGTCGGACAGTCAGTCGACCAGGATCAGAAGTCGTCGTCGAACGAGACCGAGCCCTCGACGGCGACCTGGTAGGCCGAGGCACGCCGCTCGAAGAAGTTGGTCAGCTCCTGGACGTTCTGCAACTCCATGAAGGAGAACGGGTTCTCCGAGCCGTAGACGGCCGGGAAGCCCAGGCGGCGCAGCCGCTGGTCGGCGACGCACTGGAGGTACTCGCGCATCGACGCGGTGTTCATCCCCGGCAGGCCCTCGCCGCACAGGTCGCGGGCGAACTGGAGCTCGGCCTCGACGGCCTCCTTGAGCATGTCGGTGACCTCCTGCTCCAACTTGTCGTCGAAGAGGTCGGGCTCCTCCTGGCGGACCGTGTCCACCACGGAGAACGCGAAGTCCATGTGCATCGACTCGTCGCGGAACACCCAGTTGGTGCCGGTGGCCAGGCCGTGCAGCAGGCCGCGCGACCGGAACCAGTAGACGTAGGCGAACGCGCCGTAGAAGAACAGGCCCTCGATGCAGGCCGCGAAGCAGATGAGGTTGAGCAGGAAGCGACGGCGGTCGGCCTTCGTCTCCAGCTGCCCGATCTCCTCGACGTGGTCCATCCACGTGAAGCAGAACTGGGCCTTCTCCCGGATGGACGGGATGTTCTCCACCGCGGCGAAGGCGGCGGCCCGGTCCTCCGGGTCGGGGAGGTAGGTGTCCAGCAGGGTCAGGTAGAACTGGACGTGCACCGCCTCCTCGAAGAGCTGACGGCTCAAGTACAGCCGCGCCTCGGGGGAGTTGATGTGCTTGTAGAGCGTCAGCACCAGGTTGTTGGCGACGATCGAGTCGCCGGTGGCGAAGAAGGCCACCAGACGGCCGATGAGGTGCTGCTCGCCGGGGGAGAGCTTGGCGAGGTCGGCGACGTCGGAGTGGAGGTCGACCTCCTCCACGGTCCAGGTGTTCTTGATCGCGTCCCGGTACCGGTCGTAGAAGTCCGGGTACCGCATGGGGCGCAGGGTCAGCTCGAAGCCCGGGTCGAGGAGGTTCTTCTTGCCGTCGGTGGTGGCGGTGTGCGCGGCCGCGGCGTTCGTTTCGGGTGCGGTGGTCATTACTGGCATGCCTCGCAGGACTCGGGGTTTTCCAGGGAGCAGGCGACCGCCTCGGGGTCGGTCACCGGCAGTTGGGCGGGGACGGACGCGGCGCGGGCCGACTGGGCGATCCGGGTCGCCGGCCGCGAGCGCAGGTAGTACGTGGTCTTGATCCCGCGCTTCCAGGCGTAGGCGTACATCGAGCTGAGCTTGCCGATGGTCGGCGACGCCATGAAGAGGTTGAGCGACTGGCTCTGGTCCAGGTAGGGCGTGCGGTCCGCGGCCATGTCGATCAGGGCGCGCTGGGGGATCTCCCAGGCGGTGCGGTAGCGGTTCCGGACGTCGGCAGGGATCCAGGACAGCTCCTGGATCGAGCCGTTGGCCTCGCGCAGCGCGTCCCGGGTCCGCGCGTCCCACAGGCCCAGCTCCTTGAGCTCCTCGATCAGGTACGTGTTGACCTGGAGGAACTCGCCGGAGAGCGTCTCGCGCTTGAAGAGGTTGGAGACCTGCGGCTCGATGCACTCGTAGACGCCGGCGATCGAGGCGATGGTGGCGGTCGGCGCGATCGCCAGCAGCAGCGAGTTGCGCATGCCGGTCCGCGCGATCCGGGCACGCAGCGCCGCCCAGCGGTCCGCCCAACGCACCTCGGCGTTGGGGTAGTGGTCCGGGTGCAGCACCCCGCGGGCGGTCCGGGTCGCGGCCCAGTTCGGGTGCGCGCCGTGCCGCTCGGCGAGGTCGGCGGACGCCTCGTAGGCGGCGAGCATGATCCGCTCGGAAATACGGGTCGACAGCTCCCGGGCCTCGGCCGAGTCGAACGGCAGCCGCAGCCGGAAGAAGACGTCCTGAAGGCCCATCAGGCCCAGACCGACCGGCCGCCAGCGGGAGTTGGAGGCGGCGGCCTGCTCGGTCGGGTAGAAGTTGATGTCCACGACCCGGTCGAGGAAGGTCACGGCGGTGCGGACGGTGGCGTCCAGCCGCTCCCAGTCCATCTGGCCGTCCTCGCCCAGGTGCGCGGCGAGGTTGACCGACCCCAGGTTGCAGACCGCGGTCTCGCCGTCGTCGGTCACCTCCAGGATCTCGGTGCACAGGTTGGAGGAGTGCACGACCCGGCCGGGCTCGGCGGTCTGGTTGGCGGTGCGGTTGGCGGCGTCCTTGAACGTCATCCAGCCGTTGCCGGTCTGCGCCAGGGTGCGCATCATCCGGGAGTACAGCACCCGGGCCGGCACCTGCTTGAGGGCCTTGCCCGCGGCCTCCGCGGCCCGGTAGGCGGCGTCGAACTCGTCGCCCCACAGGTCGACCAGCTCGGGCACGTCCGCGGGGGAGAACAGCGACCAGTTGGCGTCCGCCTCGACCCGGCGCATGAACTCGTCGGGGATCCAGTGCGCGATGTTGAGGTTGTGGGTCCGGCGGGCCTCCTCGCCGGTGTTGTCCCGCAGCTCCAGGAATTCCTCGATGTCGGCGTGCCAGGACTCCAGGTAGACGCAGGCCGCGCCCTTGCGACGACCGCCCTGGTTGACCGCCGCGACCGACGCGTCCAGGGTGCGCAGGAACGGCACGATGCCGTTGGAGTGCCCGTTGGTGCCGCGGATCAGCGAACCGCGGGCGCGGATGCGGGAGTACGACAGCCCGATGCCGCCGGCGTGCTTGGAGAGCCGGGCCACCTGGTGGTAGCGGTCGTAGATGGAGTCCAGCTCGTCCAGCGGGGAGTCCAGCAGGTAGCAGGAGGACATCTGCGGGTGCCGGGTACCGGAGTTGAACAGCGTGGGGGAGGACGGCAGGTAGGAGAGCGTGCTGGTCATCCGGTACAGCTCGGCGACATCCGCCAGCGCCCGCTCGGAGGTGTCCTCGGCCAGGCCGCAGGCCACCCGCAGCAGGAAGTGCTGGGGCGTCTCGACCACGTTGCGGGTGGTGGGGTGGCGCAGCAGGTAGCGCGACTGGAGGGTGCGCAGCCCGAAGTACCCGAAGCGGTCGTCAGCGCCGGCGGCCAACGCCCCGTCCACCAGGGCGTCCAGCCGCTCGGCGTGCGCGGCGACGAACTCCGCGGTGGCGTCCGCGATCAGCCCCTCCCGGTGGCCGACCGCGATCGAGGCGGAGAAGGACGTGGCGCCCTGGCCGGCAGCCTCCTCGGCGATGGCGAGGGTGAGCAGGCGCGCGGCCAGCTTGGAGTACTGCGGCTCGTCGCCGATCAGCCCGGCCGCGGCCTCGGTGGCCAGGGACCGCAACTCGGCCGCGTCGGAGCCGGGATGGCGGCCGCGGAGCGCGGCGGCGGCCACCTTGCCCGGGTCGGTGGCGGTCAGGTCCGCGGTCAGCTCGGTCAGCGTGCGCAGCAGGGCGACGCCCGGGCCGTCTTCGGCCACGGGAGGCGCGGCCACCGCGGGCTGCACGACCTCGGCGTCTGACGCGGGCTCCGTTGGCGCGATGGTCACCTGATGCTCTCCCTCACTCGGCGGGGGGCCGGAGGGCGCAGCAGGGGCGGTGCGCGGGCAGGCAAGAGGGCACCCCGCGGCGAACCGGGGGTGCGCGGGCCGGCCGCGCTCCGTCCACCAACCCATCCCTCGGGGCCCGGACGTCTCGACGCCGCACCAGTGGCGGTGCGGACGTACCATCGGCAGGTCTTCGGACTCGTGAGCGCGTAAGACCGCCAGAAACTGGCCGTGTCCTGCGCTCTCATACCGTTGCGGGACAGTTCCGGATTCGCACCGGATTCCCCTGCGACGACAGCGAGGACGAGCATACATCTTGTGTTGCTCCCCGCGCGCAGCCCCACATCTTGTGTCGCACCTCATGTGGTCCCTGCGCGGGTGCGAACGGCCGCACCGCCTTGCGGGGCCGGAAACAAGCCGTCAGGTCAGCTCCCGGGCAAACGCCCACAGGCGCAGGCCCGGCACCGGCTCCCAGTCCCGCCCGGCCGCCCGCGCGAACCCCAGCCGCCGGTAGAGCCGGTGCGCCGGCAGCAGGTGCCGCTGGCTCGACAGCACCATGGCGCGCAGCCCGAGCCCCCGGGCCCGCTCAAGGCAGGCCCGCACCAGCGCCTCGCCGACGCCGTGCCCGCGCCCCTCATCGCGGACCGCCAGCATCCGGAACTCGCCCTCGCCGGGCCCGGCCAACTCCGCGTACGGACTGCCGTACGCGGCGAATGTCACAGCACCCACAACCGCGCCGTCCGCCTCGTTCTTCCCGTCAACGGCCACCCATATCTCGGCGTGTTCGGCCCGGTGCGCCACCCGCCGCAGCACCGCCGCATACGGGTCGTCCGCCCCGCTGAGCAACCCGTCGGCCAGGTACACCTGGACCACCAACTCCCCGACCGTCTCGAACTCCGCCTGGCGTATGGGCCTGATCGTGATGTCCATGGGGTCAGTGTGGCGGGGGCAACCGGGTTGTGGGGAAGGGGTGTTGGCGCGCGGCGGTGACTGTCAGTGCCCGCCGCTATGGTCGAGAGCAGTAGTCGCACGGCTCCCGCCGTCCGGCTCCGATCGCCCCGTTCCGCCTGACCGTTGGAAGGAGGAGGTTCCATGACCCCGCCCGCCGATCGGCTGCCGCGCACGTCCCCCGAGCACTTCGAGGAGATCGCCCGGATACACGCCCGCGAAGAGGAGGGCGCGTGGCTTGAGTTGATCGGCGGGACGGTGCGGCCCAAGGCGAGAATGGACGGCGGCCGCGGCCTGGCCGTGGAGTGGCTGACCCGCGGTGCCCTCGCGCAGCGCCCCGAGCTCTGGTTCCACCCGGGGCAGGGCATAACGGGCGGGCGGTGCCGCGACGATCGGCTCCGGGTGGACGGTGTGCTCGCCCCCAGCGAAGCCTTCGTCGGTCAGGGCGAATGGGCCGATCCGGCGCCGGTGTTGATGGCCGTGGAGGTCACCTCGTACGAGCCGGAGACCGACCGATGCGCGCGAGCGGTGAAGCCGGCGGTGTACGCGGCCACAGGCATCCCGGTCTCGCTGCTGATCGACCGGGAGGCGGGCGAACTGGTCGTCCGCAGCCGGCCGCAGAGGGCGGGGTATGCCGAGCGGCGCACCGTGCCGTTCGGTGCGCGGCTGCGCCTCCCGCCGCCCGTGGGCCTGGAGCTCGACTCCCGACGACTGAGGGCGGCGGCGCCCTCGCCGCGGGAGTGCCCACCACGCCCGCGGGCCGCCGGGTATCCGGGGATATCCGACGGCCCGTAGGGGATTTCGGGGTCAGTGCCCGCCCGGCGCCCCCGCCGTGGCCGGCGGCAGGTCGGCCGTGACGCCCTCGTCGCCGACGTCGGCGGTGTAGTCGCCGGGGGCGGTCTCGTCGACGCCCTCGGGGGCCTTGAGGGCCTTCAGGACGAGGGTGAGCACGACCGTCACCAGCACGTTGAGCACGAAGGCGGTGAGGCCGATGTAGCCGATCTCGCCGATGCCGGGGATCTGCGCGCTGGAGCCGCCGAAGTGCTTCTGGGTCGGGCTGGCCACGCCGTACGCGGCCAGGGTGCCGTAGAGCATGCCGATCGCCCAACCGGCCAGCAGCGCCCAGCGGTGGAACCAGCGGGTGAACAGCCCGCCCACCAGCGCCGGCATGGTCTGGAGGATCCAGATGCCGCCCAGCAGTTGGAAGTTGATGGCGACGGTCTTGTCCATGGTCAGGACGAAGACCAGGGCGCCGACCTTGACCAGGAGGGAGACCAGCTTGGCCACCTTGTGTTCCTGCTCGGGCGTGGCGGTGGGCTTCAGGAAGTCCTTGTAGACGTTCCGGGTGAAGAGGTTGGCGGCGGCGATCGACATGATCGCGGCGGGCACCAGCGCGCCGATGCCGATCGCGGCGAACGCCACCCCGGCGAACCAACTCGGGAACATGTCCGCGAACAGCTGCGGGATCGCCAGCTGCGCATTGCCGTGGGTGTCCGTCCCGGCCTTGAGCGCCATGAAGCCGAGCAGCGCGAGGAAGCCCAGCATCAGCGAGTAGATCGGGAGGATGGTGGTGTTGCGACGGATCACGTTGCGGCTGCGCGAGGAGAGCGTCGCGGTGATCGAGTGCGGGTACATGAACAGCGCCAGCGCCGAGCCGAGCGCCAAAGTGGCGTACGCCCACTGGGCGTTGGGGCCGCTGGCCAGTTCGCCGCGCGGTTTGCCGGTGGGGCCGGGCTGGGCGAGCGCCTTGCCCGCCGCGTGGAAGATCTCGCCGAAGCCGCCCAGTTTGAGCGGGATGTAGATGATCGCCACCGCGATGACCAGGTAGATCAGCCCGTCCTTGACGAACGCGATCAGCGCCGGCGCGCGCAGGCCCGAGGAGTAGGTGTAGGCGGCCAGCACGGCGAACGCGATCAGCAGCGGCAGGTCCTTGACGAACCAGTTGGCGTGCTCCCCGCCACCGACCCCCATCACGTCCAGGACGGCCTGGATGCCGACGAGTTGGAGCGCGATATAGGGCATCGTGGCCAGCAGGCCGGTCAGCGCCACGGCCAGCGACAGCCCCTTGGAGCCGAACCGCCCGCGGACGAAGTCGGAGGTGGTGACGTAGCCGTGGCGGTGCGAGACCGACCACAGCCGGGGCAGGAAGGTGAAGATCAGCGGGTAGACCAGGATGGTGTACGGGACGGCGAAGAAGCCGGACGCGCCCGCCGAGTAGATCGCCGCCGGGACGGCCACGAAGGTGTACGCGGTGTAGAGGTCGCCGCCGAGCAGGAACCAGGTGATCCAGGTGCCGAAGCTGCGTCCGCCCAGGCCCCATTCGTCGAGGTTGGCGGACTGTTCGGCCCGGCGCCAGCGCGCGGCCAGGAAGCCCATGACCGTGACGGCGAGGAAGAAGAAGACGAAGACGGCGAGGGCCACGCCGTTGACGCCCTGGGAGCCGGCGGCGAGTGCGGTGGACGGGTGCGTCATCGGCCCGCACCGCCCTTGCGGGCGCGCTGCTCGCGCCGGACCAGCGTGTAGGCCACGGTCGTCAGCACCGTCGAGATCAGCACCCAGGCCATCTGGTACCAGTAGAAGAACGGGATCCCGATCAGCGTCGGCTCGACCCTCGCGTACGAACTCACCCACAGCATCGCGACGAACGGGGCGAGCAGGCACAATCCGGCCACCACCCGTGTGGGGGTGACGACCGGTCTGCGGTCCGGTGATGCGGCGTTCTCGGCCATGGCCGTTGGCTCCCGTCCCTGGTGAACTCCGGTGTAATCGGCTGGAAATCTATGCCAGGGGCGTGGTGCGCGTCACTAGCCGTCCGCATATCGGTACGCACCAGTGACCGTAGGGGAGTTGGGGGGGCGGGGGCCGTCAGTCCGTCGGGCGTCGCAGGCGGGCGACGAACTTGTAGCGGTCGCCGCGGTAGACCGAGCGCACCCACTCCACCGGCTGGCCCCGGGCGTCCAGCGAGTGCCGGGAGAGCATCAGCATCGGCAGGCCGACGTCGGTGCCCAGCAGCCCGGCCTCGCGCGGGGTGGCCAGCGAGGTCTCGATGGTCTCCTCGGCCTCCGCCAGTCGGACGTCGTAGACCTCCGCCAACGCGGTGTAGAGCGAGGTGTACTTGACCAGGTTGCGGCGGAGCGCCGGGAAGCGCTTGGCGGACAGGTGGGTGGTCTCGATCGCCATCGGCTCGCCGCTGGCCAGCCGCAGCCGCTCGATGCGCAGCACCCGGCCGCCGGGGGCGATGTCCAGCAGCCCGGCCAGCCGGTCGTCGGCGGTGACATAGCCGATGTCCAGCAGTTGGGAGGTCGGCTCCAGGCCCTGGGCCCGCATGTCCTCGGTGTAGGAGGTCAGTTGCAGCGCCTGGGAGACCTTGGGCTTGGCGACGAAGGTGCCCTTGCCCTGGATGCGCTCCAGGCGGCCCTCGACGACGAGTTCCTGGAGGGCCTGACGGACGGTGGTGCGGGAGGTGTCGAACTCGGCGGCGAGGGTGCGCTCGGGCGGCACCGGGGTGCCGGGCGGCAGGGTCTCGGTGATCTGAAGCAAGTGCCGCTTGAGGCGGTAGTACTTGGGCACCCGGGCGGACCGCACGCCCCCGCCACCGTGCTCGGCGCTGCCCGCGTCGGTCTCCATGACCCGCCTCTCCGATGCCTGTCGTGCTGCCGTCACCGGCTCCTCCGTACGTAGCGGCTCACATCGTGGCACGGGCGGGATGCCCATGCGTCCACACGGGTCGCGGCCCGCCCCAGATGTCGGTCCGGTAACGGACCTGACAGCGACTCTTATACACCCTTGACACCCCTAAAGGTCTAGGCCAAGCTGCGAGAACTGGTCTAAACCATTAAAGCCACACCCGTCCTTGAGGGGGAGAGCGCAATGAAGCGTGGGCTCATAGCGGCGACCGCGGCCGCGGGAATGCTGGTGAGCGTCGCTGCCTGTGGGTCGAGCGGCGGCAAGAATGCGGGCGCCGACGGCTTCAAGGGCCAGAAGTTGACGGTCTGGGTGATGTCCGGATCCAATCCGCAGCAGTGGACCAAGCAGGTGTCCGAGCAATTCAAAAAGAAGACCGGCGCCACCGTTGAATTCAAGGTCCAGCAGTGGAACGGAATTCAGCAGAAGTTGAGCACCGCGCTGTCCGAGGACACCCCGCCGGACGTGGTCGAGATCGGCAACACCCAGACCGCCGCCTACGCCAAGGCCGGCGCCCTGGTCGACCTCGGTGACCTGAAGAAGGAGATCGGCGCCGACTGGAGCGACGCCTTCAACAAGGCCGCCGTGGTGGACGGCAAGCAGTACGCGCTGCCGTGGTTCGCCGGCAACCGCGTGGCGATGTACAACAAGAAGATCTGGGCCGCGGCCGGGATCAAGAAGAACCCCACCACCCGCGCCGAACTCTTCCACGACTTCGACACCATCAAGAAGAAGACCGACGCCGAGCCGCTCTATCTGCCCGGCCAGAACTGGTACTTCCTCGACGGCCTGACCATCGGCACCGGCGCGCAACTGGTGAAGAAGGCCGGCGACAAGTGGGTTTCGAATATCGCCGACCCCAAGGTCGCCAAGGCCATGGACATTTACCAGCAGTACCAGGCGTTCGGCAACGCGCCCAAGAACAAGGACGAGGCCACCCCGCAGCAGGCCGAGATCTTCGCCAAGGGAAAGACCGGCGCCATCATCGCCATGGGTTATGAGGCGGCCACCGCCATCAAGGCAAACCCCAAGATCAAGGACGACATCGGCTTCTTCACCATTCCCGGTGAGACCGCCGACAAGCCCGAGGGCGTTTTCCTCGGCGGCTCCAACTTCGCGGTCGCCGGGCTGAGCAAGAACCAGGACCTCGCCAAGGAATTCCTCAAGGTCGCGCTCTCCAAGGAGAACGACGCCCAGATGGTGCGCGAGTCCGGCTGGACGCCCAAGTCCCCGGCCCTGGCGAGCGCGGCCAAGGGCAACCCGGCCGCCGCGGCCGCCGCCCCGGCCGCCGAGAAGGCCGGCGGCACCACCCCGTTGATCCCCCAGTGGGCCGCGGTCGAGAACGTGCCGAACCCGATCAAGAACTACATGACCGCGGTCCTGAACGGTAAGGCCCCGACCGACGCGGCCAAGGACATCGAGTCCGAGATCAACGCCCGGCTCGCCAAGCAGTAGCCGGCCCCCGACGCGTACGGGCCGGCCGCCCCCGGCCCGTACGCCCGTCCGCCGCTGACCCCCCGAGCACCCCGGCGGGGCCGGCGGCGGCAACCACCGGAACCACCAGGCGCATTCACGGGAACGAGGGGACCACAGCTCATGGCAGTGCAGCTCGACGAAGCGGCCGGGAGGACCGCGCCGCGGACCCGCAAGCGCGGCGCACCGCCCGGCCGGAGCGGCCCCGGCGGCCGGCGGGCGGCCCGCGGCGCGCCGTACCTCCTGCTGCTCCCGGCCCTGCTCGCCACCGCGGTCTTCCTCGGCTGGCCGCTCGTCCGCAACCTGGTGCTCTCCTTCCAGAACCTCAACATGAAGGAGCTGATCCAGCACCTCACCGACTGGCGGGGCCTGGGCAACTACCAAGAGGTGCTGGGCAGCGACCAGTTCTGGCGGGTCACCCTCCGCACCATCGCCTTCACCGCCGTCAACGTCGTACTGATCATGGTGCTCGGCACCCTGCTCGGGCTGCTGCTGGCCCGGCTCGGCAAGAAGATGCGGCTGGTGCTGTCCGCGGCGCTGGTGCTGGCCTGGGCGATGCCGGTGATCGCCGCCACCACCGTCTTCCAGTGGCTCTTCGACTCCCGCTACGGCGTCGTCAACTGGCTGCTGGCGCACCTCGGTTGGCGCTCCATGGCGCACTACGACTGGGTCGGCACCCAGTTCTCCACCTTCTTCGTCATCACCGTGCTGATCGTCTGGCAGTCGCTGCCCTTCGTGGCCCTCAACCTCTACGCGGCCACCACGACCATCGCCAAGGAGCTCTACGAGGCGGCCCGGATGGACGGCGCCGGCGCCTGGAAGATCTTCACCTCCGTCACCTTCCCCTTCCTGCGCCCCTTCTTCCTGGCCACGACGTTCCTCGAAGTCATCTGGGTCTTCAAGGCGTTTCCGCAGATCTTCGCGATCAACCAGGGCGGCCCCGACCGGCTCACCGAGACGCTGCCGATCTACGCCTTCACCGAGGGCGTCGGCAACCTCCACTTCGGCATGGGCGCCGCGATCTCCGTGCTGACCATCGTCGTGCTGCTCGCCCTCACCGCGTACTACCTGCGCCTGACGCTCAAGCAAGAGGAGGACGCGCTGTGAGGCGCTCACTCGCCGGCCGGATCTGGCCCAACGCGACCGCCGCCGTCCTCGCCCTCGGCTTCGTCTTCCCCGTGTACTGGATGTTCGCCACGGCCTTCAAGCCGACCGGGGACATCCTCAGCGAGGACCCCGTGTGGTTCCCGCTCCACGGCACCCTCAGCCACTTCGCGACGGCGGTGAACGCGCCCAACTTCTGGCAGCTGGCCACCAATTCGATCGTGGTGACCGTGCTCGCCGTCGGGCTCTCGCTGGTCATCGCGTTGTGCGGCGCGTTCGCCATCGCGCGGATGCGCTTCAAGGGCCGCAAGGGCATCCTGCTGACCTTCATGGTGGCCCAGATGGCGCCCTGGGAGGTCATGGTGATCTCGATCTACCTGATCGTCCGGGACGCGGACCTGCTCAACAGCCTGCTGCCGCTCACCTTCTTCTACATGCTGATGGTGCTCCCCTTCACCCTCCTCACGCTGCGCGGCTATGTCGCCGCGGTGCCCAAGGAGTTGGAGGAGTCCGCGCTGGTCGACGGCTGCACACGCCGCCAGGCGTTCGTCAAGGTCGTGCTGCCGCTGCTGGCCCCCGGCCTGATGGCCACCTCCCTCTTCGGCTTCATCACCGCCTGGAACGAGTTCCCGCTGGTCCTGGTGCTCAACAAGGAGCCCGGCGCCGGCACCCTGCCGCTCTGGCTCTCCCAGTTCCAGTCCCAGTTCGGCGACGACTGGGGCGCCACCATGGCCGCCGCCTCGCTCTTCGCCCTGCCGATCCTGATCCTGTTCCTCTTCCTCCAGCGCAAGGCGGTCGGCGGTCTCGCCTCCGGCGCCGTGAAGGGATGACCGATGGCCACCGCTCTCCGCCCGACCGACACCCTCACCCGGGACGCGCTCGCCGTCCTCCAGCCCGGCTTCACCGGCACCACCGCGCCGGACTGGCTGCTGCGCCGCCTCGACGAGGGGCTGGCCTCCGTCGCCCTCTTCGGCCGCAATGTGCACGGACCCGAACAACTCGCCGCCCTCACCGGCCAATTGCGCGGTGCTCGTGACGAACTCCTCGTCGCCATCGACGAGGAGGGCGGCGACGTCACCCGCCTCGAAGTGCGCGGCGGCTCCTCCTTCCCCGGCAACCTCGCCCTCGGCGCCGTCGACGACACCGCGCTGACCCGCGACGTCGCCCGCGAACTCGGCCGCCGACTGGCCGATTGCGGCGTCAACTTCAACTGGGCACCCTGCGCCGACGTCAACTCCGACCCCGCCAACCCCGTCATCGGCGTCCGCTCCTTCGGCGCCGACCCGGCCCTCGTGGCCCGGCACACCGCCGCCTACGTCGAGGGGATGCAGTCCGCCGGCGTCGCCGCCTGCGCCAAGCACTTCCCCGGCCACGGCGACACCGCCGTCGACTCCCACCACGACCTGCCCCGCGTCACCGCCGACCTGACGACGCTCCGGGAACGCGAACTGGTCCCGTTCCGCGCCGCGGTGGCCGCCGGCACCCGCGCCGTGATGACCGCCCACCTCCTCCTCCCGGCGCTGGACCCCGAACGCCCCGCCACGCTCAGCCCGGCCGCCCTGCACGGCCTGCTGCGCGCCCCCGTCGCCGCCGGCGGCCTCGGCTTCGACGGCCTGATCGTCTCCGACGGCATCGAGATGCGGGCCATCTCCGCCACCTACGGCATCGAGCGCGGCACCGTCCTGGCGCTCGCCGCCGGCGCCGACGCGATCTGCGTGGGCGGCGGACTGTCCGACGAGGCCACCGTGGACCGGCTGCGGGACGCGCTGGTCCGGGCCGTCAGGGAAGGCCAACTGCCCGAAGAGCGGCTCGCCGACGCCGCGGCGCGGGTGCGCGCCCTGGCGCACTGGACCCGGGTCGCGGGTGCGGGGGAGGGGGCCGCGCCCGCCCCCGGGATCGGCCTGGCCGCCGCCCGCCGCGCCGTCCGGCTGACCTCCGTCACCCCGCACCGCCCGCTCACCGTCCCCGCCTACGTCGCCTCGTTCACCCCGCGCGCCAACATCGCCGTCGGCGACGAGACCCCCTGGGGCGTCGCCGCCGAACTCGCCCGCCTCCTCCCCGGCACCGGGTCCACCACCTACACCGCCGCCGACGCCGCGGCCGGCCCCGCCGCCCTCGTCGACGCCCTGCTCACCGCCGCCGGCGACCGCCCGATCGTGGCCGTCGTCCGCGACCTCCACCGCCACCCCTGGATGGCCGACACCCTGCACGCCCTGCTGACCGCCCGCCCCCACACCGCCGTCATCGAAATGGGCGTCCCCCAGGCCCCACCCCAGGGCGCCCCCCACATAGCCACCCACGGCGCGGCCCGCATCTGCGCCCAAGCAGCCACGGAGGCCCTGACGGGAAGGGGAGCTTGGGCGGAGGGCGCGGACACCTGAGACGCCACGACGCGGGCACGCTGGAGGCACCAACAGCCCGCCGCGCCAACCAGTGCCCACGCCCGCCTCACCCACGCCCGCCTCACCCCCGGGCGCCCGCCCCCGGGCGCCCGCCCTCAGGCGCCGGGCTCATCGACTCGCCACATCCCGGGCCCCCTCCGCCCACGCGAAGGCACCCGATCCACCAACCCACCGGGTACGCCAGCCTGTTGCGTCCTGCCATTACGCCCCAGACACGCCTTCCACCACCCCGCCAGTCATGCCGCCCCGTTGACCCCTCAGGCGCGCTCACATCTTGGCCCTGGGGCATGAGCGGCTGGTGGGCTGGTCGCTCCTGGGGCCGGATGCCTGTGGTCGGCTGCTCGCGGCGCGGACCCTCGCGGGCCGACGGGCCGACGGGCCGACGGGTCGACGGGCCGACGGGCTGACGGGCCGACCGGCCGACCGGCCGATGGGCCAACGGGCTGGCCTGCGCCGGAGGTTGCGACGCCCGACGGGCTGCGGACCTGTCACCTGACGGGCTGGGGCGCGTGACGGCCAGCCCCCAGTCGGCCGCTCCCGTAGTCGGGAACACCTCCGGCGGGACGCATGCCCCCGCAATCCGACGCAATCTGACGCAATCCGACTCGGACGAATCCGACTCGGCCACCACCCGCCCAACTCCCCAACGCCGGCTGCTCGTAGGCCACCCCCGCAAACACACCGAGGGCCCGCCCCGCGCCGGCATCCCGTCAAGGCCCGTCGCTGGTGCGGGCCCTCGGGCCGCCGGTCGGTTCCGTCAGAGGCCCTGCCACTCCGGCTTGGCGGCGTAGGTCGCGCGGAAGTACTCGGCCAGCTTCAGCTTGGACGCCGCGGCCTCGTCGACAACCACCGTCGCGTGCGGGTGGAGCTGTAGCGCCGAGGCCGGCACCAGCGCGGCCACCGGGCCCTCGACGGCCTGGGCCACCGCATCGGCCTTGCCCTCGCCGGTGGCGAGCAGCACCACGTGCCGCGCCTCCAGGATGGTGCCGATGCCCTGGGTGATGACGTGGTGCGGAACCTCGTCCAGGCTGTCGAAGAAGCGGGCGTTGTCCTCCCGGGTCTGCTGGGTGAGGGTCTTGATGCGGGTACGCGAAGCCAGCGACGAACAGGGCTCGTTGAAGCCGATGTGCCCGTCGGTGCCGATGCCCAGCAACTGGAGGTCCACGCCGCCGGCCTCGCGCAGCGCCCGGTCATACGCCTCGCACGCGGCCTGGACGTCCTCAGCCGTGCCGTCCGGCCCCATGAACGCGCCCTCGTCGAGCCCCAGCGGCTCCACCACCTCGCGCAGCACCACCGAGCGATACGACTCGGGATGCCCGGCCGGCAGCCCCACGTACTCATCGAGCTGGCAGATCCGCGTCCGCGAGGCGTCCACCTCGCCGGCCCGGACCTTCGTCGCCAACGCCTCGTAGATGGGCAACGGCGTCGAGCCGGTGGCCACGCCGAGGAGCGCCTCGGGCTTGCGGCGCACCAGGGTGGCGATCGCCTCCGCGATGAGCTCGCCGCCTGCCGCGGCATCCTGGACGATGACAACTTCCACGCTGGGCCTGCCGTTCTGGAGAATGGGCTATGTGGTATAGACCAATCTAGCAGAGGCGGGCCCACGCGGTCCCGTGGCGCCGTTGAACGACAGGGCACGTTTTCCCGACCGCTAACCGTCGATCCGGTGGCCGGACGACGGGCCGATGGACGGACCGAGGAGCGGACGGAAGAGCGGGCCGAGTGCCTCACCGAGTGATCCACCGCGCGACGTACCGATTGCCCCATCGAGTGACCCGCCGAGCGACGTACCGGTGGACGCACCGATTGACGGGGCGGCCGACGGTTCGACGGGTGTACCGGTCGTGGGTGGGGGCGAGTCGCCGCCGGGCGGCGCGGCGCCGGCCGGTCACAGCAGGGCGCCACCCGTGGCGTCTATCCACTGGCCCGTCACCCAGCGGCTGTCGTCCGAGGCGAGGAACCCCGCGATGTCGGCGATATCGGTGGCGTCCGCCACCCGTCCCAGCGGGGAGAGCGCACCGGTCGCGGCGCGCGCCTCGGCGTTCTCCTCGCCGCGCAGCCAGGCGGCGTTCATGTCCGTGTCGGTGGCGCCGGGTGCCACCGCGTTGACCGTGATGCCGCGGGGGCCGAGCTCCTTCGCCAGCGAGCGGGTCAGCACATCGATCGGCCCCTTCGACATCGCGTAGGCGATCAGATCGGACTTGGCCGCGCCGTGCGTCAGCCGCGTGGAGACGTTGATGATCCGTCCACCGTCCCGCAGTCGGGACAGGCCCTCCTGGATGACGAAGTACGGCGCGGTGGCGTTGACCGCGAAGAGGTGCTCGACGTCGGCGCGGGTCATCTCGCCGAAGGGGCGCAGCGCGCCGTCCAACGTCTTATTGATTCCAGCGTTGTTGACCAGGATGTCCACCCCGTCCGCCTGCTCGTCGAACGCGGCCCACAGCGCCTCGGTGTCGCCGGACACCCCCAGCGCGGCGCGGAGCGTGAACGCCTCGCCGCCCGCCGCCTCGATCGCCGCGGCCGTCTCCTTCGCCGCCGTCTCGTCGCTCCCGTAGTGCACGCCGACCCGCGCGCCGTCCCGCCCCAGGCGCTCCGAGATCGCCCGGCCGATGCCCCGGCTGCCGCCCGTCACCAGTGCCGTCCTGCCGCTGAGCACACCCATTGCGAGCTCCTCCCCATCGTTCGCCCGCGCGCCCCTCGGCGCGCACGCCTGCTCGTCCGCGAACGATTTCTGTATCGCTCGCTACACAAAAACCGTAGCACGCGTTTCTTAGCGGCCGCTATAGAATTCACTCCATGGTGGCCAAGGAGACCAAGCAGCGCGGCCGACCCCGGTCCTTCGACCGGGAGACGGCCCTGGAGAAGGCGATCCGCTCCTTCTGGGAGTACGGCTACGAATCCACGTCCATCGCCGACCTCACCCGCGAGATGGGCATCAGCGCCCCCAGCCTCTACGCCGCCTTCGGCGACAAGCGGGCCCTGTTCGACGAGGCGATAGCGGTGTACGGGGAGGTGTACGGCGGCTTCATCCACCGCGCCCTGGCCGAGGAGCCGACCGCCCGCCGTGGCGTCGAACGGGCCCTGCGCGAGGCCGCGGCCGAGTACACCGCCCCAAACCGCCCGCGCGGCTGCATGGTCATCAGCGCCGCGCTCAACACCGCCCCCGCCTCCGCCGAGGTCGCCGCGTCCCTGCGCGACAAGCGGCAGTCGAACGTCCGGGAGATCGAGCGCGCGATCCGCGCGGACGCCGCCACCGGCGAACTCCCCGCCGACACCGACGCGCACGCCCTCGCCGAGTACGTGAGCGCGATCATCGCGGGGATGTCGCAGTCCGCCCGGGACGGCACGGACCGCGCGACGCTGGAGGCGGTCGCCTCGCTGGCGATGAACGCCTGGCCGGAAAAGGGGGATCGGGCCCAGAGGGCGCGCGGCGCGGACCCCACCGACGGACGCTGACCCCCGAAAACACCCGCGGGCCGCGGCGCCGGGACAGGACCCTCAACCTGTCCGGCACCGCAGCCCGGAGCTGACATCGGCCGGCCCCGTAGTGCGGGCGGTTGGTGCTCCCTGTGCGGTAGGGGGCACGGCCCCGTCCCGGGACCGGTCGATCTTAAGGCCCGGGCGCAGTCAGGGCAGAGAGCGCCGTGGGCCTCGGTCCGCCCTCCTGTGCGG
This sequence comes from Streptomyces sp. NPDC057743, assembly GCF_042798755.1. Taxonomy (NCBI): domain Bacteria; kingdom Bacillati; phylum Actinomycetota; class Actinomycetes; order Kitasatosporales; family Streptomycetaceae; genus Streptomyces; species Streptomyces sp. NPDC057743. Next base: position 142,845 of record NZ_JBHVJX010000021.1, read on the forward strand.
GGAGAGCGGAGGTTCCAGCGGTTCGGGGCTTCGCCCCGGTGTGCCGCACCGCACATTCTGGACTAGACCATTCTTGTCTGTCCATGGCCGTGCAGGCACAACACATACCGTACGCCGGTAGGCTCCGAGGTGTGCCCTCGATGAACGATCTCGTACGCCAGCACACCGCTCTGAGCGATTCCGACCTGGAGTGGCTCCACCTGCTGGTCTCGGAGTGGCAGTTGCTCTCCGACCTCTCCTTCGCCGACCTCGTCCTGTGGGTCCCCACCCTCGACGGCACCCGCTATGTGTCGGTCGCCCAGATGCGCCCCAACACCGGACCGACCTCCTACCAGGACGACATGGTCGGCCACCTCGTCCCCCGGGGCCGCCGCCCGATGTTGGACTCCGCACTGGACGAGGGCCGCATCGTGCGCGAGGGCGACCCCGAGTGGCGCGAGGAGGTGCCGGTCCGGGTGGAGTCCATCCCGGTCCGCCGCGAGGGGAGGGTCCTCGGGGTGATCGCCCGCAACACCAACCTGCTGACCGTACGGACGCCCAGCCGGCTGGAGTTGACCTACCTCCAGAGCGCCTCCGACCTGGCCCAGATGATCGCCGCCGGAACGTTTCCCTTCCCCGGCCAGCAGGTCGACATGGACGCCTCGCCGCGCGCCGGCGACGGTCTGATCCGGCTCGACGCCGACGGCGTCGTCCAGTACGCCAGCCCCAACGCGCTCTCCGCCTACCACCGGCTCGGCCTCGCCGCCGACCTCGTGGGCCACCACCTCGGCCAGGCCACCGCCGAACTGGCCCCGGCCCGCGGCCCGGTGGACGAGGCCCTGGTCAAACTGGCCAGCGGCTGGGCGCCGCGGGAATTCGAGGTCGAGGGCGACGACGGAGTGATCCAATTGCGGGCCATTCCCCTCAAGCCCAAAGGAACGCATATCGGTTCGCTCGTCCTGCTGCGCGACGTCACCGAACTCCGCCGCCGCGAACGGGAACTGATCACCAAGGACGCCACCATCCGGGAAATCCATCACCGGGTGAAGAACAACCTCCAGACCGTGGCCGCCCTGTTGCGGCTGCAGTCCCGCCGGATGGATTCCGAGCAGGGCCGCGAGGCCCTCAACGAGGCGGTGCGCAGGGTCGGTTCGATCGCGATAGTCCACGAGACGCTCTCCCAAACCCTCGACGAGCGGGTGGAGTTCGACGAGATCGCCGACCGGGTGCTGGCCATGGTCGCGGAGATCGCGCCCGGGAAGGTGGCCACCCGCCGCACCGGACGCTTCGGCATCCTGGACGCCGAGGTGGCCACCCCGCTGTCGATGGTGCTCACCGAGGTGCTCCAAAACGCCCTGGAACACGCCTTCGAGCAGGTGCAGCACGGCGCCGTCGAGGTCGCCGCGGTGCGCGGCGGCAGCCGCACCGAGCCCCGACTGCTCGTCACCGTCCAGGACAACGGCCGCGGACTGCCCGAGGGTTTCGATCCGCAGCGCGCCGGAAACCTGGGGCTGCAGATCGTACGGACCCTGGTGGAGGGGGAGTTGGGCGGAACGTTCGATATGGCCCGCCGGCCCGAGGGCGGCACCCAGGTGCTCCTCGACATCCCCGTACGGGCCGACAAGAAGCACTGAGCGGCGGGCCGCCGCCCGCCGCCCATCCGACACAGCAACAAGCCCCGGACCGATCCCGGTCCGGGGCTCAAAGCTGTGGTGATGCGCTGTCGACCGGGTCTTCAACTCCGGGCGGGCATCGAAGGTACTGCGCGCTGCGGCTCGGGGGCCACGGGGAGGTCGTCTCAGGCGCTGGCGTTACGCGCCCGGTTACGAGCAGCACGGCGCTTCATGGCGCGGCGCTCGTCCTCGCTCAGACCACCCCAGACGCCCGAGTCCTGACCGGACTCAAGCGCCCACTGCAGGCACTGCTCCATGACGGGGCAGCGGCGGCAGACGGCCTTGGCTTCCTCGATCTGCAGCAGCGCGGGACCGGTGTTGCCGATGGGGAAGAAGAGCTCGGGGTCTTCTTCGCGGCAAACGGCGCGGTGACGCCAGTCCATGGCTGCTCCATCTCCTCGTGTGACGGGAACGTTGCTTGTGAATGTGAACGCTTTCACGAATCCCTCCACAAGGGAAGGGCCGAAAGCCAGTCAAGGACTGGTGCGGTCCTGTGGAATGAGGAGGAGGATTCGGGCTCTCAAGGGGGCCGGTAAAGCGGCCGTCCCGATCGCCATGAAGAGACTCGCAAACCTCGGCGACGGATACAACCCCTTCCGGAAACTTTTTTTTGATTCCTTGGTGTCGCCTAGCTCACAGCCGTCATTCCAGGGGGTGGAGGCCAGCCTAAACGTTCGAGTGAAAGGACTTTAGGCCCTACTGCTCACACAATCACACGCAGTGCACGGCGTACGCCTGTGAACGTCACACTCGTCCGCAGTCCCAGGTGGTCACCGTCCATCTGAAACGGCAGGGGAACCTGCGAATGCAAGGTGAAGTCGGTGAGGTCGTGGAGCGAGAGGACGTGCTTGCCGCGTGGGCCGCGATCCGGCGTCGAGGCGAGGAGCTGGGAACCGTAACGGGTCACCGCCGGCACCGAGAACTTGTCCAGCGCGAAGAGGTCCAGGGCCGTGTCGAAGGACGCCTCGGGGGAGGGGTAGATCGGGCGGTTGCCCAGGTACGACCAGGGGGCGGTGTTGCAGATTATGGACATCGCGAGGTTCTCGGTGACCTCCGTGGTGCCCGGCTCCGCGCCCGGTCGTTCGAGCGTGATGGTGCCCTGCCGGCGGTTGGCCTCGCCCAGGAACTGCCGGACGACCTGCCGCACGTACAGCGCGTGGGTGGACCGCTTGCCGCGCTCGCGCTGCTGCTCGACCCGGCCGACCACGCCCGCGTCGAAGCCGAAGCCGGCGCAGAAGGTGAACCACCGGCCCGGCACTCCCTCGTCCGGGCTGCCGACGGTGCCCGAGGCGAGGCCCAGGCCGACCGTGCGCTCGCTCTTGTCGCGCAGCGCGTCCAGCAGGGCGCCGGTGGCCTCCACGACGTCGTTGGGGAGGCCCAGGGCGCGGGCGAAGACGTTGGTGGAGCCGCCGGGGACCACCGCGAGCCGGGGGTGCGAGTCCGGGTCGGGGCCGGTGGTCAGCAGGCCGTTGACGACCTCGTTGACCGTGCCGTCGCCGCCGAGCGCCACCACCAGGTCGGTCTCCCCGCCCTCGGCGGCCTCCCGGGCCAGGTCGCGGGCGTGTCCGCGGTACCGCGTCTCGGCGACCTCCAGCTTGAGGTCGCTGGCCAGCGCGTGGGTGAGTACCTCACGGGTGCGGGCGCTCGTGGTGGTTGCTGCGGGATTGACCACGAGAAGTGCGCGCATATGCAGCAGCGTACCTACCTGCCGGTACCGGCCTCACTCCTGTCCACGCTCCGGGCGACCGACGATCCGGGCTCCGGGTGACCGACGGTCCGGCCGGGGCCCGGCGCTACCCTGCTGGGGTGACCAGTCAGCAGAAGCAGTCCCCGAAGCGAGCCGCCGGCACCCCCGCGGTGTCCGAGCCGGAGGGCCCGCGTCCCGCCCGGCTGAGCGCCGCCGCGGCGCTCACCGCCGTCGAGGGGTTGGCGCTGGCCGCCCTCGGCGCCTACATGCTGATCAACGGGCTGGTCGGGGCGCCCGACAGCCCGCAGCAGGCGGAGATGGGCGGGGTGACCATCCTGGCGCTGGCGGTGCTCCCGTTGGTTGCCGCGCGCGGTCTGTGGCTCCGCCGCCGGTGGAGCCGGGGGCCTTCACTGATCACCCAGATCGTGGCCCTGCCGGTCGCCTGGACGCTCATCAAGGGCGGCGGCGCGCTGATCGCCGCCGGCGCCGCGCTGGCGGTGGCGGCGCTGGTCGTGCTCGTCCTGCTGGTCAACCCGACGGCGACCACCGCGCTGGGCATCGGCCCGCGGGAGACGCCGTAGGCCCAACGACGGCCGGAGAGCGCGTAGATGGCCCCGTAAGCGGGTGCGCCGTGAACGTGCGAGTGGCCCCGTAGGGGAGGGGCGAACGGATCCCGTAGGGGACGTCGCCGCCCCCTGCGGGGCCATAACGGTGTGGGGGCGGGGTGGTATTCCCGGGCCGCGCCCCGCCGGGGTGGGATCGACGGCGGGGGACGGGCAGGGGGACGTGACGGGGCAGGGGGGAGTGGGGCTACTACTCCTCCACCAGGAGCTTGTCGCGGAGTTGGGCCAGGGTGCGGGCCAGCAGGCGGGAGACGTGCATCTGGGAGATGCCGACCTCCTGGGCGATCTGCGACTGGGTCATGTTGCCGAAGAACCGCAGCAGCAGGATCTTCTTCTCGCGCGGCGGGAGGTCCTCCAGCAGCGGCTTGAGGGACTCGCGGTACTCCACGCCCTCCAGCGCCTCGTCCTCTGCGCCGAGGGTGTCGGCGACCGCCGGGGACTCGTCGTCGGTGTCCGGGACGTCCAGCGACAGGGTGCTGTACGCGTTGGCCGACTCCAGGCCCTCCAGGACCTCCTCCTCGGAGATCCCCAGATGCTCGGCCAACTCGTGGACCGTGGGCGCGCGGCCGTGCCGCTGGGACAGCTCGGCGGTCGCGGTGGTCAGCGACAGTCGCAGCTCCTGGAGGCGGCGCGGGACGCGGACCGCCCAACCCTTGTCGCGGAAGTGCCGCTTGATCTCGCCGACGACGGTGGGCGTGGCGTACGTGGAGAACTCCACGCCGCGCTCCGGGTCGAACCGGTCCACCGACTTGATCAGACCGATCGTGGCGACCTGGGTCAGGTCGTCGAGCGGCTCACCGCGGTTGCGGAACCGCCGGGCCAGGTGCTCGACCAGCGGCAGGTGCATCCGCACGAGGGTGTTGCGCAGCTCCGCGCGCTCCGGGGAGCCGGCGGGGAGCTCGCGCAGCTCGTAGAAGAGCGCGCGGGCGCCGCCGCGGTCGTGCGGATCCTCCGGCCCCGGGGACTGCTGTTCCTGGGGCCGGTCGCCGGCGGCCGGCGGATCCTGCCGGCCGGCCTGCCGGTCCTGCTGCTCGCTGTGGTCCATGTGGTCCGCCCGCTCTGCCTGCTCCGCCGCGTCCAACGGGACGCCGTGGTCGTCCCCACCCACCGGATGCGGCCGGGCGTGCTGCCCGGGGATGACCGCGCCCGCCGCCATCCTCGCGCCGCGTTCGACATCTTTCACGGGGCCCCCTGTTCGGTCATGACGGTCCGGGACCGGCGCCGCGCTCCTTGTACAGACTGATGGTGACCGTACGGTCCTCGGCAACGCTGGAGTCGACCTTGCCGGCCAGTGCGGAGAGCACCGTCCAGGCGAAGGTGTCGCGCTCGGGAGCGCGGCCGTCGGTCGTCGGGGCCGACACCGTCACCTGCAGCGCGTCGTCGATGAGCCGGAAGACGCAGCTGAGCACGCTGCCGGGGACGGCCTGTTGCAGCAGGATCGCGCAGGCCTCGTCCACCGCGATGCGCAGATCCTCGATTTCGTCGAGGGTGAAGTCCAAGCGGGCTGCGAGACCGGCCGTGGCGGTACGCAGCACTGACAGGTAGGCACCCGCAGCGGGCAGACGGACTTCGACGAAGTCCTGAGTCCCGGGCTCGCCTGCGATCTGGGACACCCTCACCTCCAAGGTGGCACAAGCTGGTAAAGCTGGAATGCGTCCGGAAGCACCAGCAGTTGGCGTGCTTCACGTTCTTGCGGGGTATCCGTGCCGGTGGTCCTCCCGACGGGAGAACGATCGGCGCGGCTCGTGGTTCGGCTGTGACGCTATCGCGATCCGCGGGCCGGTGTCGCCCGGAAGGAGCAGGGCAGCCGTCCGGACGGCGACGACCGGCCCGCCGACGCCACGTCTGTTACAGAGTGTAAAACTTCAGGCACGGACAGTGGTAGGGGTCGGGGTCGTCAAATCGAGGCCGATTACGCTCCGTTGGGGTGCGCGGTCTCCGCGAGCGACCGGAGCGCATCTCCAGTGAGCCGGAACACCGTCCATTCGTCCATGGGCCGGGCGCCGATGGACCGGTAAAAACCGATGGACGGTTCGTTCCAGTCCAGGACCGACCACTCGAAACGCTGGTAGCCGCGCTCCACGCAGATCCGGGCGAGGGCCGCCAGCAGCGCCTTGCCGTGGCCGCCGCCGCGCGCCTCGGGGCGCACGTACAGGTCCTCCAGGTAGACACCGTGCGTGCCCGTCCACGTGGAGAAGTTCCGGAACCACAGGGCGAAGCCGACCGGTTCGCCGGCGTCCTCGGCGAGCAGCGCGAAGGCGGCCGGCTGTGGGCCGAACAGCGCCTCCTTCAGCTGCGGTTCGGTGGCCTGCGCGGCCTCGGGAGTGCGTTCGTAGGCGGCCAGTTCGCCGATCATGGCGAGGATGACGGGGACGTCGTCGGGGGTCGCTGCGCGGATCATGCGGCAAGGCTAGACCGGGGGCCTTGAGGGGCCTGCGGCGGTACCTGCCGTCACCCGGCGGCGACCCTCAGACCAGTACCTCGTCCACGAAGCACCACCGCCAGGACGCGCCCGGCTCGAACGACCGCATCACCGCGTGACCGGTCTCCTCGTAGTGGCCGGTGGCGTGCCGGTACGGGGAGGAGTCGCAGCAGCCGACGTGCCCGCACACCAGGCAGAGCCGCAGCTGCACCGGGTGGCTGCCCGCGGCCAGGCACTCCAGGCAGGTCTCGCTCAGCGGCGCCGGCTCGGCGCGCGGCAGTTCGGGAACGTGCGTGCACTCACTCATGATGGCCAGGTTAGATCGCCGGGACGGCCGGCGGGGGAGCGTGGGGACGGTGCGGTTGTGAACGTGATGCCGCTGTTGCTGCTGGTCGCGGGCAGCGCGGGGATCGCCGGGCTGGCGCGGCGGACGCCGGTGCCGGCGCCGCTGCTGTTGGTCACCGCGGGGCTCGGCGTCGCGTTCATCCCCGGCGTCCCGGATTACACCCTCGACCCGCACGTCGTACTGCCGCTGCTGCTGCCCCCGTTGCTGCACACCGCCGCGCTGGACAGCTCCTACCTGGACCTGCGGGCCAACGTGCGGCCGGTGGCGCTGCTTTCGGTCGGCTATGTGCTGTTCGCGACGCTGGCCGTCGGGTACGCGGCGTACCTGCTCGTGCCGGACCTGCCGCTGACCGCCGCGCTCGTCCTGGGTGCCGTGGTCGCCCCGCCGGACGCCGTCGCGGCCACCGCGATCGCCCGCAGGCTGGGGCTGCCGCACCGGATCACGACGATCCTCCAGGGCGAATCGCTGGTCAACGACGCCACCGCGATCACCGCGTACAAGGTGGCGCTGGCCGCGGCCGTGGGGGCGAGCGCCACCTGGGGCGCCGGTCTGAAGGAGTTCGCCGTGGCCTCCCTCGGGGGCATCGGCATCGGCGTCGTCCTGATGGTGCCGCTGCACTGGCTCCGCTGCCGGCTGCGGGAATCGACGCTCCTGGAGAACACCCTCTCGCTGCTCATCCCGTTCACCGCGTACGCCGCCGCCGAGCAGGTCGGGGCCTCCGGGGTGCTGGCCGTCGTGGTGGTCGGCCTCTACCTGGGCCACCGCTCCTGGCAGGTGGACTTCGAGACCCGGCTCCAGGAGGAGGCGGTCTGGAAGATGGTCTCCTTCGTGCTGGAGTCCGCGGTGTTCGCGCTGATCGGGCTCCAACTGCCGGTCGTGTTGCGGGGGTTGGGGAAGTTCAGTACGACGCAGGCGCTCGGGTACGCGGCGGTGGTGTTCGCCGTCGTGGTGCTGGCGCGCTTCCTGTGGGTCTTCCCCGCCACCTACCTGCCGCGGCTGCTCTCGGCCCGCATCAGGACCCGGGAACCGGACACCACCTGGCGGGCACCGGTCATCGTCGGCTGGGCCGGGATGCGCGGCGTGGTCTCGCTGGCCATCGCCTTCTCCATCCCCGCGACGGTGCAGGCCGGCGGCCCCTTCCCGGCCCGCAACCTCGTGCTCTTCCTGACCTTCACCACCGTCATCGCCACGCTGGTCGTCCAGGGGCTGACGCTGCCGCCGCTGATCCGGGCGCTGCGGCTGCCGGGCCGGGACGCCCAGGCCGAGACGCTGGCCGAGGCGCAGGCCCAGAACGAGGCGTCCCGGGCCGCCGAGGCCCGCCTCGACACCCTGCTGAAGGACGAGCGCAACGCCCTGCCGGGGCCGCTCGCCGACCGGCTGCGCACGGTCCTGGAGCGCCGCCGCAACGCGGTCTGGGAGCGGCTGGGCGCGGTGAACGAGGTGACCGGGGAGTCCGCCGACGACACCTACCGACGGCTGGCCCGGGAGATGATCGACGCCGAGCGGCGGGTCTTCGTCGAACTGCGGGACGCGCGACGCATCGACGACGAGATGATGCGGACGCTGCTGCGCCGGCTGGACCTGGAGGAGGCGGCGGCCTACCGGGAGGGCGCCTCATGACCCGTCCCGTAGGCGGCGGGGCGGCTAACCGGTCCCGGTGACGACGGCGACGACGGTGCTGCCGGACGGGAAGGCTCCCTGCTCGACCAGGGTCGTCAGCGCGAACAGCAGCTTGGCGACGTAGACCCGCTCGACGGGCAGGCCGTGCCGCGCCTCGAACGCCTCGGCGAACGCGTCGAGTTCGGGGGTACGGCGGGCGTAGCCGCCGAAGTCGAAGCCCTCCGCCAGCGTCCAGTCGCCGCGCACCCCGCCGAAGGCCGCACGCTGGAGCTCCGCGACCGTCTCGTGCAGGAAGTGCGGGCTGCCGCCCCTGAGCACCGGAACGCCCAACGCGCGCTGCCCGGGCCCGAGTCCGGCGGCCAGCCCGGCCAGGGTGCCGCCGGTCCCGCACGCCACCGCGACCGTGTCCGCGCGCCCGCGCAGCTCCCGGCCGAGCTCCGTACAGCCCTGCGCGGCAAGGGAGTTGCTGCCGCCCTCCGGTATGAGGCGGAAGGCGCCGAAGCGGTCCCGCAGGGCGGCCAGGACGTCCGGGTCGGACTTGCGGCGGTAGGTGGCGCGGTCGACGAAGTGCAGGCGCATCCCGTCGGCGGCGCAGCGGGCCAGGGACCAGTTGAGCGGAGCGTGAGCCAACTCGTCGCCGCGGACCACGCCCAGGGTGTCGAACCCCAGCAGCCGGCCGGCCGCGGCCGTGGCGCGCAGGTGGTTGGAGTACGCGCCCCCGAAGGTGAGCAGCGCGCGGTCGCCCGCCTCGGCGGCGGCGCGCAGATTGGGCGCCAACTTGCGCCACTTGTTGCCCGGAAGGGCGCTGTGTATGAGGTCGTCCCGCTTGAGGACGAGGCGGACGCCGCGGCGGGTGAACGGCTCGTCGTCGACGGGCTGGAGGGGGGACGGGAGGTGGGGGCGGAGCGCCTGGGGCGCGGGGGAGGGACGGGACACGGGAGCGGAGGGGCAGGAGGGGGACGGGGGTGCGGTGCGGGCGGGCGTCAGTCGTGCAGGAAGCCGTCGCCGTGGGTGCTGATGTGGGCTTCGAGGGCGGACAGGGCGCTCTGGGTGGCATCGGGGGTGCCGCTGCCGCGGCGCTCGGCGTAGTAGGCGGCGCCCAGCTTCCTCAGCAGGTCGTTGCCGGCGCGCTGCTGCTGCAACTCGTCGACCTTCTGCCGGCCTTGCGCCAGCCCCTGCTTGGCCTGCTCCTTGGCGCGGTCGAGAAACCCTGACATTGCTGCCTCCCTGGGCGTGTGGGTCGGTGGCCCGACCCGGTGTCGGAATCGTTATGGGATCAACGGCGGGGAGGGCCGTGCGGTTCCCGTGCCAGGCTGGGGGATGTGGACGAGGAGCGCGACATGGGTGACCCGGTCGGCGCACCCGGTCCGGGTCCCGACCGGGCGGGCCCGGGGGCGTACCGGGAGTGGGTGTCGCGGCTGGCGGGGGCGGTGCTGTGGACCACCACGACGGTGCCGGGGGAGGGCCCCGTACTTCCCGACGGCTGCACGGACCTGATCTGGGGCGACGGGCGGCTGTTGGTGGCCGGGCCGGACACCGGGCCGCAGCCGAGGGACGGGGCGGTGGCGGCCGGGACGCGCTGGGTCGGCCTGCCGTTCGCGCCGGGGCAGGGGCCGGCGGTCCTCGGGGTGCCGGCGCACGAACTGCGGGACCGGCGGCTGCCGTTGGCGGACCTGTGGGGCGCCCGACGGGCGCGGGAGCTGGCCGAGCGGGCGGCGACCGGCGGTCCGGGCGCCGTCCTGGAGGAGGCGGCGCGGGACCGGCTGCGGGCGCGGGAGCGGTGGGCCGACGGGCCCGGGGCGCTGCCGGGCCGCTCGGGGCGGACCGGGGCGATCGTCGCCGGGCTGGCGCGCGGCCTCCCGGTGGCGGAGGTGGCCCACCTGGTCGGGATGGGCGAGCGGCAACTGCACCGGCACGGCCTGGCGGTGTTCGGGTACGGGCCGAAGACGCTGGCCCGGGTGCTGCGGCTGGTGCGGGCGCTGGAACTGGCCCGCGCCGGCGTCCCGTACGCCGAGGTCGCCGCGCGGGTCGGGTGCGCGGACCAGGCCCACCTGGCGCGTGAGGTGAGGTCGTTGGCGGGGGCTCCGATGGGGGCGCTCCTGCGGGCGGGATAGCGTGGCCGGTATGGACTACCAGGCCGTTCTTGAGGAGGTAGCGGCCTATGCGAGGCCGTTCGTGGGGCGCGGGCACGTCGCCGACTACATTCCGGCGTTGGCGAAGGTGTCACCGGACCAGTTCGGGATCGCGGTAGCCGACATCAACGGCGAGGTGTACGGGACCGGCGACTGGGAGGTCCCGTTCTCGGTCCAGTCGATCTCCAAGGCGTTCTCGCTGGCGCTGGTGATGGCCGGGTCGCACGGCCACGACGACATCTGGCAGCGGGTCGGGCGGGAGCCCTCGGGGACGCCGTTCAACTCCCTGGTGCAGCTGGAGTGGGAGAACGGGATTCCGCGGAATCCTTTCATCAACGCGGGCGCGCTGGTGGTGACCGACCGGCTGCTGACCATGACGGGCGATGCGAGCACCTCGATGCTGGAGTTCCTCCAGGCCGAGAGCGGGAACCCGGAGTTGGCGTTCGACCAGGCGGTGGCCGGTTCCGAGGCCGACCACGGGGACCGGAACGCGGCGCTGGCCCACTTCATGGCGTCGTTCGGGAACCTGGAGAACCCGGTGCCGAGCGTGATCGAGCACTACTTCTGGCAGTGCTCGATGGAGATGTCGTGCCGGGACCTGGCGGTGGCCGGTGGGTTCCTGGCCCGGCACGGGCTGCGGGCCGACGGCAGCCGGCTGCTGGAGGCGCGCGAGGCCAAGCGGATCAACGCGGTGATGCTGACCTGCGGGACGTACGACGCGGCGGGCGAGTTCGCCTACCGGGTCGGGCTGCCGGCGAAGAGCGGGGTGGGCGGCGGCATCGTGGCCGTGGTGCCGGGGCGGTGCACGCTGTGCGTGTGGAGCCCCGGGCTGGACGCGCGGGGGAACTCGGTGGCCGGGATGGCGGCGCTGGACCAGTTCACGACGCTGACCGGCTGGTCGATCTTCTAGCCGGCGGCCGCGTACGCGGGCTCCCGGCCCCGGGCTGGCGTTGTGGGGTCGGGGGCGGCGGCGCATGGTGGGCGGTAGGAGGTGCACCTGCCATGGAGCATGAGATGCGCGCTGAGTATGCGGAGGGCGTGCTGCCGCACGAGGACACGCCGGTCAAGAAGTGGCACATGACCAGGGTGGGCGCGACGACCGCGATGTGCGGGCAGCCGCTGGCCCCGGCCGCCGCCACCCAATCGGCCGGCAAGTGGGGAACGACCGAGGCGCAGCCGTTCTGCCGCACCTGCGGCGTGATGTACCTGGAGGAGCACCCGCAGGACGCCGGGTGAGCCGCGCCGGGTGACGGACAGGTCCGGCCGCCCGGCGGCTGGCGGGCGGCGTCAGGGGCTGGCGACGACCTGGCCCGCGTAGGAGAGGTTGCCGCCGAAGGCGAACAGCAGGACGGGGGCGCCGGAGGGGATCTCGCGGCGCTCCACCAGCTTGGACAGCGCGAGCGGGACCGAGGCGGCGGAGGTGTTGCCGGAGTCGACGACGTCCCGGGCGACGACCGCGTTGACCGCGCCGATCCGCTCCGCGACCGGCTCGATGATCCGCAGGTTGGCCTGGTGGAGGACGACGCCGGCGAGGTCCTCGGGGCGGATGCCGGCCCGGTCGCACACCTGGCGGGCGATGGCGGGGAGTTGGGTGGTGGCCCAGCGGTAGACGGTCTGGCCCTCCTGGGCGAAGCGGGGCGGGGCGCCCTCGATGCGGACCGCGTTGCCCATCTGCGGGACCGAGCCCCACAGGACCGGGCTGATCCCGGGTTCGTCGGCGGCGGTGACCACCGCGGCGGCGGCGCCGTCCCCGACCAGGACGCAGGTGGAGCGGTCGGTCCAGTCGACGACGTCGGTGAACTTCTCCGCGCCGATGACCAGGGCGCGCCTCGCCGAGCCGGCCCGGATGGCGTGGTCGGCGGTGGCCAGGGCGTGGGTGAAGCCGGCGCAGACCACGTTGAGGTCCATCGTGGCGGGGGAGGCCAGGCCCAGGTGGGCCGCGACCCGGGCCGCGGTGTTGGGGCTGCGGTCCACGGCGGTGCAGGTGGCGACCAGGACCAGGTCGATGTCCGCGGCGGCGAGGCCCGCGGTGGCCAGCGCCTTCGCGGCGGCCGCGGCGGCCATCGCGTCCACCGTCTCGTCCGGTGCCGCGACGTGTCGGGTGCGGATGCCGACGCGGCTGCGGATCCAGGCGTCGTCGGTGTCGACCATCCCGGCGAGGTCGTCGTTGGTGAGCACGCGGGAGGGCTGGTAATGGCCGAGGGCCAAGATGCGCGACCCGGTCATGAGGTCCCCTGGGGTACGTGGAGCGGGTGGTACCCGGACAGTCTCGCCGGTCGGCGGCGGGGGACGGCTGTGCGAACCGCCAACGTTCGGCGGCGAGAACTGGAGGCTTCCGACGCCCGCCGGCCCCAGGCGCGGTGCGCGGGCGGGGCCGGCGGGCGGGGCGGGACGGGCGTCAGCGCAGGGCGCGGAAGCGCCGCAGGCGGAGGCTGTTGCCGACGACGAAGACCGAGGAGCAGGCCATTGCGGCGCCGGCGATCATCGGGTTGAGCAGCCCGGCGGCGGCCAGCGGCAGCGCGGCGACGTTGTAGCCGAACGCCCAGAAGAGGTTGGTGCGGATGGTGCCGAGGGTGGCCCGGGCCAGCCGGATGGCGTCCGCGGCGGTGCGCAGGTCGCCGCGGACCAGGGTGAGGTCGCCGGCCTCGATGGCGGCGTCGGTGCCGGTGCCCATCGCCAGGCCGAGGTCGGCGGTGGCCAGCGCGGCCGCGTCGTTGACGCCGTCGCCGACCATGGCGACCGAGCGGCCCTCGGCCTGGAGGCGCTCGACCACGGCGACCTTGTCCTCGGGCAGCACCTCGGCGATCACCTCGTCGATGCCGACCTCCGCGGCGACCGACTCGGCGAGCGCGCGGTGGTCGCCGGTCAGCAGGACCGGGGTCAGCCCCAGGGCGCGCAGCCGGCGGACCGCCTCGGCGCTGGTCGGCTTGACCGCGTCGGCGACCACCAGCACGGCGCGGGCGGCGCCGTCCCAGCCGACCGCGACCGCGGTGCGCCCGGCCCGCTCGGCCGCGTCCTTGGCGTCGGCCAGCGCGGGCGGCAGCGGCTGACCGCGGTCGGCCAGCAGCCGCTCCCGTCCGACGAGGACGGCGTGCCCCTCGACGGTGCCGCGGACGCCGAGGCCGGGGACGCCGGCGAAGTCCTCGGGCACCGGGAGGACGCCGGTGGGCTCGGCCTCCTGGGCGGCGCCGGCGACGGCCCGGGCGATGGGGTGCTCGGAGGAGTGCTCCAGCGCGCCGGCCAGCCGCAGCGCCTGCGCGCGGGTCACGCCGTCGGCCAGGTGCACGTCGGTCAGGGCCATCACGCCGGTGGTGACGGTGCCGGTCTTGTCCAGGACGACGGTGTCGACGGTGCGGGTGGTCTCCAGGACTTCCGGGCCCTTGAGGAGGATGCCGAGCTGGGCGCCGCGGCCGGTGCCGACCATCAGCGCCGTCGGGGTCGCCAGGCCCAGCGCGCACGGGCAGGCGATGATCAGCACCGCGACCGCCGCGGTGAAGGCGGCCACCGCGCCGTGCCCGGTGGCGAGCCAGCCGACGAGGGTGCCCAGGGCGAGCACGATGACGAGGGGGACGAAGACCGCGGAGATCCGGTCGGCGAGCCGCTGGGCCGCCGCCTTGCCGTTCTGCGCGTCCGTCACCAGCTTGGCCATACGGGCGAGTTGGGTGTCCGAGCCGACCCGGGTGGCCTCGACGACCAGCCGGCCGCCGGCGTTGACGGTGGCACCGGTGACAGTGTCGCCGGGAGCCACCTCCACGGGCACCGACTCCCCGGTCAGCATCGAGGCGTCCACGGCAGAGGAGCCCTCCACCACCCGCCCGTCGGTGGCGATCTTCTCCCCGGGACGGACCACGAAGCGGTCGCCGACGGCCAGTTGACCCACCGGGACGCGGACCTCGCGACCGGCCCGGAGGACGGCGACGTCCTTCGCGCCCAGCTCCAGCAGGGCCCGCAGCGCGGCGCCGGCCCGGCGCTTGGCGCGGGCCTCGAAGTAGCGGCCGGCCAGGATGAAGCTGGTGACGCCGGCCGCGGTCTCCAGGTAGAGGGCGTCGCCGCCGTCCGTGCGGGCCAGGGTCAGCTCGAAGGGGTGGGTCATCCCGGGCGCGCCCGCCGTCCCGAAGAACAGCGCCCACAGCGACCAGCCGAAGGCGGCGAGGGTGCCCAGGGAGATCAGGGTGTCCATGGTGGCCGCGCCGTGCCGGAGGTTGGTCCAGGCGGCGCGGTGGAAGGGCCACGCCCCGTACACCACCACGGGGGCGGCCAACGTCAGCGAGAGCCACTGCCAGTTGGTGAACTGGAGGGCGGGGACCATCGCCATCAGGATCACCGGGACGGCGAGCGCCAGGGAGACCGTGAGGCGCTGCCGGAGGGCGGCGAGCGGGCCGTCGTCCGCCGCGGCCGGGCCGTCGCCGGCGTCCTCGGTGGGCGGCTGGGGAGCGGGCGGCTCGGGGACGGTGGCGGTGTAGCCGGTCCGCTCCACGGTGGCGATCAGGTCGGCGGTCGCCACGCCGCTGCCGTCCGCGAGCGTCACCTGCGCCTTCTCGGTGGCGTAGTTGACGGTGGCGGTGACCCCGTCCATGCGGTTGAGCTTCTTCTCGACGCGGGCCGCGCACGAGGCGCAGGTCATCCCGCCGATCTCCAGCTCGACGACGGGCCCGTCGATCGCGGTGGTCATGACGGCTGGTCCTCCTGTTCGCGGGGGAGTGGGGCGCCGGTGGCGGCCGGCGTGGCGACCGCCCTGCGTCGATCCCGACCAACACTTTACCCCCCTGGGGTATTCCCGTCGCTCGGCCCCGCCGCTCCGTCCGCCGCGCCGCCGGTCGCTCCGTCCGCCGCCCGCACCGCCCGGCCCCCCAGGTCCCGCACGTACGCGGTCAGTTCGGCCGGCTCATGGACGGTGAACTCGAAGCCCAGCAGCATCAGTCGCATCGCCAGCCACTCCAGCGAATCCGGCGTGCTGTGCCAGCGGCAGCTGCCCTCGTCGAGCGGGGTGACCTCGCCCACCGCCGGCCCGCCGAGCCGCGCGGCCACCTCCGCCGCCGGCCCCCACACCGTCGCCACCGCCCGGTACCCGACCGCGAGCCCGCGCATCCGCTCCCGGACGTACGTCCCGGCGTCGGCGGCCGGCAGTTCGCGCGGCGGGGTCCGCACCCCGGTGGCGAACGGCTCGGTCAGCCGGTCCACCCGGAAGATCCGCCAGTCGTCGCGGTCGTTGTCGTAGCCGACCAGGTACCAGCGGCGGCCGGCGGCGACCAGGCGGTGCGGCTCCACCAGGCGCCGGCTCTGCTCGCCGGTGTGCGCCCGGTAACGGAAGCGCACCCGCTCGTGGTTGGCGATCGCCGCGGCCAGCACCGTCAGATGCTCCGGGTCGACGGTCGGGCCGTCGCCGCCGGGCATCGGGACGGTGGCGGTGCCCAGGGTGCTGACCCGGCGCCGCAGCCGGGCCGGGAGCACCTGCTCCAGTTTGGCCAGCGCCCGCACCGACGCCTCCTCGATGCCGACGAGGGTGTGCCCGGCGGTCGAGCGCAGGCCCACCGCGATGGCCACCGCCTCCTCGTCGTCCAGCAGCAGCGGCGGCATGGCGGTGCCCGCGGCCAGCCGGTAGCCGCCGTCGGCGCCCATCGTGGCGTGCACCGGATACCCCAGCTCGCGCAGCCGCTCGATGTCGCGGCGGATGGTGCGGGTGGTCACCCGCAGCCGATCGGCCAGCTCCCGTCCCGGCCACTCCCGGGGCGTCTGGAGCAGGGACAGCAGGTTCAGCAGGCGTGCCGACGTCTCACTCATGGGGACGATGATGGGGGAGGGAATAGGACGGGGGCTGTCCTAGGCCCTGTCGTCAAACTCCCGCCTGCCGTCCGGCGCCCGGCACGCACTCTCGCCGCACCGGGCGACGACCCCAGTACGTCCAGTACAGGG